>NZ_JAHWXM010000002.1:0-300000 GCF_023091225.1 Microbacterium galbinum | reverse complement strand
CTACGGTGACTCCGCGGTGCCGCTCAAGCCCCGCGTGTACAAGTCGAAGAGCAAGAACGCGCAGGAGGCGCACGAGGCGATCCGTCCCTCGGGCGACAACTTCCGCACCCCCGCGTCGCTCTCGTCCGAGCTCGACCGTGACGAGCAGCGCCTCTACGACCTGATCTGGAAGCGCACCGTCGCCAGCCAGATGGCCGACGCGAAGTACGAGACGACGACCGTCACGATCGCGGTGAACGCTGCCGGGCAGGTCGCGGAGTTCACAGCATCCGGAACGGTCTACACCTTCAAGGGATTCCTCGAGGCTTACGAAGAGGGTCGCGACGAGAAGCGCGGCGATGCGGATGCCGCCGAGAACCAGTCGCTCCCGGCCGTCGCCGTGGGCGATGAGCTGTCGGTCGCCGAAGCCGAGGCCAAGGGGCACCGCACGACGCCGAAGCCGCGGTACACCGAGGCATCGCTCGTGAAGGTGCTCGAGGAGAAGGGCATCGGGCGTCCGTCGACGTTCGCGACGATCCCCGAGACGATCCTCGATCGCGGCTACGCGGTCAAGCGCGGCCAGGCGCTCGTGCCGACGTGGCTCGCCTTCAGCGTCGTCCGCCTGCTCGAAGAGCACTTCGCCGAGCTGGTCGACTACGACTTCACGGCCTCGCTCGAGGACGACCTCGACACGATCGCACGCGGCGAGCAGGACCGCGTCGAGTGGCTGAAGGGCTTCTACTTCGGTTCCGACGCGCACGTCGGCCTGCGCAAGGTCGTCGACAACCTCGGCGAGATCGATGCGCGAGCGCTCAACTCGACACCGATCACCGACACCGCGACCCTGCGCTTCGGCAAGTACGGCCCCTACCTCGAGGTCGCCGACCCCGAGAACCCCGAGGCCAAGCCGCGCATCGTCAACGTCCCGGAAGACCTCGCGCCCGACGAGCTCACGGCCGAGAAGGCGCAGGAGCTCATCGACGCTCCGGTCGCCGGCGACCGCGTTCTCGGAGAGAACCCCGAGAACGGCAAGATCGTCGTCGTCAAGGACGGACGCTTCGGCCCCTACGTGCAGGAGAACGACCCGGTGTCCGAGGACGCCGCGGTCGACGAGACGACCGGTGAGGTCGTCGAAGCTCCGAAGAAGCGCGGTGCCAAGAAGGAGACCGCGCCCAAGCCGCGCACCGCATCGCTCTTCAAGTCGATGTCGGTCGACGCGATCGATCTCGACACCGCCCTGCAGCTGCTCACCCTGCCTCGCGTCGTCGGCGTCGACCCCGAATCGGGCGACGAGATCACCGCCCAGAACGGCCGCTTCGGTCCATACCTGAAGAAGGGCGCCGATTCGCGCTCGCTCGAGAGCGAATCGCAGATCTTCGACGTGACCCTCGAGCAGGCGCTCGAGATCTACACGCAGCCCAAGTACGGTGCCCGACGGGCATCCAGCGCGCTCGCCGAGTTCGACGCCGACCCGGTCAGCGGCAAGCCGATCCGCATTCGTGACGGTCGATTCGGCGCCTACGTGACCGACGGGGAGACCAACGTCACGATCCCACGCGGCCAGAAGCCCGAGGACATCACTTTCGAGATCGCCGTGCAGATGCTCGCCGACAAGCGCGCGAAGGGCCCCGCTCCCAAGCGCGGCTCGCGTGCGGCGGCGAAGAAAGCGCCGGCCAAGAAGGCTCCCGCCAAGAAGGCTCCCGCCAAGAAGGCTCCGGCCAAGAAGGCTGCAGCGAAGAAGGCTCCGACGGATGCCGAGAAGGCGGCCGCACGCTCGGCTGCGGCGAAGAAGGCGGCCGCGACGCGCGCCGCGAACGCCGCCGCGAAGAAGGCCGGTTCGTGACGGAAGGCCGCGGTCGCTGGATCACGCTCGAGGGCGGTGACGGCTCGGGCAAGACCACGCAGTCGGACCTGCTCGCCTCCTGGCTGTCGGAGACAGGCCACGAGGTCGTACGCACGCGCGAGCCCGGCGGGTCGGAGGTCGGCCAGCTGATCCGCGACATCGTGCTCCACCACCGCGGCGACATCGCGCCGCGTGCCGAGGCCCTGCTGTACGCGGCGGACCGGGCGCATCACGTCGCGACCGTCGTGCGCCCCGCGCTCGAGCGGGGCGACATCGTGCTGCAGGATCGATACCTCGACTCGTCCGTCGCCTACCAGGGCGCGGGCCGCGTGCTCGATGCGACCGAGATCCGCGAGCTGTCGCTCTGGGCCGCCGAGGGGGCGCTGCCCGACCTCACGGTGCTGCTCGACCTCGACCCGCAGACCGCCCGCACCCGGCTCGACTCGGCAGACAAGCCCTTCGATCGGCTCGAAGCGGAGAAGGCCGAATTCCACGGTCGAGTGCGCCATGCGTACCTTGCGCTCGCCGCCGCAGAACCGGAACGCTTCCTCGTGATCGACGCCTCCTCGCCGGTCGACGTGATCGCCGGCGAGATCCGTGCGCGGGTCGCGTCGTTCCTGGCCTGAGCCCCCTCCTCCGCACAGCGCCACGACCGCATGCGGTCGGTGTCGGTGGTGCCGATTAGGCTGAGTGCATGCCTGAGACCATCGCCGCCCCTTTCCCGTGGGCCGATGTGTGGGGGCAGGATGCCGCGGTCGAGACTCTGCGCGACGCGGCATCCGATCCGTCGGCGCTGTCGCACGCCTGGTTGATCACCGGTCCGCCGGGGTCCGGGCGTTCGACCCTCGCTTACGCCTTCGCTGCGGCGCTGGTCGCCGACCGGCCCGATGACGAGGCGACCATGCGGCAGGTTCTCGCGGGCACGCACCCCGATGTGACGGCGCTGCGCACCGACAAAGTCATCATCACGATCGCCGAGGCGCGCGCCCTGGTCGAGCGTTCGTACTTCGCTCCCTCGGCCGGTCGTTACCGCGTCATCGTCGTCGAAGATGCCGATCGCATGGTCGAGCGCACCTCGAACGTCCTGCTGAAGGCGCTCGAGGAGCCGCCGGAGAAGACCGTCTGGATCCTCTGCGCCCCCAGCGAGGCCGATCTGCTCCCGACCATCCGTTCGCGCGTGCGCTCGCTGCGGCTCCGCGAACCGGACGTCGCGGACGTCGCGCGGTTGATCAGTCTGCGCACGGGTGTCGACGAGGTCGTGGCCGAGCAGGCCGCCCGCCACTCCCAGCGGCACATCGGTATGGCGCAGCGACTCGCCACCGATGAGGCCGCCCGTCGCCGGCGCGACGACACTCTCCGCTCGGTGATCGGCGTGCGCGGTGTGGGCGATGCCGTCGAGGTCGCCGGACGCATCATCCAGGCCGCCACCGAGGATGCGAAGGCCCTGACCGCCGAGCGCGACGCGGCCGAGCGGGCGAACCTGCTGCGCATGGTGGGCGTCGCCGAAGGGCAGGCCGTCCCCCCGGCACTGCGCTCCCAGCTCTCGGCCCTGGAAGACGACCAGAAGAAGCGCGCCACCCGCAGCCTGCGCGACGGCATCGACCGCGTGCTCACCGACATGCAGTCGCTCTTCCGCGACGTCGTGATGCTGCAGTTCGGCCGCACCGACGAACTGATCAACCGTGAGCTCCGGGCCGAGCTGAGCGCGCTCGCCGAAGCCTGGCCCGAGACCCGTACGCTGGTCGTACTCGACCACCTGGCCGACACCCGGCAGGCGCTGGAGCGAAACGTCGCACCGCTGCTCGCCCTTGAGAGCTTGCTCGTGACCATCACGAGCGGGAGGACACCGTGAACATCCGCAAGACTTCCCGCCTCCGCCGTGCCGCCGCACTCGTCGCCGGCCTCGCCGTCGCCGCCGTGGCGCTCTCCGGCTGCCTCTACTCGATGATCCCCGAGGAGACGGCGACGCGCCCGTCGGCGACCGGTGCGCCCGACACCGACGGGGTATCCGAAGAACTCCTTCCGTTCTACTCGCAGGAGCTGACCTGGGAGTCCTGCGGCAGCGCCGGCTTCGACTGCACGACGGTCACCGCACCCCTCGATTGGGAGAACCCCGCAGAGGGCGAGATCGAGCTCTCCATCATCCGGCACCAGGCCGAGCAGACGCCGATGGGCTCCCTGCTCACCAACCCCGGCGGTCCCGGCGCCAGTGGCGTCGCCCTCATCCGCGACAGCCTCGACTACGCGGTCGGCGCCGACCTCATCGAGAACTACGACGTGATCGGCTTCGACCCGCGCGGCGTGGGCGAGTCGACGGCGGTGCGCTGCTTCGACGCGGCCGAGATGGACGCCTACCTCTACGACGTCCCGACCTCGCCCCGCGGCAGCGCCGAGTGGGAGGCCGAGCTCACCGAGCGCAACACCGCGTTCGCCGAGGCGTGCGACGCGAACAGCGACGGCATCCTGCCGTACATCACCACCATCAACGCGGCACGCGACATGGACCTGATCCGTGCCGTGCTCGGCGATTCGCAGCTGAACTACCTCGGTTACTCCTACGGCACCTTCCTCGGCGCGACCTACGCGAACCTCTACCCCGAGAAGGCCGGGCGCCTCGTGCTCGACGGCGCGATCGACCCGTCGGTTCCCGGGCTCGAGGTCGGTGCGACGCAGGCTCTCGGATTCGAATCCGCGCTCCGCGCGTACATGCAGGACTGCCTCGATTCCGGGAGCTGCCCGTTCAACGGCTCGGTGGACGACGCCATGGCGGATCTCGGGGCGCTGCTCGCGAGCGTCGATCGCACGCCGCTCGAGAACGGCGACGGACGGATGCTCGGTGCGGATTCCCTGATGACGGGAATCATCGCGGCACTCTACTCGCAGGACAGCTGGACGTTCCTCACGCAGGCGCTCGACCAGGCGCTGCAGGGCGACCCGTCGACGGCGTTCGTGCTGGCGGACTTCTACAACAGTCGCGAGGACGGTTCGTACACCGACAACGCGACCGAGGCATTCCGCGCCTACAACTGCATGGACTACCCGGTCGAAGACGACCCCGCCGCCGAAGCTGCGACCACGAAGAAGATCGAAGAGGGTGCGCCGACCATCGCGCCGTACTGGACCGGCCCCGACTCGTGCGAGGTGTGGCCCTACCCGCCCACGGGAACCCGTGGGGAGATCACGGCCGAGGGTGCCGGACCCATCCTCGTCATCGGCACGACCAACGACCCGGCCACGCCCTACGAGTGGTCGGAAGCGCTCGCGGATCAGCTCGACGAGGGCGTGCTCATCACCCGCGTGGGCGAGGGGCACACCGGCTACAACAAGGGCAACGGATGCGTCGACAACGCCGTGGAGGCGTTCTTCCTCGACGACGTCGTGCCCGAAGACGGCCTCCGCTGCGAGTGACGTCCGCGACTCACGCGCGTGACACGCGCGTGCGTCGTGCTCGATTCGCGAGCGAGCGCGAGACAGGGTAATATCGGTGATCGCGCCGGTTCGTCCGTCGCACGCCGCTTTAGCTCAGTCGGCAGAGCATTTCACTCGTAATGAAAAGGTCGTCAGTTCGATTCTGACAAGCGGCTCCGACAGCCCCCGTGATGCGAAGAACATCACGGGGGCTTTCCTTTTCCCGGCGGCGTAGTCTCGAATCATGAGCAGAGCGCTTCTCATCGTCGATGTCCAGAACGATTTCACCGAGGGCGGTGCCCTGGCGGTCGCGGGCGGTGATGCGGTCGCCGCCGCGGTCTCGGCATACCTCGCCGCCCACGCCGGCGACTACGACGTGATCGTCGCCTCGCGCGACTGGCACGACGCCGAGGGTGACAATGGCGGGCACTTCGCCGAGAGCCCCGATTACGTCGACTCCTGGCCGGTGCACTGCGTAGCGGGCACGCCGGGCGCCGAGTACGACCCGCTGCTCGAGACGGATGCCGTCACCCACCACGTGCGAAAGGGGCAGGGGCTGCCCGCCTACTCGATGTTCGAGGGTGTCACGGATTCCGGCGAGACGGTCGGAGCCGTGCTGACGGCGGCCGGGGTGATCAGCGCCGATGTGGTGGGGATCGCGACGGATCACTGCGTTCGGGCATCCGCTCTGGATGCCGTCGCCCACGGGGTGCGCGTGCGGGTGCTCACCGATCTGGTCGCGGGCGTCGGTGCCGAGTCGAGCGAGGCTGCGCTGATCGAGCTCGCCCACGCGGGCGCCGAGCTCGTCGTGAGCGCCGAGGCGTGAGCCGCAGCGTCCTGCTGCTGCGGGCCGTGAACGTCAGCGGTCGCAATCGCGTGCCGATGGCCGAGCTGCGTTCGGCGCTGAACGACGCCGGGGTGCTCGACGACGTCTCGACGTACATCGCGAGCGGCAACATCGTGTGTCGGCATCCGTCCGATCCGGTCGCGGCCTGCGCGCGCGTGCGATCGCTCATCCATGACGAGTTCGGAGTCGACACTCCGGTGATCCTGCGCACGCACGACGCGCTCGCGCGAGCCCTCGCGACGCAGCCGTTCGTCGATCCGGTCGAGAAGCTGTTGCATGCGATGTTCCTGGAGGGCGCTCCGCAGAAGGGTGCGGTCGCGGCGCTGCGTGAGCGTCTGGTGCCGGGGGAGGAGATCGCCCTCGTCGGGCACGATCTGTGGGTCTCCTACGCCGAGTCCGGAGTGCATGCGTCGAAGCTCACGAAAGCCATTCTCGATCGCGCGCTGGGGGTCGCCGGTACGGCGCGGAACTTGCGCACGGTGAGAAAGCTCGCAGAGCTCACGGCCTGACGTTCGGCGACTCTCCGACGCTGCGGCTCATCGCGATCGGCGGCAGAGAGGTCGACGGCGCAGCGCTCGACGGGCGCAGATCGATGCGACGTGCGGTGCACGCCCCGCACCGCACGTAGACGACGATGCCCTCGCTCGTCGAATGGCGGGACTCGGTGAGCCAGAAGTGCTCGTGCGCCATCGGGGCGGTGGTCGGTCGGAGAATCGGGAGGGTGTCCGTGGAGGTCATGAGACCAGCGTGATGTAATGGCCTTATGCATCTCAACCCTTACGGAGAGTACGCGGTCCTCCTGGCGACCTCGCTCGCCAACGACTGGCCCGCCGACCGTGCCGGGATCGAGGAGCGCACGATCGAGATGGGCATGACGATGACGTTCCCGCCCGCCGCCGACGACCACGCCCGCGTGCGCGACGTCATCGACGACTGGCTCCGGATCGTCGACGAAGCCGCCCCCGACGCGCGTGCAGAACTTCTCAATGCCCAGCTCGCGGAGGCGGCTGCGTACCCGCGGCTCACGAATCACGACGGAGAGGGCTGGCACCTGCACTACCGCGACGACGTGCCCTCGCTTCCGTATGTGCTGCGGGCGATCATCAACCTGGGCACCTCGCTCCACCTGGTCACTCGTGGCATGAGCAGGCTCGGCCGCTGCGCGGCATCCCCCTGCACGAACGTCGTCGCCGACGTCACCCGGAACGGCCGCCAACGATTCTGTTCGGTGCGATGCGCGAACCGGGCCGCGGTACGACGGCATCGTGCCCGGGGAGGTGCCTGATCCTGCCCCGGGCGCGATGGTGATGCGGGTCAGGCGGTCTGGCCCTCGTGGCGACCCTCGCCGATCTCCTCGACGACCTTCGCGTTGAACGCCGGCAGGTCGTCCGGGGTGCGGCTCGAGACGAGGCCCGCGTCGACGACGACCTCCTCGTCGACCCAGGTCGCTCCGGCGTTGCGCAGGTCGGTCTTGAGACTCGGGTAGCTGGTCAGCGTGCGCCCGTCGACGACGTCGGCCTCGATGAGGATCCAGGCTCCGTGGCAGATGACTCCGACGGGCTTGTGCTGTGCGAAGAACTCCTTCGCGAGGGCGACGGATGCCTCGTCGAGCCGCAGGTGGTCGGCGTTCACCACGCCGCCCGGCAGAACGAGCGCCTCGAACTCATCGGCGCTGGTGTCGCCGGAGATGAGGTCGACGGCCTGCTCGTGTCCGTTCTTGCCGGTGATGCTGCCCGCCGCCGGGGCGATCAACGTGGCGCTCGCACCCGCGGCCGTCACCGCCTCCCACGGGCTGGTCAGCTCGCTGTCCTCGAAGCCGTCGGTCGCCAGGAATGCCACGCGGTTTCCGGTGAGAGTCGCCATGGTCGTCGTCCTTTCAGGAGGGGGAAGTGGATGCTCCGACTCTGCCGCGAGGGGCGGATGCCGTGAAGGGGGTGGCCAGTGCGCGGCAGGGGTGATAGCGGCCGCGCCGCTAGGCTCGCACCATGTCGACCCCCGCGCCCGTCTCCGCCGTCGCCGACCGTCTGCTCGTGCCGCCCACGGCGGCGTCGGAGCGTGCGCTGGAGGTCGCGCGGCAGTGGTGCACGCCCGCCGTGCTGAACCACTCCCTCCGCTCGTGGGTCTGGGCGAAAGCCCTCGCCGACTCGCGGGGCCTCGAAATCGACGAGGAACTGCTCTTCGTGGCATCCGTCCTGCACGACGTCGGGATCGTGCCCGCCTTCGACAGCCACACGGTGGCCTTCGAAGATGCGGGGGCGGCAGTCGCGGAGGTCTTCGCTGCCGGAGCCGGGTGGTCGCAGCACCGCCGCGAGCGGCTCGGCCAGGTGATCCAGCGGCACATGTGGGTGAGCGTCGACGTCGACGAGGATCCCGAGGGCTACCTGCTGGAGGCGGCGACCAGCCTCGATGTCGCGCACGCTGCGGCAGATCTGTGGGATGCGCAGCTCATCGCCGAGATCGTGCGGCGGGTGCCGCGGTTGACGTTCGCCGAGGAGTTCTCGGCCGCGATCGCCGACCAGGCGGCGCGCAAACCCGCGACGGCCGCAGCGAGGCTCAACGCCTCGAAGCGAATCGCCACGGGTGAGGATGCGTGGAAGGTCTCTCCCGACCGATGAACGGTGAGGGGAATGCGGTGGGCCCCGTGGGGCTCGAACCCACGACCCGCGGATTAAAAGTCCGATGCTCTGCCAACTGAGCTAGAGGCCCGTGCTCCCAGTCTAGGGCGCAGAAAGAGGGCCGTTGACGACACAGCTATCGTCAACGGCCCTCTTCAGCCCCGCGTCATCCCTCCCCGGATGACGGAGGTCGTCGTGCCGAGGTCCCCATCGGCACTCTCCCGCTCTTACTCAGCCGGGGGCATCAGCACCGTGTCGATGAGGTACACGGTGGCGTTCGCGGTCTGGACACCGCCGCAGATGACGTTGGCGCCGTTGACCTGCAGCTCGTCGCCGCTACCGGTGACCTCGAGGTCGGCTCCGTTGACGGTCGGGTGCGTGCCCACGATGTCGTCCGGCGCGATCTGGCCGGGGACGACGTGGTACGTCAGGATCGAGCTCAGCGTGGCGCTGTCGGTCTTGAGGGCGTCGATGGTGGCCGGGTCGATCTTCGCGAAGGCGTCGTCGACCGGTGCGAAGACCGTGAACTCGTCACCGTTGAGCGTGTCGACGAGGTCGACGTCGGGGTTGAGCTGTCCGCTGACCGCTGCGGTGAGCGTGGTGAGGATCGGGTTGTTGGATGCCGCGACCGCAACCGGGTCCTTCGACATGCCCTCGACCGAACCCGCGCCGTCCGGAACCTGCTCGGCGTAGGCCGCGCAACCGGGGCCCACGAGGTTGGCCGCGGGGTCCATCTCCATGGGCTCGGACGACTGCGAGCTCTCCGGCGCCATGGGCTCCTCGGATTCGGTGGTGCTTTCGCCGCTGCCCATGGAACATGCCGAGAGCAGGAACGCGCTCGCCACCGTGAGCGTCAGTGCTGCGGTGACCTTCTTCTTGGTGCTGAACATTTCGAGCTCCTTCAGATGAACTACCGCCACGGCCTCTCCGTGGCGTTGACAGGTGTTCGGAACCCCTCGCCGATCGGATGGGAAGAATTCGAGATTTCTTCGAGATCCGTCTCGAACGGCCCCACCGATCCGATCGGCGCACCAGCACGAACGACATCCGACGGAAAAGGAGCACGCGCGCGAGCGTGACGCGATCGTGATGCGGGGCGCGGGCCGCGGAATCTTCGAGAATTCCGCGAGGAATCAGCGGATATCGGGCGTCGGATGCAGAGCAGGAGGGGTGGAATACGGCATGCTTATGGAGATGGTCATCGATGGGATGGATGTTCCCGAGGACGGCGCGGCGCGGGATGCCGTCGCCGACCTCCTCCTCGCCATCGCCGCCGGCGACCAGCGGGCCTTCGCGGAGCTCTACGACCTCCTCTCCTCCCGCGTGTTCGGTCTCATCCTCCGAGTCCTCGTGAACCGCTCGCAGAGCGAGGAAGTGCTCCAGGAGGTCTTTCTCGAGATCTGGCAATCCGCTTCGCGCTTCGCTCCGAACAAGGGGCAAGGACGAACATGGATCATGACGATGGCGCACCGCCGGGCGGTGGACCGCGTCCGATCCTCGCAGTCCAGTTCGGATCGAGATGTCCGGGCGGGACTGCGGGACATCGGGGTGGCCCACGACAGCGTGGCGGAGCAGGTCGAGTTGAGCATGGAAGGTGAGCGCGTCGTCGGCGCACTCTCCGGCCTACCCGAAGCTCAGCGTGAAGCGATCGTCCTCGCCTACTACGGCGGTTACAGTCAGAACGAGATCGCGGCGCTCCTGGGGGCGCCACTGGGAACGATCAAGACACGGATGCGGGATGGACTCACCCGGCTCCGGTCGGCGATGGGGGTGATGGCATGAACGAGAAGGACTTCGCAGAGCTCGCGGCTGGCGCCGCCCTGCACGCGCTCTCTCCTGAGGACGAGGCGCGCTTCCGTCGTACCCTCGACGAGCACCCCGAGTGGGAGCGCATCGTCGAGGCGGATGCCGCCACCGCCGCTACACTCTCGGCCCCGTTCACCGGTGAAGTGCCCCGGCCCGACATCCGCGCCGCGCTGCTCTCGCAGATCGCGCAGACGCCGCAGGTGCAGGGCGTGCAGATGCCGCAGGACGGCCGCACGGACGATGAGCAGGCCGCGCCTGCCGCAGCGTCCTCCGGATCGGCCGACACCTCGACGGTCGACAGCATCCGCCCGCCCCGCCGATGGTCACGCGCGATCTTCGCGCTCGCGGCGTGCCTCGCACTCCTGGTCGGCGTCGGCATCGGCTCCGTCGCGCTGAACGATTACCTCAACCGTCCGGCGAGCGTCGTGGCCCTCGAGCAGATCACGGGAGCGTCGGATGCCGCGCAGGCGAGTGTTACGCTCGACGACGGCACCACGGCCACGGCCCACTGGTCGGCATCGCTCGGCTCCGCCGTGCTCGTGACCGACGGTCTCGCTGCTCCGGCCGACGGCAAGACGTACGAGATGTGGTTCGTGCGCGGCGAGACCCCGGTTCCGGCCGGTGTGTTCGACGCCGATGGCACGACCGCCACTGCCGTGCTCTCCGGCTCGATGCACGAGGGCGACGTCATCGCCGTCACGGTCGAGGAAGAGGGCGGCTCGCCGAGCGGCCTGCCCACGACCGACCCGATCATCGCGATCCCCACGGCCTGAGCGTCACCGATCGCGCGTACCCTGGTGGGATGCCCGAGCAGCACCACCGCCCCGTGCGACGCCCCTCCGCCTCCTTCGACAACCTCGTCGGGGCGCACGATCCCGCCGAGGAGACGCGCATCGCGCACGCCACGGCATCCGCCCTGCTGGCGCGGGTGCGCGCCGACGAGAGCGGTGTGAGCGCCGATCGCCTGGTGGCGTTCACGGCCGAGCATGGGATCGACGAGATCGCGGAACTGTGGTCCAAGGCGCCCTCGCGCACGCTTCCCGGTGCGCTCTGGCGGCTGTACCTGCTGCAGTTGGCGATCCACACCGATCCGCAGACCTCGGCGCTGCTGTACGAGCGCGGACGGGTCGAGCTTCCCTCGGTCGACGCCGCCATCGCCGGTGCCCCGGTCCCGGCGAGCCCGGAGGAGATCGTCGCGCTGGTCGACACGATCCTGCGCGGAGCGTTCCGCGGCGACTTCGCGGTGGCGCTCGAGCGCGCGGCCGCGTTCTGCCGCGTACAGGCGTCCGGAGCGACGCATACGGCCGACGACTACGAGGCGACCGAGCCGGGGCGGGCCAGTGAACTGACGACCCGGGCGCTGCGACTGAGCAGCTATGCGCAGGACCTCTCCGCGGCGAGTGTGCTGTGGCGGTCGGGCGCGCTGGCCTGAGCGAACGAGTGCGGCCCGGAGGGAGAAGTCCGGGCAAGAAGTCCGGGCAAGAAAAAAGACCGGGCCGCAAGAACGCCTCTCGGCGGAAGGCCGCTCGCAGCGGCGAAAAATGGAGCCCGGGGTTATGCGGCCCGGCCTGTACCAGTGTAACGCGAGACGAGCGAAGGTATTCCCGGCGCTCTAGGCTCGGATCATGAACCGGCGCTTCGCACTCATGATCGATCCCGTCACCGCCGACGAGCAGCGTGCCGACTACGGTGACACGTTCACCCACGTCGACGCGGCGGCTCCCGCCCTCAGCGTGGGCGAGTTGAGCACGCAGCGCGGCGACGGCGTGTTCGAGTCGATCGGAGTGGTCGACGGACACGCCCAGGAGGTCCTGCCGCACCTCGAGCGTCTCGCGCACTCCGCACGCCTCTGCGACCTGCCCGCGCCGAACCTGGCGCAGTGGCGGCAGGCGATCGATCAGGCCGCCGACGAGTGCGGCGAGGGTGAGGCCGTCATCAAGCTCATCCTCAGCAGGGGAGTGGAGCACGGACCGACGCCGACGGCATGGGTGACCGCGGCCCCGGCGGCGGACTTCCGTGCCGTGCGCGCGAACGGTGTGCGTGTGGTGACCCTCGACCGCGGCTACGACCTCGGCGCCGCCGAACGGGCGCCGTGGCTGCTGCTGGGGGCGAAGACCCTCTCGTACGCCGTGAACATGGCCGCACTGCGGGAGGCGCTCCGCCGTGACGCGGATGACGCGATCTTCCTCTCCAGCGACGGTTTCGTGCTCGAGGCGCCGACCGCGTCGCTGATCCTCCGGTTCGGAGACCGTTTCGTCACGCCGGCGCCGAACGGCGGCATCCTGCACGGCACCACGCAGCTGAGCGTCTACGAGCACCTCGCCGCCCGCGGTTTCGAGGTCGGGTATGACCGGATCCCGGCATCCGATCTTCCCCGGGCGGATGCCGCGTGGCTCGTGTCGAGCGTGCGCCTCGCGGCGGCGATCACCGCCGTCGACGGCGCCGCTCTCCCGGTCGACCAGCCTCTGACCGACGAGCTGAACACGTACCTGCTCTCGCCCCGCGACTGAGGCGGGCACCAGGTCCCCGAAGTCGTGCGGGGTCGGGGCGGGGAGGGCACGCGACAGGGCTCGGCGACCGAAGTCCCCGAGCCCTGTCAGACGGCCGACGGCGTCAGATCATCCGAAGCGGCCCGAGACGTAGTCCTCGGTGGCCTGCACGGACGGGGTGGTGAAGATCGACGTGGTGTCGTCGTACTCGATCAGCTTGCCGGGCTTGCCGGTGCCGGCGATGTTGAAGAACGCGGTCTTGTCGGAGACGCGCGACGCCTGCTGCATGTTGTGCGTGACGATGACGATCGTGAACTCATTCTTGAGCTCGCCGATCAGCTCCTCGATCGCGTAGGTCGAGATCGGGTCGAGGGCCGAGCACGGCTCGTCCATCAGCAGCACCTCGGGCGAGACCGCGATCGCGCGGGCGATGCAGAGACGCTGCTGCTGTCCGCCCGAGAGGCCGGAACCCGGACGGTCGAGGCGGTCCTTGACCTCGTTCCACAGGTTCGCGCCGGTGAGCGACTTCTCGACGAGGTCGTCCTGGTCGCTCTTCGACATGCGGCTGTTGTTGAGCTTGACGCCCGCGAGCACGTTCTCCTTGATCGACATCGTGGGGAACGGGTTGGGGCGCTGGAAGACCATGCCCACCTGGCGACGCACGAGCACGGGGTCGACGCCGGGGCCGTAGAGGTCCTTGCCGTCGAGGAGCACCTCGCCCTCGACGCGAGCGCCGGGGATGACCTCGTGCATGCGGTTGAGGGTGCGGAGGAACGTGGACTTGCCGCAGCCCGAGGGGCCGATGAACGCGGTGACGCTGCGCGGCTGGATGTCGAGGGAGACGCCCTCCACGGCGAGGAAGTTGCCGTAGTAGACGTTGAGGTCGTTGACTTCGATGCTCTTGGACACGTGTTTCCTGTTCTGAGTGGTCGGGCGCTCAGCGGCCGGAGGTCTTCGGGGCGAACAGCTTCGCGACGAGGCGCGCGAGCAGGTTCAGCACCATGACGATGAGGATGAGGGTGAGAGCAGCGGCCCAGGCCCGGGCGAGCGAAGCGTCCGGGTTGGTGCCCTGATTCATGTACTGGTTGTAGGCGAACACCGGCAGGGTCATCATCTGGCCGTTGAAGATGTTCGTGTTCAGGCTCTGCGTGAACCCGGCGGTGAGCAGCAGGGGAGCCGTCTCGCCGATCACGCGCGAGATCGCGAGCATGACCGAGGTCGTGATGCCGGCGATCGACGTCGGGAGCACGACCTTGAGGATCGTCAGCCACTTCGGCACACCGAGTGCGTACGACGCCTCGCGGAGCTCGTTCGGCACGATCTTGAGCAGCTCCTCGCTGCCTCGCACGACGACCGGGGTCATCAGCACGGCCAGGGCGAGGGCGCCCATGATGCCCATCGAGATGCCCGGCTTGAAGATCAGAGCGAAGACCGCGTAGATGAACAGACCCGCGACGATCGAGGGGATGCCGGTCATGACGTCGACGAAGAACGTGATCGCCTTCGCGATCTTGCCGCGACCGTACTCGACGAGATAGATCGAGGTCATGAGTCCGATCGGCACCGCGATGACCGTCGCCGTGAGGGTGATGAGCAGCGTGCCCCAGATCGCGTGGACGATGCCGCCGCCGTCGCCGATCACGTTGCGCATCGAGTAGCTGAAGAACTCGGCATCGAAGCGCTCGATGCCGTTGGAGACGACCGTCCACAGCAGCGAGATCAGCGGCAGCAGGGCGATGAGGAACGCTGTCGCGACGAGCGCCGTCATGAGGCGGTCGACGGCCTTGCGGCGGCTCTCGACGATCGAGGAGATGACCGTGATGAGCACCATGTAGAGCAGGAGCCCGATGATGACGGTGCCGGCGATGTTGAAGTCCGCGAGGCTGGTGCCGATCGCGGCGACGCCGAAGACGGCGGCGCTGACCGCGAGCGATCCGCCGAGCAGGGCCCACGGGGCCCACCGGGGGAGCTTGCCCGCGGTGAGCGACGCTGCCGGGGCCGAGGCGACGGCGGTCGGGGTGGGGGTGAGGACGGTCATGTCAGTTCGCTCCCGAGAACTCGGCGCGGCGGGCGACGATCCATCGCGCCAACGCGTTGACCGCGAAGGTCACGATGAAGAGGATGAGGCCGGTCGCGATGAGCGTGTTGACTCCGGTGCCGTGCGCTTCGGGGAAGGCCAGGGCGATGTTGGCGGGGATCGGCGTCGGGTTCGTCGCGGTGAGCACGAGGAAGCTGACGACGGCCGAGGGCGACAGCACCATGGTCACGGCCATGGTCTCGCCGAGTGCGCGGCCGAGGGCGAGCATCGCCGCCGAGACCATACCGCCGCGGGCGAACGGCAGAACGGCCATCCGCACCATCTCCCAGCGGGTGGAGCCGAGCGCGAGCGCCGCCTCCTCGTGGAGCTTCGGCGTCTGCAGGAAGACCTCGCGGCAGATGGCGGTCATGATCGGGATGCACATCACGGCGAGCACGAGGGATGCCGTGAGGATCGTCTTTCCCGTCGATGACACCTGGCCGCCGAAGAACGGCACCCAGGAGGCGTGGGTGTTGAGCCAGGCGTAGATCGGCTGGAGGAGGGGGGCGAGCACGAGGCCGCCCCAGAGACCGAAGACGACGGAGGGGACCGCGGCGAGCAGGTCGATCACGTAGCCGAGGAAGGCGGCGAGGCGACGGTGCGCGTAGTGCGAGATGAAGAGCGCGATGCCGATGGAGATCGGTGCGGCGATGAGCAGCGCGATGAACGAGGCCCAGAGCGTTCCGAAGACGAGGGGCCAGACGTACACCCAGAAGGATTCGCCCTTGAGGATGTGGTTGCCGGTGGTGTCGAGCTGGAACGCCGGGATGCTCTGGATGATGAGGAAGGCGGCGACCAGCGCGAGGACGACGAGGATGATGATCCCCGCTCCGAGAGCGGTACCGGAAAACACCCGGTCGCCGAGACGCTGCTTGGCCTTGATCGGTGCGTGCGGCGCTGCGGGCGCCTGCGCGGTCGTGCTCATGGTCTCCCTGTTTCGGGGCGGGGTGGAACGGGGGCTGACCGGGCGGAGCCCCCGCGTCCGATCGGGACGCGGGGGCACCGCCATCAGTCGATCGGCTGGATCAGCCGACCTGGATCAGGTCGATCGCGGCCTGGACCTGCTCGCGCAGCGAGTCCGAGATCGGGGCGCTGCCGGCGTTGTCCGCGGCGGCTTCCTGGCCCTCGGCGCTGGCGATGTAGGTGAGGTACTCCTTGACGAGCTCGGCGACGTTGGTGTCCTCGTACTGCTCGCACGCGATCAGGTAGCTGACCAGGGCGATCGGGTAGGAACCCTCGGCAGCGGATGCCGGGTCGACGTCGAAGACGAGGTCTCCGGCGCCACGTCCCTCGACGAGGGGCGAGCCCTCGACGAGCGCGGCAGCGGCCTCGGCCGAGTAGGCGACGAAGTCGCCGCCCACGCCGACGTGCACCTGGCCGAGGTCGCCGACCTGCGAGGCGTCGGCGAAGCCGATCGCGCCGTTGCCCGCGGTGATGGCCTGGACGACACCCGAGGTGCCCTGAGCGGCCTCGCCACCCTCGATCGGCCAGACATCGGCCGGCTCGTAGGTCCAGACGTCACCGGCGGTCGCCGAGAGGTACTTGGTGAAGGTCTCCTGCGTGCCCGAGGGGTCGGAGCGGTGGACCGGCGAGATCGCCAGGTCGGGCAGCTCGACGCCGTCGTTCAGCGCGGCGATCTCGGGAGCGTTCCAGTTGGTGATCGTGCCGGCGAAGATGCCCGCGATCGTGGCGGCGTCGAGGTTGAGCGTGTCGATGCCCTCGATGTTGAACGCGACGGCGACCGGCGAGATGTAGAGCGGGACCTCGACGATGTCGTCGGTCACGCAGGCGCCGAAGCCGCCGGCGGCGATCTCCTCGTCGTTGAACGCACGGTCGGAGCCGATGAAGTTGCTGCCGCCCTCGAGGAAGTTCTCGCGGCCGGTGCCGGAGCCGGTGGGCTCGTAGTTGACGGTGACGTCGGGGTTCGCGGTCTGGAACGCGGCGACCCACGCCTCCTGCGCAGCGGTCTGCGACGACGCGCCGGTGGCGTCGATGGTGCCCGAGAGCGTGGAGTCGGAGGGGGCTTCGGACGAGCCGCCGGTGCCGCCTTCGTTCGCGGCGCAACCGGCCAGGGCGAGAGCAGCGACGGCGCCGATGGCGCCGATGCGAGCGATTCGGGAGATCTTCACTGTGGATCCGTTCGATCGTGGGAGGGGTTGAGGCCCGGTGCAGGGCACACAGTGACGCTAAGCGCGGCGGTTAACGAGACTCTCCCGCGCGGGTGAACGGAAGGTGAACGGCTGTCGACTCTCTGGGGTGCAAGCCCCGGAATTCCGGGCCGCGTCAGACCTTCGGAATGTGCGTCTCGATCGAGATGATGCCGGATCCGGGGTTCGTGGCCGAGAGGTGAACCACGGAGAACGCCGCCGGCTCGAGGTCGGCCGCGCTGCTGAGGTAGGAGCCCTGGATCGTCGCGGTCGCGAGCGCGATCTCGGACAGGAGGCCGGGCAGAACGGGCCCGTGGCTGCAGAGCACGGCGGGCTTGCCGGAGCGTACGCGCCGCCCGACCACCGAGCGCAGATCGGAGGTTCCGTCCTCCCAGGCGTCCTGGCTGATGAGCTCGGTGCGCACGGCCTTGCGATCGAGCGCCTTGGCGAGCGGCTTCACGGTCTCGACGCATCGGACGGCGTCGCTCGTCACGATCTTCCGCACGCCGAAGGCGCGCAGGGGGCCGACGATCGACTTCGCCTGTCGGCGCCCGCGATCGGCGAGCGGGCGCTCGGCATCCGTACCGTCCCATTCGGAACGCGACAACGCCTTGGCGTGCCGCAGCACGATCAGTGGGAACGTACGCAGCGCGCCGTCCTCGACCAGACGGGCGAAGAAATCGAGGATCTCGTGGTCGACCGGGTAGCTGAGGCGCTCCCTGGCCTTCTTCACGCTGGCCCACTCGATCGCCGCGATCTCCCGGTTGGGCACGAACGTCGACGCGCGGATCGCGTCGTCGGTGGCCTCGGCGGCCCAGTAGTGCACGACCTTCTGCTTCATCGACGCGAGGTTGTAGCGGCTCACGCCCACCGGAACGCCCAGGGAGACGCGGATGCCGGTCTCCTCCTGCACCTCGCGCACGGCGGTCTCGGCGAGCATCTCGCCGGGATCGACCTTGCCCTTGGGCAGGGTGACGTCACGGTATTTGGTGCGGTGGATCAGCAGGATGCGCAGCTTGCCGTCGACGATGCGCCAGACGACGGCACCGGCCGCGTAGACGGCCTTGTCCGTCCACTTCGACCGCTCTGCGAAGGTCTGTCCGACCGTCATCGAACCGCCCGCGCACGCCGGCGTCGCTGAATCTGACCCATGGTCTTATCCTGCAGGTCGATCAGCGGCTTGCCGTCGGCATCCGCGGCGTGGCGCTCCCACACGCCGGCCGCGCCGAGGTGCCAGGAACTCGTCCCCGGATCCATCGCGAGGTCGAAGAAGGCCAGGAGCTCCTTCAGATGCGCGGGTTCGGTGACGCGGACGAGCGCCTCGACGCGTCGGTCGAGGTTGCGGTGCATCATGTCGGCGCTGCCGATGTAGATCTGCGAATCGCCGCCGTTCTCGAAGGCGAAGATGCGCGAGTGCTCGAGATAGCGGCCCAGGATGCTGCGCACCGTGATGTTGTCGCTGATGCCGGCGAGGTCCGTGCGGAGGCTGCAGATGCCGCGCACCCACACGTCGACCTTCACTCCGGCCACGCTGGCACGGTAGAGCGCGTCGATGATCTCCTCGTCGACCATCGAGTTGACCTTGATGCGGATGTGCGCGGGCTTGCCCGCGACGGCGTTGGCGCGCTCGTTGTCGATCTGGCGCACGAGTCCCTTGCGCAGGTGCAGGGGCGCGACGAGCAGACGCTTGAACTTCTTCTCGATCGCATAGCCGCTCAGCTCGTTGAAGAGGCGGGTGAGGTCTTTTCCGACCTGTGCGTCCGCGGTGAACAGCCCGAAGTCCTCGTAGATGCGGCTGGTCTTCGGGTTGTAGTTTCCGGTGCCGACGTGCGAGTAGTGCTGGAGCTTGCCGTCTTCCTCGCGGATCACGAGGGCGAGCTTGCAGTGCGTCTTGAGCCCGACCAGGCCGTACACGACGTGCACGCCGGCCTTCTCGAGTTTGCGCGCCCAGACGATGTTGTTCGCCTCGTCGAACCGTGCCTTGACCTCGACCAGGGCGAGCACCTGCTTGCCCGCTTCGGCGGCGTCGATCAGCGCCTGCACGACGGGGCTGTCTCCCGAGGTGCGGTACAGGGTCTGCTTGATGGCGAGCACATGCGGATCACGGGCAGCCTGTTCGAGGAACGCCTGCACGCTCGTGGTGAACGACTCGTACGGGTGGTGCACGAGCACGTCGGACTTGCGGATGGCCTTGAACATGTCGGCACGCGTGCTGCTGTCGCCGGGCTGGAACGCGACCGCCGTGGTCGGAACGTGCGGCGGGTACCGCAGATCGGGGCGCTCGATGCGCGAGAGGCCGAAGAGTCCGCGCAGGTCGAGCGGCCCGGGGAGACGGTAGACCTCCTGGTCGGTGATGTCGAGTTCCTTCACCAGCAGCTCGAGGGTCACGTCGTCCATGTCGTCGGTGATCTCGAGGCGGATCGGCGGTCCGAACCGGCGGCGCAGCAGCTCGGCCTCGAGCGCCTGGATGAGGTTCTCGCTCTCGTCCTCCTCGATCTCGACGTCTTCGTTGCGGGTGAGGCGGAAGGCGTGGTGGTCGAGCACCTCCATACCGGGAAAGAGGTCTCCGAGGTGGTTGGCGATGAGCTCTTCGAGGCGCAGGTAGCGCGAGATCTCGCTGTTGCCCGGTACCTCCACGAACCGAGGCAGCATCGGCGGCACCTTGAGGCGCGCGAACTCCTGGCGACCCGTGCGTGCGTTGCGGATGCGGATCGCGAGGTTGAGCGACAGCCCCGAGATGTAGGGGAACGGATGCGCCGGATCGACCGCGAGGGGCATGAGCACCGGGAACACCTGGGCCTGGAAGTAGTCGGTCAGGCCCGCGCGCTCGTCGTCGGTCAGCTCGTCCCACTCCGTGATCTCGACACCGGCGTCGGCGAGGGCCGGGCGCACGAGCGACGTCCAGGCATCCGCGTGCCGCAGCTGCAGCGCATGCGCCTCGCGCGAGATGTCGGCGAGGGCGTCGGAGGGGGAGCGGCCAATGTTGGTCGGCACGGCGAGGCCGGTGATGATGCGCCGTTTGAGGCCGGCGACGCGCACCATGAAGAACTCGTCGAGGTTGCTGGCGAAGATGGCCAGGAAGTTCGCCCGCTCGAGTTCGGGGAGCGAGGGATCCTCGGCCAGCTCGAGCACGCGCTGGTTGAACGCGAGCCAACTCAGCTCGCGATCGAGGTACCGGTGATCCGGGAGGAGCGAGTCGGGGGCCTCGACGGCATCGAAGTCGTCGTCTTCGGCGTCGCCGAGACCTGCGTCGGCGAGAGCGGGATCCATCATGGGGTACATCTAAGCACCGAGAGGTGACACGCGCGTGAACGGATGCCCTCGGTTACCGCGAGCCCACCAGGGTGTCGTCCTCGTACACGTTGAAGCGGTAGCCGACGTTGCGGACCGTTCCGATGATCTGATCGGCGTCGCCGAGCTTGGCCCGCAGGCGCCGCACGTGCACGTCGACCGTGCGCGTGCCGCCGAAGTAGTCGTAGCCCCAGACCTCGCTGAGCAGCTGCTCGCGCGTGAACACCCGCGAGGGGTGCGTGGCGAGGAAGTGCAGGAGCTGGAACTCCTTGTAGGTGAGGTCGAGCGGCTTGCCGTGCAGCTTGGCGGAGTACGACTGCTCGTCGATCGTGACGCCGGATGCCTGCACACGCGTCGGAGCCGCGGCGTCGTCGCGGCGCGCGATCGCGAGCCGCAGGCGGGCGTCGGTCTCGGCGGGGCCGGCGGTCGAGAGCAGCACGTCGTCGATGCCCCAGTCGCCGGAGACGGCGCTCATGCCGCCTTCGGTGACGATGAGCAGCAGCGGCGCCTCCTGGCCGGTCGCGCGGAGCAGACGGCACAGCGACTTGGCGCCCGCGAGGTCGGTGCGGGCATCGACGATCACGATGTCGTACTCGGGGGCGCTCACCAGCCGCGCGGGCTCTGCGGGGATCTGGCGGACGGTGTGGCTGAGCAGCTCCAGCGCGGGCAGGACCGACTCCTCGGCAGGAGCATTCGTCAAGACCAGGATCTGGGGCACGCGTACTCCTCACCGGCGCGCGGGTCAACGCCGTGCGGCAATAATACCGGGGTCGATGAGTGACAATGGACGCATGACGCAACCCGCACTCGCTCCGCGCAGTCCGCTCGCCGGCGTGGTCGCCGTCTGGGCGGTCGCTCTGGTGGGCGCCGTGGCGATCGGCATCCTGGTCGGCGAGGAGTGGCGCATCCCGTGGATGCTGGTGGCCTTCGGCGGCGCCGTGCTCCTCTCTTTCGCCGTGCAGCTCTGGTACGGCCGCACCGAGGGATTCATCTTCCGGGTGGCGGGGAGCGTGATCGGTGCGCTGCTGCTCATGGGCGTGATCTCGGTCGGATTCGGGCTCGCCGCCCTCGCGACCGCCTCCGCCTGACAGTCGCGCTCACGCGCGGTAGGGTGGGAGCCATGGATCTCATGGCGCTCGAACTCTTCTTCATCGGCCTGCTGGGTCTGGCGAGCCTCGCGATCGTCTTCGTCTCGGCGGTCGTGCTGCGCAACCTCTTCCGCGGCCAGCGCTGAGCCGATCGTGCTCGAGCTTCCCACCGACCTCCCGGCCGACCTCGCCCCGCTCTCGTGGCTGATCGGCGTCTGGGAGGGAACAGGTGTCATCGACTACCCCGTCGGAGATGAGCGGCTGCAGGGCGAGTTCACGCATCGCGTGAGCTTCAGCCATGATGGCGGCCCGTTCCTGAACTACTCGGCCACCGCCACCTTCCTCACGGAGGAGGGCTCCCCGGCCTCCGCCCTGCTGGCCGAGACCGGTTTCTGGCGTCTCGCGCGCCCGGCGACGGACGCGGATGCCGGTCCGGCACTGCTGCCCCCGACCGCGGACGCCGTGGCCCGCACGGTCGACGACGTCGAGGAGCTGCGCGCCGAGAGCGGCGGCTTCCCGATCGAGGTGTCACTCGCCCACGCCGACGGTGCGCTCGAGCTGTACCTGGGTGAGATCAACGGCCCGCGCATCGATATCGCCACGGATGCCGTGGTGCGCAGTTCCGGAGCCAAGGTGCACACCGCCTCCTCGCGGATGTACGGCCTGGTCGACGGCCACCTGCTGTGGGCCTGGGACATCGCGGCCCTCGGCACCCCGTTGCGCTCGCACGCCTCCGCGCGACTGGCCAAGGTCTGACGTGGGCGCATTCGCCGAGATCGACGGCGCCGTCTCCGACGGAGACGTGATCGCGCACTTCGGCGACGCGTTCCGCGAGCAGCGCCGCCTCGCCGAGGGCGCTGCCTTCGTCCCGCTCGGCGATCGGGTCGTGATCGAGGTCGCGGGGCCCGAGCGGCTGAGCTGGCTCGACTCCATCACCTCGCAGGCGCTCGGCCGTCTCGCTCCGGGTGAGAGCACCGAGTTGCTGATCCTCGACCCGCAGGGTCGGGTCGAGCACGCGGCCGGAGTCCTCGACGACGGCGCATCGACCTGGTTGCTGGCGGATGCCGGTGACGCCGAAGCGCTCGCCGGATGGCTGACCCGCATGAAGTTCCGCGCGCAGGCCTCCGTCGGCATCCGTCCGGATCTCGTTCCGATCGGATTCCTCGACGGCGGAGCGATCGCGCCGGTGGTGGCCACGGCGGCGGCCGCACCGAGCGGTGCGCCCCTGATCTGGGCCGATCCGTGGCAGCACGTGTCCGCGGGCGGACACCAGTACGCCGAGGTCGCAGCGCACCCCGCCGCCGACTACGCGTGGCGGGTCGCGCTGCTGACGACCGAGGCCGCGGATGCTCTCGCGGTGTCTGCCGATCGCGACGCGCTGGCCGGGCTCCTCGCAGCAGAGGCGCTGCGTGTCGCCGCCTGGCGTCCGCGCTGGGCGACCGAGGTCGATGAGCGCTCCCTGCCGCACGAGTCCGATTGGATCCGCAGCGCCGTGCACCTGAACAAGGGCTGCTACCGCGGGCAGGAGACGGTCGCCAAGGTGCACAACCTCGGGCACCCGCCGCGGCGTCTGGCCGCGCTGCAGCTCGACGGCAGCGATGCGGTGCTGCCGGAGGCCCGGGCATCCGTCTTCGCGGGCGACGAGGAGGTCGGGCACCTGACCTCCGTGGCCCGGCACTTCGAGGACGGGCCGATCGCGCTCGCGATCCTCAGCCGCCGCGCACCGGTCGGCGACCTCGTCGTGCGAGCCGACGGCCTCGAGATCGCGGCTTCGCAGCAGGTCATCGTTCCGGCGGATGCCGGTGCGACGGCCGACATCCCGCGCCTCACCCGTCTGTCCCGTCGCCCGTCGGCACCGGACCCGCGCGCGCAGGTCTAGACCGACCGCGCTCCCGTTCAGTTCGCGGGCGCGACCGCCGACCACGGCAGCGTGAGCTCGCCCAGTCGCCACCGCGTCCGACCGCCGAGCACGGGCCACCCCTGTGCGCGCAGCGCGCCCGCGGCGGCGAGGAAGCGCTGGGTCGCCCCGAACGTCGACAGTCCGGCGGCCCGATCCCACTCGCGGTCGAGGTCGGTCAGGAGGGCGTGAATGCGTTCGCCGGGGACGTTGCGGTGGATCAGAGCTTTGGGGAGACGCTCCGCGACGATGCTCGGACGGTCGAGATCGGCGAGCCGGAGCGAGAGGGTGAAGCGCAGCGGAGCAGCGTCCGGGGCGACGTCGATCCAGCTCGCGATGCGCCCGATCTCATCGCACGTGCCCTCGAACAACAGCCCACCGGGCGCCAGGCGCGAGGTCATGCGCGCCCAGGCATCCGGCACGTCCTGCTCGTCGTACTGGCGGAGCACGTTCATCGACCGGATGACCGCCGCGCGGCGTCCGTCGGGAAGCGGCACCTCGAACCCGCCGCGGCCGAACGAGACGGGAAGGTCTGCGGCGAACGGCGTGCGGCCCGCGCGCACCTCCGCGAGCTGCATCTCGGCGCTCGCGACGCGCGCGGGATCGATCTCGAGCCCGCGCACCTCGACGTCGGGCCGCACACGCACGAGGCGGGTCGCGAGCTCGAACGCGGTCACGCCGCTCGCCCCGTACCCGAGGTCGACGACGAGGGGATCGGACGCTCGACGGAGAGCGTCGCTGGCGGCGATCCAGCGGTCGTTGCGCCGCAGCCGGTTGGTCCCGGTGGTGCCGCGCGTGGGCCTGCCGAGGGGAGATGACGCCATGTCTCCATCCTCCCAGCATCCTGTTCGGTCGCACCGTCCGGGCGGATAAACTGACGACATGACTGCGAAGCGCACCCTCATCCTGCTCCGTCACGGCCGGAGCGAGTGGAACGAACTGAACCTCTTCACCGGCTGGGTGGACGTCCGCCTGAACGAGCAGGGGCAGAAGGAGGCACGCCGCGGCGGAGAGCTGCTCGCCGAATCCGGCATCCTGCCCGACGTGCTGCACACCTCGCTGCTGAGCCGCGCGATCCAGACCGCGAACATCGCCCTCGACGCCGCCGACCGGCTGTGGATCCCGGTGACGCGCTCGTGGCGCCTCAACGAGCGTCACTACGGTGCTCTGCAGGGCAAGGACAAGGCGCAGACGCTCGAGGAGTTCGGCCCCGAGCAGTTCCAGCTGTGGCGTCGCTCGTTCGACGTGCCGCCGCCCGTGCTCGACGACGACAGCGAATTCAGCCAGGTGCACGACGTCCGCTATGCGGGCATCGACGGCGAGGTGCCGCGCACCGAGTCGCTCAAGCTCGTCATCGATCGACTCCTCCCGTACTGGGAGAGCGCGATCGTCCCCGACCTCGAGGCCGGCAAGACCGTGCTCGTCACGGCGCACGGCAACTCGCTGCGCGGCCTCGTGAAGCACCTCGAGGGCATCAGCGACGAAGACATCGCCGAGCTGAACATCCCCACCGGCATCCCGCTCGTCTACGAACTCGACGAGAACAACGTGCCCACCGGTCCCGGCCGCTACCTCGACCCCGAGGCCGCCGCCGCCGGTGCCGCTGCGGTCGCCGCGCAGGGCAAGAAGTAACCTCCACGCACGACACGACGAAGCCCCCGGTGCTCAGGCGCGGGGGGCTTCGTCGTGGGGATGCTGCGGGTCAGGCGTGACCGAGCTCCTGCTGCTGCTCGACGGCGAGGGCGATGTCGTCTTCGGCGACGGCCCAGTCTCCGGTCGACAGGTAGACGTACTTCTTCGCGACGGCCACGGCGTGGTCGGCGAAGCGCTCGTGGTAGCGGCTGGCGAGCGTGGCGTCGACGGTAGCCGTGGCCTCGCCCTTCCAGTTGTCGCTGAGGACCTTCTCGAAGACGGTGGCGTGCAGTTCGTCGACGTCGTCGTCCGCATTGCGGATCGCGTCGGCGAAACGGAGGTCCTGGGTGCGCAGCAGCTCGGAGAGCGTCCGCGAGATCTCGACGTCGAGCTCGCCCATCTTCACGAAGGTGCCCTTGAGGCCCTTCGGGATGGCGCGCTCCGGGAAGCGGAGGCGTGCGAGCTGGGCGATGTGCTCGGACATGTCGCCCATGCGCTCGAGCGACGCGCTGACGCGCAGCGCCGTGACGACGATGCGCAGGTCGCGGGCGACCGGCTGCTGGCGGGCGAGGATCTCGATGGCCTGCTCGTCGAGGGCGACGGCGAGCTCGTCGATCTTGGCGTCGTCGGCGATGACCTCTTCGGCCAAAGCGACGTCGCTCGTCGCGAACGCACGTGTCGCCTTGTCGATCGAGACCGTGACGAGGTCGGCGATCTCCACGAGGCGGGACTGCAGGTCCTCGAGGGACTGGTGGAAGACTTCGCGCATGGTGGGGCGCAACCTTTCATGTGAATCTCGACTGGTGTCAGCGCGAGACGGCGGGGTCGTCCGCACGGGAGGAGCAGGACCGCGCTCCCGCACAGGCCCGAAGCGATTGTCTGCTCCGAAGGTTAACGAACGGTGCCCAGCACGTGAATAGTACTTCTCTCGTTGCCGCTGTGGCCCGGAAACCCGCCGGAGAGAGGGTGAACGCACTCTACGCTGGAGACATGACCGAGACGCAGATCGCCTTGATCGCCCTGGCCGTCGGCCTGGCGATCGGTATCGGCCTCTCGCTCCTTCTCGCCTGGGCGTACCGTGCGCGGGCCCGTGTCGCGGAGGAGACCTCGAGCGCCGTTCCCGAGGGGATCGTCGACGTTCTCGCGAGCATGGACGATGCGGCCTGCGTGGTCGACACGTCGGGCCTCGTGCTCGCCGCATCGGTCGCCGCCTCGCGGTTCGGGATCGACGTGGGCTCGACCCTCGACAACCCGGAACTGCGTCTGCTCGTGCGCGGCGTGCGCGCCGACGGCGGCACCGCGACGGAGTCGATGCGCATCACCCGCGGGGGGCTGAGCCTCGACCCGCGTCTCGTCTCGGCGCGGGCGAGCGTGCTCGGACCGCGTCTGACCCTGCTGATCATCCGGGATGTCACGGAGCAGGAACGCCTCGACCAGATGCGGCGCGATTTCGTCGCGAACACCAGCCATGAGCTCAAGACCCCGGTCGGTGCGGTGACTCTGCTCGCGGAGGCGATCGAGTCGGCCGCCGACGACCCGGCCCAGGTGCGCATCTTCGCGACGCGCATCTCGGCGGAGGCGGGCCGTCTCGCGCAGCTGACCGGTCGCATCATGAGCCTCTCCCGGCTCCAGGCCGACGACGGCCTGGGCGACGTCACCCCCGTCGCGATCGACGAGGTCATCGCGAAGTCCATCGAGGCGCACGTCGTGCAGGCCGACGCCGCGGGAGTCGAGATCACGCGCGGCGGCGACCGCGGGATCTGGGTGCGCGGTGACGCGCAGATCCTCGTCGAAGCCGTCGGGAACCTCATCGTGAACGCGATCGTGTACTCCCCGAGCGGATCCCGCGTCGGGGTCGGCGTGCGCGCCGAGGACGGCGTCGTGGAGATCGCGGTGTCGGACCAGGGCATCGGCATCGCCGAGACCGATCGTGAGCGCATCTTCGAGCGTTTCTACCGCGCGGACGAGGCGCGCTCGCGCCGCACCGGCGGCACCGGCCTCGGCCTGTCGATCGTCAAGCACGCCACGCAGCGGCACGGCGGCGAGGTGCGCCTGTGGTCGCGCCCGGGCCGCGGCTCGACGTTCACGATGCGGCTTCCCCTGATCGACGCACCGCCGAACGCGGATGCCGGCAAGAAGAGCAAGAAGAAGCGCGAACGGAAGGCCGCCAAGGCCGGCGCCGTTCGCGTACGGAAAGGTGACCGCGCATGACCCGCATCCTCCTCGTCGAAGACGAACCCGATCTCGCCGATCCGCTGGCGTACCTGTTGCGTCGGGAGGGGTACGAGGTCGAGATCGCCGAGGACGGCCCGACGGCGCTCACGGCGTTCCGCGAGCGCGGTGCCGACATCGTTCTGCTCGACCTGATGCTGCCGGGCATGCCGGGCACCGAGGTGTGCCGCCAGATCCGCTCGTCGTCGGCGGTGCCGATCATCATGCTCACGGCGAAGGACTCCGAGGTCGACATCGTGGTGGGGCTCGAGCTCGGAGCCGACGACTACATCACGAAGCCGTACTCCTCGCGCGAGCTGCTCGCCCGTATGCGGGCGGTGCTGCGCCGGGTGGTGCAGGCCGACAGCGAGCTCGACGAGCGCGTGCTCGACGGCGGGCGCGTGTCGCTCGACATCGACCGGCACACGGTGTCGGTGGCGGGGCAGCTGATCAACATGCCGCTGAAGGAGTTCGAACTGCTGGAGGTGCTGATGCGCAACGCGGGTCGCGTGCTCACCCGAGGACAGCTCATCGACCGGGTCTGGGGCAGCGACTACTTCGGCGACACGAAGACCCTCGACGTGCACATCAAGCGCATCCGCTCGCGCATCGAGGTCAACCCCAGCGAGCCTGTCATGCTTGTCACCGTGCGGGGTCTCGGCTACCGCTTCGAGGCCTGAGCCACCGCGTCACGAGCGCACCGGACGGTCTCCGGACAGCGAGAAGGCCGGCTCCCGAGGGAGCCGGCCTTCTCTGCGTGCGTCTGGATCAGTTCTCTTCGGGAACCAGATCCGCGTAGTAGGGGAGGCCGCCGTCGAGCACCGGGATGGCCGTCTTCACGCCGGTGGAGTCACCGGACTGGAAGTGGATCTCGACCGTGGAGCCCGGCTTCGAGTCGAGGCCGACGATGCGCAGCGGCTCGGCGTCGGCGCCCAGGCTGATGCTGTCACCCGCGGGAACGGTGATGGTGAAGGCGTCGTTGCCGGTGAAGGCGATCGTGATGGTCGCGCGCTCGTCGGTCGGGTTCACGAAGGCGCCGATGAGGTTGCCCACCGTGCCGTCCTCGTTGGCGACGATGAACACGTTGCGCGCGTCGATCGGGCCCTCGGCGTCGGAGACGTTCACGCCGTCCGAGGCGGAATACTCGATCTTCGTCGCCTGGGGCGAGATGAACGTGCATCCGGTCGCGCCGAGAAGAACGACGGCGCTGAGGGCAGCAGACGCAACAAGGCGCGATTTCACGGGTCCTCCTGGGGTACGACGGGATATCCGCAACCATTCTACGGGTACGCGGGCCGCGCCTCGGGACGAGGGGGCGCAAACCTTAGCGCATAACCCCTGTGGTATCCTTGAGGTTGCCGAAAGGATACGTTTTTATGCTTTTTGAGGTTGGCGAGACCGTCGTCTATCCGCACCATGGCGCTGCGACCATCATCGAGGTCAAGGAGCGCATCATCAAGGGTGAGGCGAAGAAGTACCTGAAGCTCAATGTGACGCAGGGCGACCTGATCATCGAGGTTCCTGCCGAGAACGTCGACCTGGTCGGTGTCCGCGACGTGATCGGCAAGGAGGGCCTCGACCACGTGTTCGAGGTTCTGCGTGCTCCGTTCACCGAGGAGCCCACCAACTGGTCGCGCCGCTACAAGGCGAACCTCGAGAAGCTCGCCTCCGGCGATGTGATCAAGGTGAGCGAGGTCGTGCGCGACCTGTGGCGCCGTGACCAAGACCGCGGTCTGTCCGCCGGAGAGAAGCGGATGCTGGCGAAGGCTCGTCAGATCCTCATCTCCGAGCTGGCGCTCGCGGAGAAGACCGACGAGGACAAGGCGGGCGCGATGCTCGACGAGGTCCTCGCGTCCTGATCCGAGTTTCCCGAAGGGGGCGGATGCTTCGGCATCCGCCCCCTTCGTCGTTCCCCGCAGGCGGTAGCGTGAAGAGGTGACTCTGCTTCCCGTGCCGCACGTCGCGGTCATCGTCGTCGCCGCCGGATCCGGTACCCGCCTGGCGGCGGGCGCGCCGAAAGCCCTCGTCGGCATCGACGGGCGTTCGATCCTGCGCCACGCCCTCGACGGCGTGTTTGCCGCCGCCCCCGCACAGGTGATCGTCGTCGCGCCCGCGGGCTTCGAAGGCGATGCCGAGACCGAGGTGCGCGAGGCCGCCGGGGATCGCGTCGACCTCGCACGGGTCGTCGTGGGAGGAGACACGCGCCAGGAGTCCGTCGCGGCGGGGATCGCGGCGCTTTGGGGTGATGTGCGCACCGTGCTGGTGCACGACGCCGCTCGTGCGCTGACCCCGCCCGCGCAGATCGACGCCGTCGCCGCCGCTGTCGCCGAGGGCACCGGCATCATCCCCGCGCTCCCGGTGGTCGATACCCTCAAGCGGGTCGACGGCGACAGCATCGTCGCCCCGGTCGATCGTTCCGAGCTCGCCGCGGCGCAGACCCCCCAGGGCTTCCCGCGCACCGCGCTCGAGGCGGCGTACGACGCCGCCGCCGCTGCGGGGATCGAGTACACCGACGATGCCGCGCTGTTCGCCGCCGCCGGATACGCCGTCCGACACATCCCCGGCGATGCCCGCGCCTTCAAGATCACGACGCCGGACGACCTCGACCGAGCGCGCCGGCTGCTCGCCGAGGCGCCCGCGCTGCCCCTGCACGTGCCGGCGTCCGCTCCGAACCTGCCGCGCGTCGGCCTCGGCACCGACGTCCACGCCTTCGGCGGAGAGGGCGACCTGTGGTTGGCCGGACTGCGGTGGCCCGGCGAGCCGGCGCTCTCGGGGCACTCCGACGGCGACGCGGTCGCGCACGCCATCGTCGACGCACTGCTCGGTGCTGCCGGCCTGGGCGACATCGGTGAGCACTTCGGCACCGCGCATCCCGAGTACGCGGGCGCGCACGCCGCGGTCTTCCTGGCGCGCACCCGCGAACTGCTCGGCGAGGCGGGCTTCGTGATCGGCAACGTCTCGGCGCAGTTCCAGGGCAACCGTCCCCGGTTCAGCGCGCGCCGTGCCGAGGCCGAGCGGGCGCTCTCGGATGCGCTCGGCGGTGCTCCCGTCTCGGTGACCGCGACGACCACCGATGCGCTCGGCTTCCCGGGGCGTGGGGAGGGCATCGCCGTGACCGCGGTCGCACTCGTCTTCCCGGCCTCGGCGCCCTGAACCACCGACCGCGGCCTGCGCGTCACTCTCGGGGCGCGCGGGGGCGGGCCGAGTAGGCTTGAGCGGTGACTCTCCGCCTCTACGACACCCGTGCGCAGGACCTGCGCGACTTCGTGCCGCTCGACCCCGGAAACGTCACGATGTACGTGTGCGGTCCGACCGTGCAGTCCGGTCCGCACATCGGGCACGTCCGCGCGGCGCTCAGCTTCGATCTGCTGCGCCGGTGGCTCGAGAAGCGGCACGGACGGGTCACCTTCGTGCGCAACGTGACCGACATCGACGACAAGGTGCTCGCGAACGCCACCGACGCGGAGCCCTGGTGGGCCCTCGCCTATCGGATCGAGCAGGAGTTCGCTGCAGCCTACGCCTGCATCGGCATCCTGCCCCCGACGTACGAACCGCGCGCGACGGCATCCGTCCCGCAGATGCAGGAGCTCATCGCGCTGCTCATCGATCGCGGCCACGCGTACCCCGCCGCCGACGGCTCGGGCGACGTGTACTTCGACGTGCGCTCGTGGGCCGAGTACGGTGCGCTGACGCACCAGTCGATCGACGCGATGGAGGCGGCGGAGGACGCCGACCCCCGTGGAAAGCGCAATCCCCAGGACTTCGCCCTCTGGAAGGGCTCGAAGAGCGAGGAGCCCGCGGATGCTCGATGGGTGTCTCCGTGGGGTGAAGGCCGACCCGGCTGGCACATCGAATGCTCCGCGATGGCGAAGCGCTATCTCGGACCGGAGTTCGACATCCACGGCGGGGGCCTCGACCTGCGCTTCCCGCACCACGAGAACGAGTTGGCGCAGTCGACGGCCGCGGGCGATGCGTTCGCGCGGTACTGGGTGCACAACGGCCTGGTCACCGTGAACGGGCAGAAGATGTCGAAGTCGCTCGGAAACTTCACGCTGGCCGCCGATGTGCTCGCCGCCCGCGATCCGCTCGTCGTGCGCTACGCGCTCGCGGCGGCGCACTACCGCTCGAGCCTCGACCTGTCGGAGTCGTCGTGGACGGAGGCCGAGGCCGCGATCGGACGCATCCGCACCTTCCTCGAACGGGGCGAGCGGCTCGCGAAGCCGGGCTGGGGCCAGGCGAAGGAGGGACTCCCGCAGGAGTTCGTCGAGGCCATGGACGACGACCTCTCGGTGCCCCGGGCGCTCGCCGCGATCCACACGAGCATCCGCTCCGGAAATGCGCTCCTCGACGCGGGCAAGTACGATGAGGCGAGGCAGGACGTGATGGACGTCATTCAGATGACGCTCGTCCTGGGGATCAATCCGCACTCTTCGCAGTGGAACGGCACCGGCGGGGGAGCCGAGGCCGCCGCACTGGACGCACTCGTCCAGACGATGATCACCCAGCGCGCACAGGCGCGTGCCGACAAGGACTGGGCGGCAGCCGATCGCATCCGTGACGCGATCGCAGCCGCAGGAATCACGCTGGAGGATACTCCGGCCGGAACTCATTGGAGTATCGATGGCTAAGCCACAGCGCCCCGGCGCGAACAAGGGCAACAAGAAGGGCCCCACCAAGGGCACCGGCGGTCTCGGGCGCAAGGCGCTCGAAGGACGCGGACCCACGCCGAAGGCCGAGGACCGCGCCTGGCACCCCGCCGGCAAGCGCAAGGCCGCGGCCGAGCGCTACGCCGCGTCCGGCGGCAAGGGCAAGCCGGGCCAGCGCCAGACCGCCGGGGGCAACCCGAACCGTTCGGCGCGCTCCAAGGACAACACGACGGAGACCGAGGTCGTCACCGGCCGCAACTCGGTGCTCGAGGCGCTGCGCGCGAAGATCCCGGCGACGGCGTTCTACATCGCGCAGCGGGTCGAGATGGACGACCGCGTGAAGGAGATGCTCTCGATCGCGACGCACCGCGGCATCCCGGTGCTCGAGGTCACGCGCCAGGAGCTCGACCGCATGGCCGGATTCGACGGCGTGCATCAGGGCGTCGCCATCAAGGTGCCGCCCTACGAGTACGCGCACCCGCAGGATCTGCTCGAGAAGGCGATCGATAAGGGGCAGGTCCCGCTGTTCGTCGCTCTCGACGGCATCACCGACTCCCGCAACCTCGGCGCGATCATCCGCTCGGCGGCCGCGTTCGGCAGCCACGGCGTGATCCTGCCGCAGCGCCGTTCGGCGGGGGTGAACTCCGCCGCCTGGAAGACGAGCGCCGGGGCCGCCGCGCGTCTGCCCGTCGCGCTCGCGACGAACCTGACCACGCAGCTCAAGGAGTTCAAGAAGCAGGGTGTGTTCATCCTCGGCCTCGCCGGTGACGGCGACGTCGATCTGCCCGCACTCCAGCTCGCCGATCGCGCGGTCGTCATCGTCGCCGGAGCCGAGGGCAAGGGTCTCTCGCGCCTCGTCCGCGAGACCTGCGATCAGATCGTCTCGATCCCGATCTCCACGGCCACCGAGTCGCTGAACGTCGGCATCGCCACCTCCGTCGCCCTGTACCAGGTCGCGACGATCCGCTCCACGAAGTAGTTCGCCGCAGCATCCGAAGGGAAGAGCCCGCATGAGTCGCATCGTCGTCCTCGGAGGGACCGGCTACGCCGGTCGTCACATCGCCGCAGAGGCGGTGAGCCGCGGTCACGAGGTCGTCGCGGTGTCGCGCTCGGTGCCGACGGATGCCGTGGAGGGCGTCGCGTACATCCAGGGCTCCGTCCTGGACCTCGCTCCTCTCGCCGGCGCCTTCGCGGGGGCGGATGCGGTGGTCTCCGCGCTCTCCCCGCGCGGCGACATGGAGGACCGCGTGCTCGACGCGCTCGAGGGCGTGGCCCGACAGCTCAGCGGCACCGGCACGCGCCTGGGCGTGGTCGGAGGAGCGGGCGGCAGCCTGGTCGCCCCGGGCGGCCCGCGACTGTTCGACCAGGACTTCCCCGAGGAGTACAAGCACGAGGCGCAGGTGGGAATCGACTCGCTCGCGTTCCTCGAGAGCACGGATGCCTCGCTCGACTGGTTCTTCGTGCACCCCGCGGAGGTCTTCGGGCCCTGGGCCGAGGGGGAGCGCACCGGCCATTACCGTGACGGCGGAGACGTGCTCGTGCGCGACGCCGACGGCAAGTCCTACATCTCGGGCGCGGATTTCGCCGTCGCGGTCGTCGACGAGATCGAGCAGGGCAACCACCACCGCGAGCGGTTCACCGTCGGCTACTGACCGCGAACGGGCATCGCGCCCCGAGGATCAGACGAGATCGCGCCAGTCGATGTCGCCGTCCTCGTCTTCGTCGGTGGTGCGCGTGGCGCCGGTGATGACGGGAAGGCTCATCGTCTCGGTGGGAGGCCCCATGATCGTGGCCTCGTCGCGACGGTGGCGGAGCACCTCGTTGATGTAACTCGTCAGCACCTCGGCGAGCGGAACTGGGCGTCCCTGCGCCTGCGACAGGTACCACCGGTGCTCGAGCACCTGGTGGAACACCTCCGCCGGTTCGAGCTTCGCGCGCAGGTCGTAGGGGATCGCGCGCACGACGGGCTCGAAGACGCGCGTCAGCCACTCGTGCGCGTACATCTCCTCATCGGACCACTGCTTGGTGGAACGCGCGCGGAACTCGTCGAGGTCGTTGAGCAGGCGACGTGCCTGATTCTCCTCGACGTCGAGGCCGGTGAGGCGGATGAGTCGCCGCTGGTGGTGGCCGGCATCGACGACCTTCGGCTGGATCTCGACGACCGCGCCGTCGGCCGTGGTCGTCATCGACATCTCGTCGATGTCGAAACCGAGGGCGTTCAGCCGCTCGACGCGCTCGGTGATGCGCCAGGTCTCGGATGCCGAGAAGGAGTCCTGTGCGGTCAGCTCGGCCCAGAGCGACCGGTACGACGAGACGATGCCGTCGGCGATCGCGACCGCGTCCACACCGTTCTCGAGGCGCCCGCCGGCGGCCAGGTCCATGATCTCGCCGGCGATGTTCGTGCGGGCGAGATCGAGATCGTAGGCGCGCTGCCCGTCGGTCAGCCCCTCCTCGTGCAGTTCGCCGGTCTCGGCGTCGACGAGGTACGCCGCGAACGCGCCCGCATCGCGGCGGAACAACGTGTTCGACAGCGATACGTCGCCCCAGTAGAAGCCGACGTTGTGCAGGCGCACCAGCAGGAGGGCGAGGGCGTCGACGAGTCGAGTGGCGGTGTCGGGGCGCAGCACGCGGGTGAACAGCGCGCGGTACGGCATCGAGAAGCGCAGGTGCGAGGTCACCAGGGCGGCCGGGAGCGCTTCGCCGTCGGCATCCGTTCGCCCGGCGATGACGGCGACCCGGTCGACGCAGGGCACGTCGAGGCGGGCGAGGTTGCCGAGCATCTCGTATTCGCGCCGCGCCATCTCCTCGGTGGTCTCCTTCACCGCGACGACCCGTCCCGACAGATCGGCGAAGCGCACGAGGTGCCGCGACAGACCCTTCGGGAGCGAGACGATGTGCTCGGAGGGCCAGCGGGCGAGCGTCGTCGACCAGGGGAGGCCGAGGAGGCCGGGGTCGACGGTGCTGGCGGTGATGCGCAGCGAATCCTGCATGGCGCTCCTGGGAAGTCGGGGTGGACGCAGACGCGGCGCGGGCGACCGAAGTCGACCCGCGCCGCGAGTGGTGTGTGCGATCAGGCCGAGACGACCGGAGCCGTGTTCAGGCGGCTTCCCGACTCGAGGTCGAACGCGTGGACGTGCCCCGGGTTGGCGGCCAGGGTGACCGTCTCGCCGGCGTTCGGGTGGCTGCGACCGTCGACGCGCGCGACGAGGTCGGTGCGCTTGCCGTTGATGTCGGTGTGGCCGTAGAGGTAACCGTCGGCGCCGAGCTCCTCGACGAGGTCGACGACGACCGAGAGGCCCTTGCCGTCGGCCGGTCCGACCGTGATGTCCTCGGGACGCACGCCGACCGTGACCTGCGTGCCGTTCGCGCCGGCGACCGCGTCACGCTCGAGCGGGACGACCTCGGTGCCGAAGCGCACGCCGCCCTCGGCGAGGTCCGCCGTGAACAGGTTCATGGCGGGGGAGCCGATGAAGCCGGCGACGAACACGTTGTTCGGCTTCTCGTACAGGTCGCGCGGCGTGCCGACCTGCTGCAGGAGGCCGTCCTTGAGCACCGCGATGCGGTCACCCATGGTGAGGGCCTCGGTCTGGTCGTGGGTGACGTAGACCGTGGTGACGCCGAGGCGGCGCTGCAGCGACGCGATCTGCGTACGCGTCTGGACGCGCAGCTTGGCGTCGAGGTTCGACAGCGGCTCGTCCATGAGGAAGACCTGGGGCTGACGCACGATCGCGCGACCCATGGCGACACGCTGACGCTGACCACCCGAGAGGGCCTTCGGCTTGCGGGTCAGGTACTCCTCGAGGTCGAGCAGCTTGGCGGCCTCGAGCACGCGGGTGGCGCGCTCTTCCTTGCCGACGCCGGCGATCTTGAGCGCGAAGCCCATGTTCTCGGCGACCGTCATGTGCGGGTACAGCGCGTAGTTCTGGAAGACCATCGCGATGTCGCGGTCCTTCGGCGGGACGTCGGTGACGTCGCGGTCGCCGATGAGGATGCGGCCCGCGTTGACCTCTTCGAGGCCGGCGAGCATGCGGAGCGACGTGGACTTACCGCAACCGGAGGGTCCGACGAGGACGAGGAACTCGCCGTCGGCGACCTGGAGGTCGAGCTTGTCGACGGCCGGACGGGTGCCGCCCGGGTAGAGGCGGGTGGCCTCGTCGAAAGTCACAGATGCCATTGTGTTTCTCCTTCACCGGCAGGTACGTGCCGGACGATCCGTAGTGATGGATGCGGCGGTTCGACCCGCCGTGACCCCTCATTGGGTCGCCCTCAGTATGACATGGACCGCGGCATCTGGGTATTTCTCAGGTGCGATGGTTAACATCGAATCCGGCCGTGCAACGCGGCGATCGTCGCCTATCCGATATCCGATGATCGGGGCCACCCTGCCCCCGTGAGACTTTCAAGAGGAACGATGTCGAGCGACGAAACGCCGAACGTCCCCACCCCTCGCAACTCCCGCGAGGCTGTGCGGGAGAAGGCACAGCGAGTGCATGCAGCGCAGTCCCGTGCGCGCATCATGCGACGGATCATCATCGGGACGCTCGCGGTGGTCGCCGTCGGCGCGATCGGTACCGCCGTGACTCTCGCGGTGTCGGCTCAGGTCTCGAAGCCCCAGCTCTCGCCGACCGGCATGCACGGTGACGGCGTCGTCGTCTCCGAGCTCTCCGCATCTGCGGCATCCGATGCCGGTACGGCTACGCCCACCCCCGACTCCTCCGAGGCCGAGGCCCCCGCCGAGCCGACGGCCGAGCCCACGACGGCCCAGAAGGTCGACATCCACATCTACGTGGACTACCTGTCGGATGACGCCGGCGAGTTCGAGCGCGCCAACGCCCGCCAGCTCACCAACTGGATCAGCGAGGGTGCGGTCACCGTGACCTACCACCCGGTCGCCCTGCTCACCGCGAGCTCCAACGGCACCAAGTACTCGCTGCGCGCCGCCGCTGCGGCCGCCTGCGTCGCGACGCACTCGCCCGACCAGTTCTACGCCTTCAACCACGATCTGCTCGACGACCAGCCCGAGGTGAACACCGACGGGCTGTCCGACAGCGAACTCGCGGATCTCGCGGGGGCCGTCGGCGTCGACAACACCAAGACGGTGCGCAACTGCATCCAGGACGGCGACTACCTGACGTGGGCCAAGGAGGCGACGACCCGTGCACTCGAGGGTCCGCTGCCCGGTTCCGACGACCTCGTGCTCGCGTCGACCCCGATGATCGTCGCCAACGGCGAGGCATACGTCGGCGCGCTCGACGACCCGGCCGAGTTCTCGCAGTTCGTGCTCACGGTCGCCAGCGACGCGTACTACCAGGCCACCGCGACGCCCACGCCGACACCGACCGAGACTCCGGCCGAGTAAGTCGGAAGCCCGAGAGGTCGGGAGACCTCCGCCACCATCGCTAAGCTGGTGGCACCCGCCGACTTGGCGCAATTGGTAGCGCACCGTACTTGTAATACGGGGGTTACGGGTTCGAGTCCCGTAGTCGGCTCTCAGATCTGAACATTTCTCCGTCCCCTTCACGAGACCACGACTGATGACGCAGCCGCAGTACCGGACCCGTGCCTCCCGACGGCAGAGCATCCGCGCCGACATCCAGGGCCTGCGTGCCGTGGCTGTTCTCCTCGTGCTGCTTTTCCATCTCTGGCCGAACCGGGTCACCGGGGGATACGTCGGTGTCGATGTCTTCTTCGTGATCAGCGGGTTCCTCATCACGGGGCATCTGGTGCGGGACTTCCAGAAGAACGGTCGGATCAGTCTGGCCCGTTTCTGGTCGCGGCGCGCCATCCGTCTTCTCCCGGCCAGCCTGGTCGTCATCGCCGCCTCGCTCGTCGCCGTGCTCGTGCTGGTGCCGGCGAGTCAGATCGTGCAGTTCGTCACCGAGGGAGCGGCGAGCGCGGCGTACGTCGTCAACTGGGTGCTCGCCGCCTTCAGCGTCGACTACCTCGCGGCCGACAACCTTCCGTCGCCCTTCCAGCACTTCTGGACGCTCTCGGTCGAGGAGCAGTTCTACATCCTCGTGCCGCTGCTGCTGGTCATCGCCGCGGCGATCACGCGCAGCCACTCACTGCGCACCTTCCGGATCGTGCTCGGGAGCGCAGCGCTCCTGTCGCTCGGCTACGGGATCTGGCTCACCGCGACCACCCCGGCCGTCGCGTACTTCTCGACCTTCACGCGGGCGTGGGAGTTCCTCGCGGGAGCTCTCCTCGCGCTCGTGCCGATCGCCCTTTCGCGAGGGGCATCGGCCGTGGTCGGCATCCTCGGAGTGGCGGGCATCATCGCCTCGGCCTTCCTGCTCGACTCAGCGGATGCGTTCCCCGGCTGGATCGCCCTGCTCCCCGTGCTCTCGACGGTCGCCGTGATCGCGGCCGGTCCGGCCTCATGGGTCGACCGCGCATCCCGGTTCCGCCCGGTGCTGTGGCTGGGGAACATCTCGTACTCGCTGTACCTCTGGCATTGGCCGCTCATCGTGCTCGTCCCGTATGCGACCGGTCGGCCGCTCAGCACGGTCGACAAGATCCTCATCGGCACCGCAGCGGTCGCGCTCGCGTGGCTGTCGTACCGCTTCGTCGAGTCGCCGGTGCGGTTCAACCCTCGGCTCGACCGCGCACGCCGGCCCGGATTCGTGTTCGTCGCGATGGCCGCGTCGATCGCCCTCATCGGGGGAGTGAGCTTCGGAGCCGGTGCATACACGAACGTGAAGATCGAGGCCGCGAACGAGGCCGCACAGGCGATGCTCGCCGACGGTGCGAACAGCGAGTGCTTCGGCGCCGGTGCCGTCGACCCGACCCGCGACTGCCCACCGGATCCGCTCGGGGACGCACTCATCCCCGACCCCGCGGCGCCGAATACCGATACCAATCGCGTCGAGTGCTGGACGGGAGTCGACAGCGCCGCCGTGAACGTCTGCAGCCTGGGGCCGGAGTCCGGGTACACCCGCACGCTGTTCGCCGTCGGCGACTCGCACAACAGCACGCTGATCGACACGTACGAGACCATCGCCGAGGAGATGAACTGGCGGATCGATCTCACCGGTCACAACGGGTGCTATTGGACCGCACGGGAGCAGGACGATCCCAACCTCGGTCACCGTGAGAACTGCACGGCGTGGAAGGCGAACATCACCGACTGGCTCGATGAGCGTCCGGCGTACGACGGTATCTTCACCATGCACGCCTCGTCGCGGTGGCAGGCCATCCCGGTCGACGGTGAGACTCAGAACGAGGCCACGGCGAACGGCATGAGCGAGGTGTGGGCGACGCAGGCCGCCCGCGGAGCGAAGATCCTCGCGATCCGCGACAATCCCGTGCAGCGCGACGACGTCAAGGCCTGCATCGACATGAACCGCGACGATCCGAACTCCTGCGCGTTGCCGCGTGATCAGGCGCTCGCCTCGTACGACGGGTCGGAGGATGCCGTCGCGGCCACGCCCGGCGCCACCCTCATCGACTTCACGTCCATCCTCTGCAACGAATCCGTCTGCCCGGTGGTCATCGGTAATGCGGTCGTGTACAGGGATCGGGACCACATGACCGGGGAGTTCGCGCAGACCCTGGCGCCGTACATCGCGGATGCCGCGAAGAAGGCGCTCGGGGACTGAGCCGGGCCCTGGTCACTCGTGCGGGTGTTCTCCGCGCAGCAGTTCCGCACGCTGATCGGCGACGCCGCTCGGGATGGTCTCGCCGTAGGTCGTGACGTCGGGGCCCGCGGAGGTCTTCTCGATGCCGCAGACGGCCGCGCCCTCGTTGCCGTCTCGATCCGTGGGCACGACCACGAACCAGGTCGTCTGCTCGGCCAGCCACTCGACGGTGCCCCGGTCGCTCGCATACGTCGCGCCGCCCGCGTAGGCATCGACCTTCTCGACGCACATCGTCACGAGCTCGCCGTCGGTGGGATCGGACGCGACCGGCGGCGACGAGGGGGCGGGCGCCGTGGACGGGCTCGACGAGGGAGCGGGCGTGGCCGTGGAGGTGGGCGCGGTGGTCGCCGTTCGCGTCGGGGCCGGTGTCGCCGAGGATGCGGGGATCGGAGTTCCCGTGCAGCCCGCGAGCAGCGCGACGAGAGCGATCAGGGGGACGACGGCAGAACGGCGCATTCCTGAATGCTATTTCACGGTGATCACGGACTGCGCGTTGGTCGCCGTGTCGCACATCGTGATCCGCCAGACGTCGGAACCAGCGTCATCGACCCGGGCCATCTCGATGATGAGGGGGCTCGGCCACTCCTCGCCCGAGCGGTCGGCTGCCGTGTAGGCGCTCGTTCCCGCCGTCTGCTCCGCTTTCGTGAGGGCGACATCGCGGCTGGCGAAGACCTCGAGGGTCCGCACGTCCGCGAGCGTCTCCCGCCCCGCCGCGGGATCGTCGACCCGCTCGCCGAAAGCATCCGTCCGACCGCTCGCACTGCGGATGCGCCACGCCCACCGCTCGTCGATGTACTCCAGCCGCAGGCCGACGATGGAGCCGCCCACGGCCTCGGACTCGCTCGACAGCGCCTCGAGGAAGTCGGTCGGCCAGGTGAACTCGGCGGGCATGCACGTGCCGGGGTAGTTCTCGCCCACCGCAGCGGGCGGGTCGGGGACGGATGCCGCGCACCCGCCGAGCATCCCGGCGAGGGCGACGGCGACGATGGCGACGGATGCTCGGCGGAGGATATGCATGCGGTGAGAGTATCCCGAATCGGAAATACCCCACGGGACCCATCGGTTGCGACGAGTATGACTCGTATCGGAAACAGCGACCTTGATGTCTTCCCGCTCTCTCTCGGCGGCAACGTGTTCGGCTGGACGGCCGATCGCGACACGTCCTTCGACGTGCTCGACGCGTTCGTGGCGGGTGGGGGCGACTTCATCGACACCGCCGACGGATACAGTGCGTGGGTGCCCGGGAACTCCGGCGGCGAGAGCGAGACGATCATCGGCGAGTGGCTGGCCTCGCGCAAGCCGCAGGGCGTCACGGTCGCGACGAAGGTGAGCACGCACCCGGAGTTCCGGGGACTCGCCGCAGCGAACATCCGCAAGGCTGCCGAGGCGTCGCTCGCGCGTCTCGGCGTCGACGCGATCGACCTCTACTACGCCCACTTCGACGACGAGAGCGTGCCCCTCGAGGAGACGGTCGGCGCTTTCGGTCAGCTCGTGACCGACGGCCTCGTGCGCAACGTGGCCGTGTCGAACTACTCCGCCGATCGAATCCGCGAGTGGATCGAGATCGCGCAGCGCACGGGTGCCGCGCTGCCCGTCGCCGTTCAGCCGCACTACAACCTCGTGCATCGCAACGACGTCGAGAACGAGATCATCCCGGTGGCCGAGGAGTTCGGCCTCGGACTCGTGCCCTACTACTCGCTGGCGAGCGGCTTCCTCACGGGCAAGTACCGCTCCACCGAGACCGCGGGGCAGTCCTCGCCCCGCGCCGAGGGCGCCGCCAAGTACGCGACTCCCGCGGGCCTGAAGATCATCGACGCCCTCGAGGAGATCGGCTCCGCGCACGGAGCCTCGATCGCCGCGACGTCGCTGGCGTGGCTGCGCGCGCAGCCGACGGTGGCAGCCCCCATCGCGAGCGCCCGCACGGTCGAGCAGGTTCCCGACCTCCTCGCCGGCGCTCGCCTGGAGCTGAGCGCCGACGAGGTGCAGACGCTCGACCGCGTCTCGGAGTGGACTCCCGCTCAGGCCTGAGCGGCCACCGGCGTCCTCACCAGAGGAAGGTGACGCCGACCGCGGCCGCGACACCGATGGCCGCGGTCGGCCACCAGAACCACCGTCGACGCGCGGGGAGGAACGGCAGCGAGCGACCGCGCAGCGCGAGCAGTCCGACCGCAGCCAAGGTGGGCGCGAGAGCGACGCCCCACACCCAACCGCCGACCACGAACCACGGGCCGCTGTGCCAGAGCAGCAGGAGCCCGGCGAGCGCCCACGCGAGGTCGCTGAGCGACGGGAGCAGCGCCTTCGCGCGGAGGGCCCGGAGCAGCGCGACGACACCGAGCGCCAGCGCGATGCCGAAGACCGACCATCCCAGGATCAGATACGGCTCGGCGGGGCCGGGGATCGGCGCACCCGAGAGATACGACATCGCGACGTAGTCGACGGTCGCGACGGTGTTCGACAGGGCGATGAAGGCCGTGCCGGCGTCGCGATCCATCGTGAGGATCGTGCGGAAGCCCGCTGTGCCGCCGTTGTGCCAGGTCTGAGTGCCGGCGCCGTCGAAGGACGCAGAGGTGATCCAGCCCCAGCCGATCTCGCCCTCCGCTCCCAGGGGAGCGGAGGGCTCGAGTGCGGCTGCGCCCGGCGCCGAGCCGTCGAGGTTGGCCTGTGCCCAGATCGCCAGGTCGGATGCCGTGGTGAACGTCGACGACCCCGCGGGCAGATATCCCTCCCCCCACCAGCGTGGTGCGGGTGTGCCGTTGAGGAGGAAGCCCGGAACCGCATCGACCGGCACCTCTGCGGCCGTCGCCGCGACCGTGGTGTGCTCCATCCCGAGCGGGCCGGTGAGGCGCTCGTCGAGCAATGTCGCATAGTCGTCGGCGCCGGCCGCCTCGACGAGTGCGGTTCCGAGGAGCGAGACGGCGAAGTTCGAGTAGACGGCGCCCTGGTCGGGGTCGACGGGGGCGATGGCCGCGTCGGCGATGAACTGCGCCGTGGTCGACGACGCGTAGGCGTTGTCGTTGAGGATCAGGCTCGACACCGCGCCGTCGGCGGCCGTCGCGCCCAGGCCGGGGAGTCCGGAGGAGTGCTGCGACAGCGACGCGAGAGTGACGTCGCCGGCATCCGTTCCCTCGAGGGCCGTGAGGTGCTCCGCGAGGCGATCATCGGGGGCCACCTCTCCGCGTTCGATCGCGTCGGCGAACAGCGCTCCGGTGAAGGTCTTCGTGATCGAACCGAGCTCGAACACGGTGTCGGGCCCGGGCGCCTCCGGGTGTGCGGGATCGGCGTCACCGAGACCGGCGAAGACGACGCCGCCCGGATCGATCTCCGCGACCGACAGCGAGCGGAATCCGTCGAGGCCTCCGGGCAGAGTGCGGATGCTCTCCGCCAGGGTCTCGTCACCGCTCCAGGCCGAGCTCACGGTCTGCTGCTGCGGCCCGACGGCCGCGCCGAGGGCGATCGCGGCGACCGCGCCGCCCGCCAGGAGGCCGAGCACGGGACCGGGGGAGCGTCGCGCGGGCGACGTCGCTGTCGGGGTGGGGCCTGTGAGTGCGGGGGTGGGGGAGGTCACGGTGCGGCTGCTCCTCAGCTCGAGGCGATCATGGTCAAGACGAGGAGCGGCACGATGCGCGCCCCCGGCACCTCGTAGAACCCGCGGCGCGGGGAGGACAGCCACCCCGCGCTCACGAGCTGCCGGAGGTGGTGGTAGAGCTGGCCGGACGACGCGAACTGCTCCAGTTCGAGCAGCTCAGCGGTGGTCTGGGTGCCGGTGAGGATGACGCGCACGAGCTCGAGACGCACCGGGTGCCCCAGTGCTTCGAGGGGTCGAGCGAGATCGCCCCAGTCCTTGCCGAGGAGCTCTTCCGCGTAGAGGCCGTACTGCCAGCGGATGGGCCCGGCCGGTACCTCGACGGCACCCGCCATCATCACCGCGCCGGGAGCCCGGCGTCCGAGTTCATTGACGAACCAGAGCGGATCGGCGGCGGGGTCCGATGTCGCAGCCCCCGGTTCCGGTGTCACGGTCGAGGCGTCGGCCGACGGCTCCTCGACCTGCGCACGCAAACGCTCGAGTTCGCGTTCGAGGGCGTCGACCCGGCTTTCGATCGCGTGCAGCGCGTCACGTTCCATGGCTACAACCGTAGCAATAGTTCGTAATTACGGAGAAATCGAACTTTTACGATCCGCTGAACAGCACGATCACGTACACCGCGAAGACCGCGAGGTGCGCGGCGCCGTGCATGGCCGTCACCCGCTTCGCCGCGAACGTGGTCACCGAGAGCAGCAGCGTCACACCCAGCATCAGGAGGTTCGCCGGAGACTCGGCCAGCACCACGGTCTGGCCGGTGAGCATGCCGATGACCAGTACGGCGGGGATCGTGAGCCCGACCGTCGACACCAGCGCCCCGTGGCAGAGGTTCACCACCCGCTGTGCCTCGCCCCCGAGAGCTGCCCGCACTGCGGTGAGGGACTCCGGCAGGAACACGATCGCGGCGATCAGCACGCCGGCCAGTGCGGCCGGGGCTCCGAGGCGACCGAGGCCGTCGTCGAGGAGCGCCGCCATGTCGTGCGAGAGCAGCACGATCGGGGTGACCGTCACCACGAGCAGGGCGAGGCGCACCAGGACCTCGGTGCGGTGTGCGGCGAGAGTCTCGCGGATGCCCGTGCGCGGCGCAGCGTCCGCGGCATCCGTCCGTCGCCGCAGGCGTTCGTCGACCTCGGTGAAATCGCCCGCCTGCGTCCCCATCTGCCGGAAGAGGAAGAATGCGTAGATCCCGAGGGTCAGGATCACGGTCGGGATCTCCTGGCCGAGGGTGTACGAGCCGTCGCGGCCGATGAGAGCCGGGAGGGCGAACGCGAGCGCGACGAGCACCACGAGCATCGCCAGGTAGGCCGAGGTTCCCGTGCGGTTGTGCGCCATGCCGCGGTGGCGGAGACCGCCGAGCAGCAGTGCGAGACCGATCACGAGGTTCAGGATGATCATCGCGACGGCCATCACCGAATCCCGGGCGATGGTGGCGTGGTCGCCCGGTCCGAGCATGACGGCCGAGATGAGGATCACCTCGATCAGCACGATGGACAGGGTGAGTACGAGCGATCCGTAGGGGTCGCCCAAACGGTGGGCGAGGGCCTCGGCCTGCTTCACCACGCCGAACGCGCACACCAGGATCACACCGATGATCACCCCGAGGGCGACGATCAGCAGGGGGACGGCCACAGGGGCCGCGAGCAGGGGGTGCGCCAGCAGCACCAGGACGTAGGCGCCCCAGCCCAGGGCGATTCGGGCGATATCGGGTCGTCCGATGAACTGCTTCACAGCGGTGGGGATCATCATCCGGTTCCTTCGCGGGGCCGTCCCCGGGTGATGACGCGATCCGGGTCGTCCCGGCCGCAGCGTGCACCGTGCACACCCAGTATTCTACCGGCTGTGTCCGACGTATTCCTGGGCAGTACTCGTCGAGGAGAAGGGGAGCGCATCGCGCTCCGGAGAGGAGAAGCGGATGCTGGCGGTCGTCGTGCACATCGCGGTCGCTGCGATCGCGGGGTGGCTGGCCGTCGAGGCCGCGCACTACGCCCGGAAGCATCCGAATCGTGATCGTCGCGATCCGCGCCGCCTCCGACTGATGAAGATCCTGCCGATCGGCGGGTGGACCCTCCTCCTGCTCAGCATCCCCATGATCCTGCTCTCGGATGCTTCGCGCGACGATGATCGCACCGCCATGGCGATCGCCTCGTTCGCGATCCTCGGCGGCGGCATCCTGTTCCTCGTCATGTACCGCAACTGGTACGTCGCGTTCGGCGACGAGGAGGTGACCTTCCGCACGCTCGCGGGTGTCACGCGCAGCTTCCGCTACTCCGACATCACCGACTACTCGGTACGGCGCTCGGATCAGGGGCCGATGCTCACGGTGCGCACCGGGCGCGGAGTGCGGCTGAGCCTCAACATCCGGATGTACGACGCCTCGCCGTTGCTCGCACAGCTGCAGTTCCACCAGGCGACGGGGCGTTGGGCGATCCGCGGAGAGCTACGCCGCTGACTGGTCCTCGTCGTCCTCGTCGTCGCTGCGCAGATGCGCGATGTGGGCCGCGTGCCGCTGCAGATGGTTCGGCGAGCGGCGCACGAACAGCCAGGCGACGACGAGCAGCGCGAACCAGATCGGCGTCACGAGCAGAGCCGTGAGGGTATCGGGCTGGGTGGTCAGCGCCCACAGGATGAAGACGAAGAACGCCAGCACGACGTAGACCATGAACACTCCGCCCGGCATCCGGAAGGCCGAGGCCGCGGCCTTCTCCGGGCGCCGGCGGCGGTAGACCACATAGCTGAGCAGGAAGATCGTCCACACGAACATGAAGCACACGGCGGAGACCGTCGTCACCATGTCGAAGGCGGTGCCGATGTCCTCGCCCGCGTAGAGCAGCACGACGCCCGAGAGCAGGAGGATGCAGGAGAGGAACAGCGCGTTCTGGGGCACGCGGCGCTTCGACAGGCGACCGAACAGCTTCGGCGCGTCACCGTCGTGCGCGAGCCCGAAGACCATGCGCGAGGTGGAATAGATGCCCGAGTTGGCGCTCGACATCGCCGAGGTCAGCACCACCAGGTTCACGACGGTCGCGGCGATGCCGAGGCCGGCCAGGGCGAACATCGCGATGAAGGGGCTCTCCCCGGCGACGTACTCGGTCCAGGGGGTCACCGCCATCAGCACGATCAGCGCGCCGACGTAGAAGAGCAGGATGCGGATCGGGATGGCGTTGATCGCCTTCGGGAGGTTCCGCTTCGGGTCCTTCGTCTCGGCGGCGGCGGTGCCGACCAGCTCGATCCCGACGAACGCGAAGACCGCGATCTGGAAACCGGCCACGAACCCCATGAACCCGTGCGGGAACATGCCGCCGTGGCTCCAGAGGTTCGCGAACGACGCGGTACCGGCGTCGTGCTCGAAGCCGGTGAAGATCATCACGAGACCGGTGACGATGAGAGCGACGATCGCCACGATCTTGATCAGCGCGAACCAGAACTCCATCTCACCGAACGCGGCGACCGTGGGGAGGTTGAGCGCGAGCAGGATGACGACCACGGCGACACCCGGGATCCACAGCGGGATGCCGGGGATGAGGGTGTTCGTGTACCCGGCGATCGCGATGACATCGGCGACGCCCGTCACCACCCAGCAGAACCAGTACGTCCAGCCCGTGAAGAACCCGGCCCACGGCCCCAACAGGTCGCTGGCGAAGTCGCTGAACGACTTGTACTTGAGGTTCGACAGCAGCAGCTCGCCCATCGCGCGCATCACGAAGAAGAGCATGAACCCGATGATCATGTAGACGAAGATCACCGAGGGACCGGCCACCGAGATCGTCTTGCCGCTGCCCATGAAGAGCCCGGTCCCGATCGCACCGCCGATCGCCAGGAGCTGGATGTGGCGGTTGCTCAGCGCTCGCCGGAGGTGCTGTTCTTCGTCGGTACTCTGCACGGTCACCCGATGCAGAGTAGCCGACGAGAACGGGTCACTCCGAAGCGACACCCCTGCGGCGCAGCGCCAGCGCACCGAGCGCGAGGAGCGCGAGTGCGACGAGCGCGACCGGCCCCGCGGGGAAGTCCGACCCCGTCGTGGCGAGGGCGTCACCGGCATCCGATCCTGCGCCGGATCCCGCTCCGGCACCGCTGTCGCCGCCGTCCGTGCCGTCACCGCTGCCGCCGTCACCGCTGCCGCCGTCGGCGACTGGGGCGAGCACCGTGACCGTGAGCTCGGCGGCGCCCGAGGCCGCCGTGGCGGTCAGGGTGTGCGCCCCCGGAGAGACGGATGCCGGGGGAACGACGACCGCGCGCGCCGTGCCGTCGGCTCCCGCGGTGAGGGCCGCGAGGCGCACCGGGTCGGAGTTCAGCACGAGCTCGATCTGCTCGCCCTCCGCGAAGCCCGAGACGGTGATCTCGGAGGGCGAGCCGATTCGAAGGGTGCCGCCCGTGACCGCGATCCGCTTCTCGGTGAACGCCGCGCCGAACGACAGTTCGACGGTCTGCGAGGGGAAGAGCTTGAACTCGACGGGGGAGAGGTCCTGCGCCTCGGTGCCGTCGCCGTAGATGTCGACCGTTCCCGAATCGAGCAGCAGGCGCACGGAGGTTCCGTCGGCGAGGTCGCGCACGCCCGCGATGCCCTCGTAGGAGCCGGGCCAGTTCGCGAGTCCGAGGGTGCCGGATGCCGCGACCGGGGCGTCGTCCAGCGAGCCGGACCACCCGAAGAGGGCGAAGCGGCCGGTGTCGTCGGCGCTGCCGGCGACGATCAGGTAGTCACCGGACTCGGCGCGGGCCATGTCGCGGATCGCTCGCCCGCCCAGGTCGAGGAGGATCGGGTCGCCGACGACGGCATCCGCCCCGGCGACGACATCGGCGATGTCGGCGACGGGCACGATGAGAGCATCCGCGTCATCGCCGACCTCGGGCGAGCGGAAGCCGAGCCACAGCGTCGTGCCGTCCGGCGCGATCGCCGCTCCCTCGATGTTGAGCGAGTCGGGACCCTCGGCCGAGACCCCCGGCTGGGTGGCCGCGAGGAACCCGAAACGGTCGGCGCCCAGGCCGTGCTGGCCTTCGTGATCCCAGGCGACGAGCGCATCGCGCAGCACGTTGCGGTAACCGACGAACGTGAGCGTCGCGTCCGCGCCGGATCCGGAGATCTGCGTCTGGAGCACGATGTCGCGGTCGAGGCGCACGTTGCCGCTGCGGGTGTTGCCGGTCGATCCGATCCAGAAGACCTGGTCTCCGGCCCGGGCGACGGCCTCGAAGTCGTGGGCTTCACCTGCGCGTTCGAACTCGATGCGATCGCTGAAGTCGAACGCCGCGACGGCTTCTCCGCCCTCTTCCGAGAAGAGGCGGATCGCGTTCGAGTCGTCGTCGGCCGCGAAGAAGTAGCCGTCGCCGGCGTCGATCGCGGCGGAGGCGTCCGACATGCCGAAGTGCCCGCGAGCGCCGTCATCGGCGAAGGCCGGGGCGACGCGGTACGGGAGCTGCGAGATCGCGGTGCGTCCGTCGTCGGTGCGCAGATGCACGGTGAGCACGGCGGCGCCGGTGGCCGCGGGTGTCGCCGCGAGCCGGAACGATCCGTCGTCGGCGACGTCGAGGCGGATCGCCTCGTCGGGCACGACCGCGGGGTTGCTGCTGGTCACGGTCGCCGTGACGGCCTCGCCGGCGGCATCGGCGATCACGCCGGTGGCTGCGGGGTTGGTGTCCTGCCCGAGCACGGCGGCGAGGGCGCTGCCGGCGCCGCCGGGCACGCGCACGTCCCACGACAGGGTCGGCTTCGCGAGGATGGGGCCCACCGCATCCGTGCCCGGCTCGAACCCGGGCGCGAAGGCGACACCGCGGAACGCGGTCTGGGGCGCCGCCGTCGCGAGCACGTCGGTCTGCGCGGTGAACGCGGAGTCGTCACCGGAATCGAGGATCCGCACGATCTCGTTGCCCTGGTTGAGCCCGCGCACGGCGTACAGCACCGAATCGTCGCCGGCCGGGCGTGCCTCGAGGCCCCAGAAGTCGCCCGGCAGGGTGTCGACCCAGGTCCAGGTGGCGCCGGTGCGGCGGTACTTCGCGATGCCCTCGTTCGCCCCCTCCGTGTAGCCGACGTACAGGTGTTCGCCGGCGAAGGCGAAGTCGTGCGCGACGGATGCCCCGGCCGGGGCCGCGGCCACGAGCGTGAGCGGTGCTCCCGCGGCGGTGGGGATGCCGGTGCCGACCGTGTTCAGCCCCGAGAACCCGCTGCGGTCGCTCGTGAGGTAGAGCTGGCCGTCGTGGATGTCGACCACGCGGCCGTTGTTGAGGTTGCTGCTGCCGGAGACGACGGCGGTGGGGGTGGTCCCACCGGCTTCGACCGTGAGGACGCCGCCGGCGGGAGCCGTGGAGTCGCCGCCGTGCCCGCCCGCCCAGTAGCGTGTGCCGTCGACCGTGGCGGTGCCCCGGATGTGACGCAGCGAGAACCCTCCGGCGAGCGTCGTGGCGGTGTCGACGTCGCCCTCCGATCCGATCCGGGCGATCACGCGCAGCGTGTCGGGGGCGGCCGTGTCGTTGAGCGAGCCCGTTCCCGGGGCCGCGTCGTATCCGCCGAGCGTCACGTAGCGGTGATCGGCGGACTGCTGCAGTGCCCCCTGCTGGTCGCGGTTCGCCCCAAGGGTGAACGCGTGCTGATCGCCGGCATCCGTCGTCGGCAGCGCGATCGTGTCGCCGAGCTCGCCCTGTCCGTCGAGGAGCTGGATCGCGACCGGAACCGCGTCGTTGCCGGTGGCCGCGCCGTCGCCGACGACCGAGACGGCGAGCTGGTCGGCGGGGGCATCGGCGGCGACGGCCGCCTGCGGGGTGACGATCGCCGCGCTCGCCGCGACGAGCGCGGCGAGGCCGAAGGAAAGGGAGCGGGGGATGGGCACGGCGAGTACCTCCGGTCGGGGGTCGGGTCGATCCGACACAAACGGAAGCGGACGAACGGATGCCGACTCAGGGGTGAACGGCAGGCGAACAGCGCACCGGGAACATGACGGATGTCATCCGCACCGCGTGACATCGACCTCCGGTGCGGGCCGTGCTCGCGGCGCTTCACTGGGAGCATGAGCCAGCCCCTCGTCGCCCCCGCCGATCGCCCTCCCGCAGACTCCGCGCCCGCCGTCGATCTCACCGGCATCGTCCGCCGCTTCGGGCACGGCGCGAATCGGATCGTCGCGGTCGATCATGTCGACCTCCGCATCGAGCGCGGCGAGGTGGTCGCTCTGCTCGGCCCGAACGGCGCGGGCAAGACCACCACGATCGACGTGCTCCTCGGACTCTCCGAACCCGACGAGGGCACGGCGCGCGTGCTCGGCACGCATCCGCACCGCGCGGTCACGGCGGGGCGCCTCGCGGCGGTGCTGCAGACCGGCGGACTGCTCTCCGACCTGACCGTGCGCGAGACGATCTCGGTGGTCGCCGGGCTGCACGGCGCTTCCGGTCGCATCGCCGAGGTCATCGATCGCGCCGACCTCACCGCGATCGCGCGTCGCCGCGTCGGCAAATGCTCGGGTGGCGAGAAGCAGCGCGTGAAGTTCGCGCTCGCGCTGCTGCCGGACCCGGACGTGCTGGTGCTCGACGAGCCGACCGCGGGGATGGACGTCACCGCCCGTCGCCGCTTCTGGGAGGCGATGCGGGCGGATGCCGACGCCGGCCGCACGATCGTGTTCGCCACCCACTACCTCGAAGAGGCCGAGCAGTTCGCGCGGCGCACGATCGTCATGAATCACGGCCGTGTGGTCGCCGATGGCGCCACCGCCCGCCTGCGCGCGTCACTGGGCGGCCGCATCGTCTCGGCGACGATCCCCGGCGGGATCGCTGCGCTCGCCGCGGAACTCCGCGCCGACGCCTCCGTCGCCGAGGTGTCGACCGACGCCGATCGGCTCACGGTGCGCACCGAGGCATCCGATCTGCTCGCCGGACGGCTGCTGTCGCTCGGTGCCTGCGATCTCGAGATCACCGCTCCCACCCTCGAATCCGCCTTCACCTCGCTCACGGAGGACCCGTCATGACCACGCTCGTCGCCCCCGCGCTGTACCGCACCGAACTCGTGCGGCAGATCCGCAACCCGTACACGCTCGCCTTCACCCTGGCGATGCCGGTGGCCATGTATCTGCTCTTCGGTGCGAGCATGTCGTACGCCTCGCAGAGCGTGGGCCAGGCGAACGTCTCGTTCTACGTGATGGTGTCGATGGGGGCGTACGGCACGGCCACCGCGATGAGCTCGCTGTGCTCGCTCGCCGCCTCCGAGGTCGGACAGGGGTGGGGGCGTCAGCTCGCGCTCACCCCGCTCTCGACCGCGGGATACGCGGTGACCAAGGTGCTCGCCGCGGTGTCGTTCTCGGCGCTCGCCGTGCTCTTCGTGTATGCGGCCGGTCTCGCGACGGGTGCCGAGGCATCCGACACCTGGCGCTGGTTCGCCGCCGCCGGAATCACCCTGGGTCTGGGGCTGATCTACGGCCTGTTCGGACTTGGGGTCGGCCTCGCCTTCAACTCCGACTCGGCGGCCGCTCTCGCCTCGATCTCGATCACCTTCTTCGGCTTCTTCGGCAACGTCTTCATCCCGCTCGACGGCGTGATGCTCGACATCGCGAAGTGGACCCCGATGTACGGCTACGTCGCGCTCGTGCGCTGGCCGGCCACCGACGGCACCCTCGTGGCGGGCGGGGCCGACCCGCTCTGGGCCGTGCTGCTGAACGTCGTCGTCTGGGCCGTGCTGTTCGCCGCGCTCGTGCGTCTCGGCGTGATGCGCTCGCGCAGCCGTCGTTAGGCTGGGCCGATGACCACCGAGGCTGCCGAGACCCCGGCGCACACCGGTCCCTGGGAGCGCTGGGGATGGTTGATGGCCGTCGTCTGGATGGTCTTCCTCGTCTACCCGGTGCTGGCGCTGCTCGCCTCGGATGCCGCGACCGGATGGGTCGTGCTCGGATGGGCGGGACTCGTGGCATTCGCGACCGTGTACGTGGTCGGATTCGTCATCGGGATGCGCTCGTCGTGGGGACGACCGCGCCCGATCGTGCGCACGCTGTTCTGGGTGCAGATCGCGTGCGCGCTCGCGACGATCCCGGCGATCGAGTCGCAGGCGCTGAGCTTCCTCCCGTACCTCATGTCGTACGCCAGCTATGGGCTGCGGGGTGCCTGGCACTGGGTGACGACCCTGGCGGGCATCGCGATCGCGGCGGGGACGATCGTCGCGACGGGGAGGTTCGGCGACCACTTCCAGATCCTCGTCATCGTGCTGCTCATCGCGGTGGTGAACACCGTGAACACCTGGCTGATCGGGCGCTCGGTCGACGCCGACAAGGTGCGGATGGACCTCGCCACCAGCGAAGAGCGCACCTCGATCGCCCGCGACGTGCACGACCTGCTCGGGCACACTCTCACGGCCGTGAAGCTCAAGGCCGAGCTCGCCGAACGCCTCGTCGACCACGACCCCGCGCGCGCCAAGGCCGAACTCGCGCAGATCGTGCACCTCACGGGCGAGGCGATCGCCGGTGTGCGCAGCACCGTCACCGGCATCCGCAGCGTCGCACTGGCGGAGCAGATCGATGCGAGCACGGTCGCGCTCGAATCGGCGGGGTTGCACGTCGACGTCGAGGGTGACGCCGCAGCGCTGTCGCCCGCGCAGGCCCTGCCCGCCGGGTGGATCGTGCGGGAGTCGACCACGAACATCCTGCGCCACGCGAAGGCACGGCGGGTGCGGATCACGATGGCCCCCGGCGTGGTGGCGATCGAGGACGACGGCCGCGGCGCACGGGGGCCCGCGGGCAACGGTCTGCGGGGGATGGCCGAACGCGCCGCGGCGGCGGGCGCGGTGCTCGCCGTGGAGGATGCCCCGCTGGGCGGGACGAGAGTGAGTGTGACCTGGTGAGCGATCCGATCCGGCTGCTGCTCGTCGACGATCAGGCTCTCGTGCGGGGAGCGATGGGTGCCCTGCTCGAACTCGAGGACGATCTGACGGTCGTCGCCGAAGCCGCCGACGGTGCCGAAGCGGCGGAGCGAGCGGCGCAGGCGCGGCCCGACGTGTGCCTGATGGACATCCAGATGCCCGGTGTCGACGGGGTGGCCGCGACGCGCGCCGTGCGCGAGGTGAGCCCGTCGACGCGTGTGCTGATCGTGACGACCTTCGCGCGCCCCGGGTACCTGCGCCAGGCTCTGGATGCGGGGGCGAGCGGCTTCATCGCCAAGGACACCCCGGCCGCGCAACTCGCGCACGCGGTCCGGCGGGTGCATCAGGGGCTCCGCGTCGTGGATCCCGCGCTGGCCGAGGCCTCGCTGTTCGAGGGCGCCAACCCGCTGAGCGAGCGCGAGCAGCAGGTCTTGAGGCTGTCGGCGGACGGGCGCGCGATCGCGCAGATCGCCGCCGAGGTGTTCCTGTCGGCCGGGACGGTGCGCAACCATCTGTCGTCGGCCATCGGCAAGACGGCGACCGAGAATCGTGCGCAGGCGGCCCGCATCGCCCGCGACAAGGGGTGGATCTAGGACCCGGCTGGATCTGGAACCGGCGGGATCTCGGGGGCGGGTCTCGCAAACAGCTCGGGATCCACGGGCCGCTGCGCGCGGGGCAGTTTCTCGACGACCAGCAGGTACGACTCGGTGACCAGCTCGGTCACGAGTCCCGGTTCGAGCGACGGGCCCGGGCGCAGCGAGATCCAGTGCTTCTTGTTCATGTGGTACCCCGGCAGGATGTCGGCGAACGTCTCGCGCAGGGCGACCGCGTCGTCGGGATGCGACTTGACGGTCACCCGACCCGTGCCGTCGAGGGGCAGGAGCAGGAAGACGCGTCCGCGCACCTTGTAGACGTCCCACTCGGGGCCGAACGGGTTGGTCAGCTCGGCGCCGGGGAGTTCTTCGGCGCGTTCGGCCGCCGTGGCGGTGAGGGCATCGGCATCCATCGTCAGAACAGCCGATCCGTTCCCTTGTCGTCGGATCGCGCGGCGACGGCGACGCGATCGTCGAGGGATGCCGCCGCCAGCAGCGCCTCGTCGATGAGCTCGCGATCGCCCTGCGCGGTGAGCCACTCGTGGGCGAACGCGGTCGGGATGAGGACCGGCATGCGGTCGTGCACATCGGCGAGATGGGCGGGCGCGGGGCGCATCACGATCGAGTAGCAGGTGAACCATTCGCCATCGGCGGTGCGGCCGCGCTGCGTGACGGCCGCCATTCCGAACAGGGTGCCCTCGCCCATGCCGAACTCGTGCCACACGCGCTCGGGCTTCTTCATCTCGAACCAGCCGGTCGCCGGCACCAGCGCGCGGGTCTTGAGCGAGCCGGGGCGCTCCTGCAGGCGCTCGGAGCGGGTGTTGATCGAGGGGAATTTCGCGGGTTCGCCGTTCACCAGGAACCCCCACCACGCGGGCTCGAGCGTGGCCTGGCCGTCGGCATCGACGACCACGGGATTGAGGTTGCGGAGGTTCTTGCCGGTCGGGCGCAGGGTCTCACCCGCGTTCTGCTGCGCCCACTGGCGCAGGCCGTCGAGCACGTCGGCGTCGGCCTCGGCCAGCAGCTCGGCGTCGGTGAATCGGGGATCCAGTCCATAGCTCGCGCACATGCCCACAGGCTAGCCCGGGCCACCGACATCCGTCAGGGGGCGGGAGGGGGGATCCGGTACCGTGAAACGAGTGACTCCGACCCGTTCGCTCCCCGCGCCGCTCGCGATCGGCGGTGCCGTGGCGATCGGCGTCATGACCGCGATCCAGGCGCGCATCAACGGCGTCCTCGGCATCCGTCTGGGCGATGGGATCGTCGCCGGTCTCGTCTCCTTCGCCGTCGGTACGGCCGTCCTCGCCGTCATCGTCGCCTCCCTCCCGTCCGGCCGCGCCGGTATGGTCCGGCTCGTCCGCGGAGTACGAGGCAGGACCATCCCGCCGTGGATGCTCCTCGGCGGCGCCTGCGGCGCGCTCACCGTCTCGACGCAGGGGCTCACCGCCGCCGTGCTCGGGGTCTCGCTGTTCACCGTGGGAGTGGTCGCGGGGCAGACCCTGCACGGACTCGTGCTCGACCGGATCGGTTTCGGACCCGCGGGCGTCGTGGCCGTGACGATGGGTCGCGTCGCCGGTGCCGCGCTCGCGCTGGTGGCCGTCGGCGTCTCGCTGGGCGGAGACGTGCTGCGCACCGCCCCGCTGTGGATGCTCGTGCTCCCGTTCGCCGCCGGCGTGGGCATCGCGTGGCAGCAGGCCGTGAACGGACGCCTGGCGCAGCGCGTGTCGTCGCCCATGGTGGCGACCATGACGAGCTTCATCGCCGGCACGGTCGTGCTCGCCGTCGCCGCCGCGATCAGCGTCGTCTCGCAGGGTGCCCCGCACGGACTGCCGGCCGAACCGTGGCTGTACGCGGGCGGTTTCCTCGGCGTCGTCTACATCTTCCTCGGGGCGTTCCTCGTCGCGCACACCGGGGTGCTGCTGCTCGGACTGGGATCGGTGCTGGGGCAGCTCGTCGCCGCGGTCGCGATCGACCTGATCTGGCCCGCCGAGGCGGGGCCTGCGACCTGGCAGATCGTCACGATGGTGGTGATCGCCGCAGCATCCGTGCTCGTGGCGGTCGTGCGCCGACGGCGCTGACTACTTGTTCTTCTTCTTCTCGGACTTCTCGTCCTTCGTCGCCCCGTCCGACGGCATTCGCGTCAGCAGCGCGTCGGCATCGACGGGCGTGCGCCGCCCCGGGGACTTCGCCGGCTTGCCGCCGACGTAGAGCCACCCCAGCAGCACCTCGTTCTTCGCCAGTCCGTGCGCCCGCGCGACCGCCTTCGACCGCGTGTATCCGCCGGTGCGCCAGAACACGCCCCACCCGGCTTCGTCGAGCAGCAGGCTCAGCGTGTGCGCGACACCGGAGGCGACCGCCTCCTGCTCCCACACCGGCACCTTGTGGTTCGTGCGATAGCTGCCGACCACCGCGATCAGCAGCGACGCACGCAGCGGCTTGGTCGACGGCTTCTTCTCGCCCTCGGCCTTCGCGATCGCGGCGCCCAGGGCGAGCCGGTCGTCACCGCGCAGCTCGATCAGTCGCCACGGCCGCAGCGACGAATGATCGGCCACGCGCCCGGCGGCGGCGATCAGCGGAAGGAGCTCCTCGCGGGAGGGCGCCTCCTCGGTGACCTTCGACCAGGACTGCCGCGAGCGGACGGCGTCGAGCGCGCTCACGCCTCGGGGGCCTCGGGAGTGAAGTTCATCGCCAGCGAGTTCATGCAGTAGCGGTCGCCGGTCGGGGTGCCGAAGCCGTCGGGGAAGACATGGCCGAGGTGCGATCCGCACGTCGCGCACCGCACTTCGGTGCGGACCATGCCGAGCGAGGTGTCCTCGATGAGCTCGACGGCCTCGGGGCGGATCGACTCGTAGAAGCTCGGCCAGCCGCAGCCGGAGTCGAACTTCGTGCCGCTCTGGAAGAGCTCGGCGCCGCATGCGCCGCAGGTGTAGAGGCCGGCGCGTCCCTCGTCGAGCAGCTCGCCGGTCCAGGCGCGCTCGGTCGCCGCCTGGCGCAGCACGGCGTACTGGTCGTCGCCGAGCTCCTTGCGCCACTCGTCTTCGGTCTTTTCCACGCTGTACGACATGAGTCCTCCTGGGGTCCTCTCCATTCTCCCCTGTCGCGGGGCGCCGGGCTGCGTGCATCCACAATGGAGGGATGACGGATGCTGTTCGCGAGCGCTACGCGCGCTTCGCCGAGAAGGAGGCGCCCGGTCGCAGCGCGCTCTACGCGGAGTGGGCGGCGGGCGTCGCCGGCGACGGCCCGGTGCAGAAAGTGCTCGCGCGGATCCCCGAGAATCGGCGTCAGCCGCCGCTGGTGTTCGCGGTGACCCGGCTTCTCGGAGCAGCGCTCGAGGGATATCCGGTGTGGCGGGACTTCGTGCTCCGGAACGCGGATGCCGTCGTCGCCCAGTGCTCCGCGCGCTCGCTGCAGACCAACGAGCCGCTCCGGCTCGCGGCGCTCCTCCCGGTGCTGTCGGAGATCGACGGACCGATCGCGCTGCTGGAGATCGGGGCATCCGCGGGCCTCTGCCTCTACCCGGATCGTTACTCGTACCGCTTCAGCGGCTCCGATGGCGAGGCGCGGGTGGCGCTCGATCCGCTCGACGGGGTCTCCCCGGTCGTGCTCGCCAGTCGGGTCGACGGGGAGCTTCCGGACCTGCGGCTGCCCGAGATCGTGTGGCGCGCCGGGATCGATCTCGCACCGCTCGATGCCCGCGATGCCGACGATCGTCGGTGGTTGCAGGGGCTCGTGTGGCCGGGGGAGACCGGCCGCGAGCAGCGGATCGCGGCGGCGCTCGACATCGCGGCATCCGATCCGCCGACGCTCGTCGCCGGCGACGCGCTCGAACGCCTCGATGCTCTCGTCGCCCGGGCGCCGGTCGGGGCGACGCTCGTGATCACCACCCCCGGCGTGCTCGTGCACATCCCGCGCGCCGCCAGGTCGGCTCTGGTCGCCCGCATCCGTGAGCTCCCGGCGCGGTGGGTCACGATCGACCCGCCCGGCCTGCTGGACGTCTGGGAGCCGCCGATCGACGTGGAGGCGTGGCCCGGGTTCGCGGTCGCGCTCGACGGGCGGGTGCGTGCGGCGGCCGATCCGCTCGGCGCGTGGTGGGAGTGGCGCGCGGCCGAGCGGCCGCACCCGTCCTAACCTGGGCACATGATCGGTGACCTCACGGAGCGCGACTGCGCGATCCTCGCGCTGGAGACGGTCTGGCCCCGGCACAGCGGGGCCAAGGAGGAGGCGATCCGGGCGCAGCTGGGCATGAGTGCCGCGCGCTACTACCAGCTCCTCGGCCGGCTGATCGAGTCGGATGCCGCCCTCGAGTTCGATCCGATGCTGATCCGTCGGCTGCGGCGTCTGCGCGACGCGCGCGTCGTGCGCCGTTCGGCACGGACGCCCGGTTTCGTGGGCTGACCGCGCTCTCGGATAGCATCGTGGGGTGTCCAAGCCCACCCGTGATCGTTTCGACGACGTCCCCCGCTCATCCGGCCGCGTCGGGGCGCACCGCGCCGAAGCGCCGGGGATGAACGGATGGGTGGTGCTGCTGTGGTCGTTCGTCGCGGCGCTCGTGCTCATCATCGTGGGCATCTTCGGCTCGCTGGTCGTGATGGGGCGGATCGACCTCTTCCCCGAAGCGGTACCGACCGCCGAGCCGACCCCGGTCGAGACGGGTGTGGTCGACACGACGTTCGAGGTGACGATCCTCAACGCGACGCCCGATGAGGGTCTCGACGAGCAGATGCGCGACACCCTGCTCAACGCCGGGTTCGCCACCGTGTACGCGAGCGACAGCGGCAGCCAGGACTTCGAGACCACCACGGTGTACTACGTCGACGAGGCCGATCGTCCGGCCGCACTCGGCGTCGCCGACCTCATCGGGGGAGCGGCGGTCGAGCAGAGCGACTTCTACGCCGACCTCAACGACGGCGAGGCGAAGCAGCTCACGATCGTCGTCGGCCTCGATCGCTCCGCCACGGCGCCCGAGACTTCGGCCGAGACGCCCGCTCCCTGAGACGCGTCGGGCACCCTCCGTCCGCGGCTTGCACTCGCAGGGGTCGAGTGCCAGAATGGCGTTAGCACTCTCACACTCTGAGTGCTAAACCCAACGTCTACGTCCAGGAGGGACGAAAAAACTCATGGCAAAGATCATTGCTTTCGATGAGGAGGCCCGCCGCGGCCTCGAGCGCGGCCTCAACATCCTCGCCGACGCGGTCAAGGTGACCCTCGGCCCGCGCGGTCGCAACGTCGTGCTCGAGAAGAAGTGGGGCGCCCCCACGATCACGAACGACGGTGTGTCCATCGCCAAGGAGATCGAGCTGGACGACCCGTACGAGAAGATCGGCGCGGAGCTCGTCAAGGAGGTCGCCAAGAAGACCGACGACGTCGCCGGTGACGGAACCACCACCGCCACGGTCCTCGCACAGGCCCTGGTCCGCGAGGGACTGCGCAACGTCGCAGCCGGCGCCGACCCGATCTCGCTCAAGCGCGGCATCGAGAAGGCCGTCGCCGCGATCACCGAGGAGCTGCTTTCCAGCGCCAAGGAGATCGAGTCGAAGGAGCAGATCGCCGCCACGGCATCCATCTCCGCCGCAGACCCCGCGATCGGCGAGCTCATCGCCGAGGCGATCGACAAGGTCGGCAAGGAGGGTGTGGTCACCGTCGAGGAGTCGCAGACCTTCGGCACCGAGCTCGAGCTCACCGAGGGCATGCGCTTCGACAAGGGCTACCTGAACCCGTACTTCGTCACGGACCCCGACCGTCAGGAAGCCGTCTTCGAGGACCCCTACATCCTGATCGCGAACCAGAAGGTCTCCAACATCAAGGACCTCCTGCCGATCGTCGACAAGGTGATCCAGGACGGCAAGGAGCTCGTCATCATCGCCGAGGACGTCGAGGGCGAGGCTCTCGCGACTCTCGTGCTCAACAAGCTCAAGGGCATCTTCAAGTCGGTCGCCGTCAAGGCTCCCGGCTTCGGCGACCGTCGCAAGGCGCAGCTGCAGGACATCGCGATCCTCACCGGTGGTCAGGTCATCACCGAAGAGGTCGGCCTGAAGCTCGAGAACGCCACGCTCGACCTGCTGGGTCGTGCCCGCAAGGTCATCGTCACCAAGGACGAGACCACGATCGTCGAGGGTGCCGGTGAGGCCGAGCAGATCGAGGGTCGCGTGACCCAGATCCGTCGCGAGATCGAGAACACCGACAGCGACTACGACCGCGAGAAGCTGCAGGAGCGCCTGGCGAAGCTCGCCGGTGGCGTCGCCGTCATCAAGGCGGGCGCGGCCACCGAGGTCGAGCTCAAGGAGCGCAAGCACCGCATCGAGGACGCCGTCCGCAACGCGAAGGCAGCCGTCGAAGAGGGCATCGTCCCCGGTGGTGGCGTCGCGCTGATCCAGTCGGGCACGAAGGCGCTCAACGGTCTGTCGCTCACGGGTGACGAGGCGACCGGTGCGAACATCGTCCGCGTGGCGATCGAGGCTCCGCTCAAGCAGATCGCACTCAACGCCGGCCTCGAGCCGGGCGTCGTGGCGAACAAGGTCTCCGAGCTCCCCGCGGGCCAGGGCCTCAACGCCGCCACGGGCGAGTACGTCGACATGTTCGGCGCCGGCATCATCGACCCGGCGAAGGTGACGCGCTCCGCGCTGCAGAACGCCGCGTCGATCGCCGGGCTGTTCCTCACCACCGAGGCCGTCGTGGCCGACAAGCCCGAGAAGGCGTCCGCTCCGGTCGGCGACCCGTCGGGTGGCATGGACTTCTGATCCATCGCGCATGACAGAACGCCCCCGGCTTCGGCCGGGGGCGTTCTGCGTTCCTGTGGACGGCGGGGAGGAACCACCGTCCGCAGGACGTCGGGGTCGGCCGGTGAGCATCGGCCGACGGGCATCAGCGGAACAGGCTCGCGGAGTACTGGTCGGCGTCGCTGTACTGCATCGCGGCCGAACCGAGTGAGGTGCCGATCGAGTCGAGCACCTGCTCGACCTGCAGGGCCGCCGTGCGCCACTGCTCCGCACATCCCTGGAACGCGGTCGAGGCGCTGCCGACCCATGACGACTGCAGCTGCGTGAGCTGCGCCATGAGGGTGGTCGATTCGGACTGCAGGCGCTCCATGGTGGCGCGGGCCGCGCTGTTCGCTGCCTGGACTGCTTCGGTGTCGACGGTGAAGACGGACATCTGGATTCTCCTTCGTGATGGGAGTTCCGAGATTAGGTCGAGCATCCGCCCGTCCGTCCCCGCGATGCGCGTGCTCCACGGCGTCGCGGAAGAACCTGTGCGATCGCCCGGCTGTGCAGGGCGTGTGTTGGGCGCGACGGGGCGTGTGCCGGGCGCGGCCGTGTCAGAGGTCGAGCGGCTCGAGCGGCTGCGTGTCCTCGAGCAGGTGCGCGGGCGTCGCGCGCGACGGTGCCAGGGGCAGGGTCACCGTGAAGGTAGCGCCGCCACCGGGGGTCTCCGAGACGGCGACGCTGCCGTGCAGCGCCTTCATGATCGACGCGACGATCGCGAGGCCGAGGCCCGACCCGCCGGTCTCCCGTGCGCGAGACGTGTCGGCGCGCCAGAAGCGTTCGAAGATCTGCTCGCGGATCTGCGGCGGGATGCCCTCTCCGTGGTCGACGATCGCGATGCTCGCCGTGCCCTGCACGCGGTTCGCGTCGACGACGATCTCGATCGGGCCGTCTTCGGGAGAGAACCGGCGCGCGTTGCCGAGCAGGTTGGTGACGACCTGGCGCACCTTGTTCTCCTCGCCGAGCACGATCGGGGGAGTCCGGACGGGGGTGTCGGGGGTCTCCGAGAAGTCGATCGCGGGGATCTGCTCGGTCGGCGTGGGTGTCGAACGCGGACGCCGCCGCAGACGCGATAGAGCCGCACGCGAGAGCCCGCGGGGCGGCGGTGGGGGTGCGGGAACCGAGGCGATGCGCACGCTCGCGGTGTCGCTCGTCTCGGCGGTGCGGTCGATGACCGTCACGGTGCGTCCCGGAGCGGCCGCGCGCAGGTCGAGGGCGGCGTCGCGGGCCACGGGGCGCAGGTCGAGAGCGGCGATCTCCGGCTCGCGCTCCTCGTCGAGACGGGCGAGAGCGAGAAGGTCCTCGACGAGCACACCCATCCGGATCGCCTCCTTCTCGATGCGCTCCATGGCACGGGCGGTGTCCTCGTCGCCCTGGATCGCACCCATCCGGTACAGCTCGGCGTAGCCGCGCACGCTCACCAGCGGCGTGCGCAGCTCGTGGCTCGCATCGCCGATGAAGCGGCGCATGTGCCGCACCGTGCGCTCGCGCTGCGCGAGCGAGCGGTCGACGCGGTCGAGCATCGTGTTGATCGCGGTGTTGAGCCGGCCGACCTCGGTCGTCGGCTCCAGATCGGTGAGCCTCTGGCTGAAGTCACCCGCGGCGATCGACATGGCCGTCGCCTCGACCTGTCCCAACCGGCGGAAGGTGAGGGTGACGAGCCCGCGGGTGGCGAGGGCGGCGATCAGGATCGTGATCAGGGCGATCGTGATGTAGATGCCGAAGTACTGCGAGATGATCCGGTCGGCCTCATCGAGCGGCATCGCGACGAGCTGGATGCGCAGGGCGCCGCCGTCGGCGGGGATGATCGCGACGGCGCTGCGGTAGACGCTGCCGTCCTTGCCGAGGAGGTCGGTCACCTCGTCCTCGTTCGCCGCGGCCTTCTGCGGCGAGTACGACGAGGGGAAGAGCGGGGCGGACTCCAGCGGCATCGCTCCGGACGATGCGAGCAGATCCCCGTCCGCGTTGTATATCGCGACGGCGAAGTCGCGCGGGGTGTCGCGGGGCGTCAGCGTCTCGCCGTCGTCGGCGAGCACGAAGTACCGATCGGCGAGGTTGCTCGACACCAGGGCGGGCAGCTGTGCGTCGATGTTCAGCACGAGCGCATTGCGCAGCACCGGGACGGTGCCGACGCCGGCGACGAGCAGCCCGAGCGCGAGGATCGCGACCGTGACGCCCGTGACCTTGGCGCGCAGACTGATCCGACGCCACCATGCGGTGACCGCATCCGGCTTGTGCGCCATGCGGTCCTCCCGGTGCGGCGTGGTTCTGGTCGAGCGGGCTCGGGTCAGGCGGACTTGCCGACCTTGAGCATGTAGCCGAATCCGCGCTTGGTCTGGATGAGGGATTCCTCGGTGTGCGGATCGATCTTGCGGCGCAGGTACGAGATGTAGCTCTCGACGATGCCGGCGTCGCCGTTGAAGTCGTACTCCCACACGTGGTCGAGGATCTGGGCCTTCGACAGCACGCGGTTCGGGTTGAGCATGAGGTAGCGCAGCAGCTTGAACTCGGTCGGGCTCAGCTCGATCGGCTCCTTGCCCACGTGCACGTCGTGCGTGTCCTGATCCATCGCGAGCTCACCGGCGCGGATGATCGACTCCTCGTCGGCCTGCATGGTCCGGCGCAGGATCGCCTGGGCGCGCGCGACGATCTCGTCGAGGCTGAACGGCTTCGTCACGTAGTCGTCGCCGCCGGCGTTCAGCCCCTCGATCTTGTCGTCGGTGCCGTCCTTCGCCGTGAGGAAGAGGATCGGCGCGGTGAATCCGGCGCCGCGCAGTCGCTTGGTGACGCTGAACCCGTTCATGTCGGGCAGCATCACGTCGAGGATGATGAGGTCCGGCTCCTCCTCGAGCACGGCCGAGATGGTGGCGGCGCCGTTGGCGACCGTCTTCACCTGGAACCCCGCGAAGCTGAGGCCCGTGGAGAGCAGGTCACGGATGTTCGGCTCGTCGTCGACGACAAGGATGCGCGCAGCAGTCATGACCCCATTATGGTGACTCCGCCGATGCTCTGGCTGATTATCTGCCGGTGCGCCCCGTCGATCAGCGGTCAGCGAACGATGAGGCGAGGTCGTGCGCGTCGAGGATCGTGTAGCTGTAGCCCTGCTCGGCGAGGAAGCGCTGGCGGTTCTGGGCGTAGTCCTGGTCGATCGTGTCGCGGGCGATCAGGGTGTAGAAGCTGGCGGTGTGACCCGACTGCTTCGGGCGCAGCAGACGGCCGAGGCGCTGGGCCTCCTCCTGGCGCGATCCGAACGATCCCGACACCTGGATGGCGACGGATGCCTCGGGCAGATCGATCGAGAAGTTCGCGACCTTCGACACGACGAGCAGCTCGATCTCGCCCTCGCGGAACTGGCGGTACAGCTCCTCGCGCTCGTCGACCGGTGTCGCTCCGGTGATCTGCGGCGCATCGAGTGCCTGCGACAGCGTCTCGAGCTGGTCGAGGTACTGACCGATCACGAGGATCCGCTCGCCCGGGTGCTTCGCGATCAGCTCCCGCACGGCGTCGATCTTGGCCGGCGCCGAGGCGGCGAGACGATAGCGCTCGTCGTCGGTGGCGGCCGCGTACTCGAGCCGGTCGTCCGGTGGCAGGTCGACGCGCACCTCGTAGCAGGCGGCGGGGGAGATGAAGCCCTGCGCCTCGATCTGCTTCCACGGTGCGTCGAAGCGCTTGGGGCCGATCAGGCTGAAGACATCGCCCTCGCGACCGTCCTCGCGCACGAGCGTGGCGGTCAGGCCGATGCGGCGGCGGGCCTGCAGGTCGGCGGTGAGCTTGAACACCGGCGCGGGAAGGAGGTGCACCTCGTCGTAGACGATCAGACCCCAGTCGAGCGCGTCGAGGAGCGCCAGGTGCGCGTACTCGCCCTTCCGCTTGGCCGTGAGGATCTGGTACGTCGCGATCGTGACCGGCTTGACCTCCTTGGACTGGCCGGAGTACTCGCCGATCTCCTCGGGGGTGAGGCTCGTGCGCTTGAGCAGTTCGTCGCGCCACTGGCGGGCCGACACCGTGTTCGTGACGAGGATGAGCGTGGTCGTCTTGGTCGCCGCCATCGCGCCGGCGCCGACGATCGTCTTCCCCGCGCCGCAGGGGAGCACCACGACCCCGGAGCCGTCCTTCGCGAAGGCGTCGACGGCATCCTGCTGGTAGGGGCGGATCTTCCACGAGCTCTCGGCGAGGTCGATCTCGTGCGGTGTGCCCGGCGTGTACCCGGCGAGGTCCTCGGCCGGCCAGCCGATCTTGAGGAGCTCCTGCTTGATCTGGCCGCGGGCCCAGGCGTCGACGACGAAGGTCTCGGGAGTCGGGTGACCGATCAGCAGCGGCTGGATGCGCTTGTTGTGCGCGACCTGCGACAGCACGGCGGGGTCGGTGGAGCGCAGGATCAGCACGCCCTCCTCGTCGCGCTCGATCACCAGACGGCCGTAACGGTTCACCGTCTCCTTCAGATCGACGGCCACGGAGGGCGGCACGGGGAAGCGCGACCAGCGGTCGAGGGTCTCGAGCATGTCGTCGGCGGTGTGCCCGGCGGCGCGTGCGTTCCACAGTCCCAGGCGTGTGATGCGGTACGTGTGGATGTGCTCGGGGGCGCGCTCGAGCTCGGCGAAGATCGCCAGTTCGTGGCGCGCGCTCTCGGCATCCGCGTGGGCGACCTCGAGCAGCACGGTGCGATCGCTCTGGACGATCAGGGGGCCATCAGACATAGCAGACAATCCTACCCGCGCCCGGCTGTGCGGGCGCCTACGGGGCGACGATCGTCGCGCTGCGGATGCTCGACACGGGCAGGGTGCGCTCGACGTCGGCCGCTCGGTCGCGACCGCGCAGACGTCCGCCGCCGAGCCCGGTCGCTTCGAGGAGGAGGTCTCGGGTCGATCCGTCGGGCATGCCCACGGTGACGCGCACCACGGCACGCGCGCGGACGGCGGCCTCGAGTTCGCGGTCGAGCCAGGCGGCATCCGCGTCGGGGCCCTGTCGCGAGCGCAGGCGGGCGATCAACGGCGCGTAGTCGACGGCGGCGGTTGCCGGCGCGGTCGCCGTTCGCGGCGGATGCCGGTCGCCGATGAGAGGCGCGCCGTCGGCGCCGATGAGCGTGGCCGGGTACCGCGCATCGGTGAGCGCCCAGTACACCGTGTCGCGACCGACCTTGGTGGTGAGAGAGGCGACGTGAGCGGTCAGGCCGAGCGGGCGCAGGCTCTGGTCGACGGCCATCGCGTCGATGAGGTGCCGGTCGTCGCTCTCGATGCGCGTGCGTCCGGTCTCGTCGTCGGTCGACACGCGCACCAGCCCGTGACGCTGGGCGGTCTGGGCGATGAGGTAGGCGAGCGGCTGCGGGATGCCCGTCAGCGAGATACCGCCGAGGAAGTCGAGGATGCCCTGTTCGCTCTCACCGACGACGAAGGCGTGCGCGATCGACTCCGCGGTGAAGCGGTAGGAGGATGCCTGCGCCGCGGATTCGCGAGCGGCGATCGTGCGCAGCCGCACGTCGAGCGCGGGGGCGAGGGGGCCGGGGGCGATCGCCGTGAGGTCGTTCTGGAGGAAGAAGCGATCGACCTCGGCGGGCAGCAGGACGCCGAGCGCCGAGGTGTCGGCGGGGGCTCCCTCGCGCAGCGGCGTCGCCCACGCGGGCTCGCTGCCGTCTCCGGCGACGAGTCCGAGCAGTCGGGCCGTCTCGCGCAGCGCGCGGCTGCGGTCGGGCCAGGCGGGATCCCACGGGTGCGCGTCGATCCAGGCGTCGGTGGCGATCCAGCCGCCGCTCGGGGTGCGCACGCCGCGGGGGAGCGCGTCGCGGAACGACGTCGCGAGTCTCGTCCAGCGATCTGATGCCGAGGAGCGCAACCAGCCGTCGCCGTCCGCGGTCACGCGCAGTCGACGCTCGGCCGCGGTGGCGAGCCCCGCGTCGACGGCGATCGACACGAGGGCGTCCACCAGGTCGACCGCGATCCCCGCCTCGGCGAGCTGGCGCTTCTCCGCGGCGCTCACGGTGCCGCCCGCGAGGAGCGAGAACGGGGCATCCCGGGTGATCATCAGCAGGTCGGCGAGGACGGCGACCGTGGTGAAGGCGCGCTCGGCGGCGTGCGCCGACGGCGCAGGGTCGGAAGGGTGCGGCGCCGATGCGTCGAGCGGTGCGGGGGCGGGGCGACCCTCGAGCGCCGTCGCGAGCTCCGGCCAGGTCGAGCCGTCGGCGGTCAGGAGCGCGAGGGCGTCGAGGGCCTCGCGCTGATCGCCGGCGTCGCCCGCGCCGTCCGCACGCAGCAGGGCCGCCGCCTCATCCGAGGTCAGCCGGGGCAGCACCTTGGCCAGTGACGACGGATCGAGCAGGGCCTCGGCAGCGTCGAAGAAGTCGTGCCACCCGGGGTCGGCGCGCACACCGCGCGCGGCGAAGAGCCGCGTGAGGTCGTCGTCGCCCGCCGCAGCCAGGCGATCGGCCAGCGGTCGTGCGTGCGTGCTCATGACGAGGCCGCCCTCAGGGTCGCGATGCGCGACCCTTCCGGATGAAGCTCATGGTCAGCAGCGTGATGATCATCGCGAAGGCGAGGGGGAGCCCCCAGTAGGGAATGAACGCGATGACGGGCCAGGCGCCGTGGCCGAACGCCTTCTGATCCATGCCGAGCGCGGTTCCGATGATGATCGCGAAGAAGCAGATGACGGATGCCGCGGCGATGCCGAGCGCCGTGAAGGCCAGGATGCGATCCACTCGGCGGATCGGAACATCCGGCTGGGAGTTCTGCGTGCTCATCAGTCTCACCCTACCCGCACCGGGGCCTTCGAGATCTCGCGGCCGGTGACCGGTAGGCTGGAGGGGGTCGCGCACGTGCGCGGCTGTCTTGTTCTGCACCGATTCAGCGAGGTTTCTCCCATGCCCACCGGCAAGGTCAGGTTCTACGACGAAGACAAGGGCTTCGGCTTCATCGCATCCGATGACGGCCAGGACGTCTTCCTGCATGCGTCGGCGATGCCCGCCGGCACCGCCGTCAAGGCGGGCGCCCGCGTCGAGTTCGGCGTCGCCGACGGCAAGCGCGGTCTGCAGGCGCTCTCGGTCCGCGTGCTCGAAGCGCCGGTGAGCCTCGCGAAGGCCAAGCGGAAGCCGGCCGACGACATGGCGATCATCGTCGAGGACCTCGTGAAGCTGCTCGACGGCATCGGCGGCGATCTGCGTCGCGGACGCTACCCGTCCTCCTCCCACGGCCGCAAGATCGCGGCCGTCCTGCGCAAGGTCGCTGATGACCTCGAAGCCTGACGCCGACGAGCGTCTCATCGGAGCCCACGATCTCGCGCTCGCCGCGCTGCGCGAGATCACTCCCGCGAACACCATCGGCCCCGCTGCCGGCTTCCTCCCCGAGGAGGACGGCTCGGTCTCGCTGCGCTTCGAGAACCGCCTCGCCGGCTACCCCGGCTGGTACTGGATCGTGACGGTCGCACGGGTCGACGACGAGGACCCGACGGTGCTCGAGGTCGAGCTGCTGCCCGGCGACGGTGCGCTTCTCGCACCCGAGTGGGTGCCGTGGGCCGAGCGTCTCGCCGACTACCGTGCGCACCAGGTCGAACTGGCCGAGCAGGCCGCAGCCGCCGGTGACGATTCCGGCGCGGCGGTCGACGGTGCCGCCGACGACGAGAGCGACGACGCGGATGACGATCTCGACGACGACGATCTCGACGACGACGAGCCGGACATCCTCCACGCCGGGGATCTCGACGGTGTCGACATCGACGAGCTCGACGAGGAGTCCGAGGACGACGAGTCGGAGGACGAGGAGTCGGAAGATGAGGAGTCGGAAGATGACGACTCGGAAGAAGACGATTCCGACGACGACGACGATTCGGACGAGGACTCCGACGACGAGGAGTGATCCTCCCCGGCATCCGGGGAGGGGCGCGGGCTCAGGGCCCGCGCCCGCACCTCAGGAAGCGGTGTTCGCGAGCACGAAGTCGATCGCGCGGGTGAGCTGGCGCACGTCGTCGGGCTCGATCGACACGAAGGTCGCGACGCGCAGCTGATTGCGCCCGAGCTTGCGGTACGGCTCCGTGTCGACGATCCCGTTGGCGCGGAGCGTCTTCGCGATCGCCGCCGCGTCGATGCTGTCGTCGAAGTCGATCGTGACGACGACGGGGGAGCGGTGCGCCGCTTCCGCGACGAAGGGTGTCGCGACCGAGGAGGCCTCCGCCCAGTCGTAGAGCACGCCGGAGGACTCGGCGGTGCGGGCGGCGGCCCAGCTCAGGCCCCCGTTGTCGAGGATCCACCGCAGCTGGCTGTCGAGCAGGTGCAGAGTCGTCAGCGCCGGGGTGTTGAGCGTCTGGTTCAGACGCGAGTTGTCGAGCGCGTTCTTCAGGCTCAGGAACTCCGGGATGTACCGATCGGATGCCGCGATCCGCTCGATCCGCTCGATCGCCGCCGGCGAGGCGACGGCGAACCACAGCCCGCCGTCGGACCCGAGGTTCTTCTGCGGCGCGAAGTAGTAGAGGTCGGCCTGCGTGGCGTCGAAGTCGATGCCGCCCGCGGCGCTGGTCGCGTCGATGACGGTCAGTGCCCCCTCGGAGGCGACGCGCTCGACGGGAACGGCCACGCCGGTGGAGGTCTCGTTGTGCGGCCAGGCGTAGACGTCGACGCCGTCGACGATCTGCGCGGTCGTCGCCGATCCGGGCTCGGCCTTGCGCACGTCGGGGGCATCGAGCCAGGGGGCTCCCGCAGCCGCGGCGAACTTGCCACCGAACTCGCCGAAGACGAGGTTCTGGCTGCGGCGCTCGATGAGGCCGAAGGCCGCCGCGTCCCAGAACGCCGTGGACCCGCCGTTGCCGACCAGGATCTCGTATCCCTCCGGCGCACGGAACAGGGCGGAGAGCTGCTCGCGCACGCTGCCCACGAGGTTCTTCACGGGTGCCTGGCGGTGCGAGGTGCCGAGGATCGACGCTCCCGCGGTCACCAGAGCCTCGAGCTGCGCGGGGCGCACCTTCGAGGGTCCGCAGCCGAAACGGCCGTCGACGGGCAGGAGGTCACGCGGAATCTCGATCGCCATGCGTAGATTCTACGGGGGCGCGCAGGGCGTGTTTCACCGTGCGCGAGCCCGATGTCCGTGCGGGAATGTAGGCTTGCCTAAGAACCTCGGAGGGCCAGAACATGACGGATCTGATCGACACCACGGAGATGTACCTCCGCACCATCCTCGAACTCGAGGAGGAGAACATCGTTCCGCTGCGTGCGCGCATCTCCGAGCGCCTCGGCCACTCGGGTCCCACGGTCTCGCAGACCGTCGGCCGGATGGAGCGCGACGGCCTGGTGATCGTCTCGGAGGATCGCACGCTCGAGCTCACCGATGCCGGCCGCCGCAAGGCCGTCGACGTGATGCGCAAGCATCGCCTCGCCGAGCGCCTCCTGTCCGATGTGATCGGACTCGACTGGGCGTTCGTGCACGAAGAGGCCTGCCGCTGGGAGCACGTCATGAGCGAGCAGGTCGAGCGTCGCCTCGTCGAGCTCCTCGGGCACCCGACCGAGTCGCCCTACGGCAACCCGATCCCCGGTCTCGACCAGCTCGGCGACCTTCCGGCGCGCACCTTCGACGAGGGCGTCATCGGCCTCGTGCAGAAGCTGAATGCGGCGGGTGAACCGATCGACGGCACCGTCCGTCGCCTCGCCGAGCCCGCGCAGGTCGACCCCGAACTGCTCGAGCAGCTGCGCGACGCGGGCGTCATGCCCGGTGCGCGCGGCGACTTCCGCTTCAACGAGGGATACGTCCTGATCCAGATGGAGGGCAAGGATGACGGGCTCGAGCTTCCCGTCGAGCTGGCCTCGCACATCTTCCTCGTCGGGGAGCCTGCCTGAAAATGGCTCCTGAACTGGCTCTCCGAGGATTGCCAGGTTCACAGGGTGACATGATCGTTATCTTCCGGTAACCTCGGTCGAGTCGTCCGCGAAGCCCGCAGACGATGAATCGCGTCGGTTGCCTCCCAGGCTCGTCGTCGACGCGGTGAGAAACGCACAACGTACCCGAGATACACACGTGCCACGAGAGCAGAGTGCCGACGAGTCAGCGCTACCCGAGCGCGCAGGCGCTGGAGGATGTTTTGGTCGCAGACAACGAATTGCCCGTGAAGAAATCTGAAGACCGCGCTGTCGCCCGCCGTACCGGTGGGAAGAACGGCACCCGCTCCATCGCGAAGCCGATCCGGTCGGTCGCCATCTTCGGGGCAGTCGGTGCTCTGGTCGCCGCCGTCGCTCTGCCCGCCTACGCCGCCACCAAGCCGGCAGAGGCCGCCACCACCGTCCAGCAGCTCGCCGCCGTTGACGCGCAGTCGCTCGTCGTGGCCTCCGAGGCCACTGCAGCTCCCCTCGATCGCGGAACCTTCACGGCGACCACGCCGGAGGAGATCGAGAAGAAGAAGGCCGAAGAAGCTGCCGCCGCACGGGCCGCTGAGGCGGCGAAGGCCGCCGCTGCCAGCACCAGCACCAGCTTCAACACCGCGGGCTACGCGCTCGTCGCGCCCGGATCGGGCGAGGTCCGTTATCCGCTTCCCCTCGGCTCCTGGAACGTCAGCCGCACGGTCGGCGGCGGTCACAACGGCGCCGACATGCTCGCCCCCGCGGGCACCCCGATCTACGCGGCCGCGGCCGGCGTCGTGCGCGCCTCGGCCGAGAGCATCGGCGGATACGGCGTCTGCGTCATGCTCGACAGCGTCATCGGTGGCCAGCGCGTGCAGACCACATACGGCCACATGATCTACGGCTCGCGTCAGGTGCAGCAGGGGCAGACCGTCGAAGCCGGCCAGCTCATCGGTTACGTCGGCAGCACCGGTCGCTCGACCGCCAACCACCTCCACTTCGAGGTCTGGGTCAACGGCGGACTCGTCGAGCCCATCGGTTGGCTCGGCGCCAACGCCGGCTGACCTTTCTTGAGCCGCTCGGCGGGGCGATCGCTGGGCGAACACGCCCGAACGTTCACCGGCTGTTTCGCCCTGCACCGTCCGTAATGGGTTAGCCTGAACCCGTCGTCGAACTGACGGGAGAAGCCGATGGACACGCAACCGAGTATCCGCACCATGGATGCCCTCGGTCGTCACGTCCTCCGGCATTGCCCGCAGGGACGCCGCGGTTCTTCCGCGCGCAGAAGGCGCTGTCTCTAGACAGCGCCTTTTTTCGTCTCTGCGATCATTCCTCCGCCAGCACGACGTCGTGTGAGTCGAGAGTGCCGGGAAGCCGTCCCGGCGGATCGAGAGGATGACGAATGCGCACACTTGTCCTGAACGCGGGCTACGAGCCCCTGGCGATCGTGTCGTTCAAGCGGGCCCTCGTGCTCGTGATGAACGACAAGGCCTCCGTGATCGAACGCATCGAGGGGGACCCCGTCTGGGGGAGCCGCGGTGCCTACGACCGCCCGGCGGTGATCATCCTCTCGCGCTACGTGCGCGTGCCGAACAGCAGACGCGTGCCGGTCACCCGTCGCGGCGTGCTGCGTCGCGACAATCATCGGTGCGGTTACTGCGGCAAGGCGGCGTCGACCATCGACCACGTGATGCCGCGTTCGCGAGGCGGAGCCGACTCGTGGGAGAACCTCGTCGCCTGCTGCCTGCGCTGCAACAACGTCAAGAGCAATCGCACACCGCAGGAGATGCGCTGGGAGCTACGGTTCGTTCCTCGGCCTCCGCACGGCACGGCGTGGACCGTGCGCGGCACCGAGCGCAGCGACCCGCGGTGGGAGCCGTACCTGGCGCTGGCGGCCTGACCGCGAGCGACAGGCGCGACTCGGAACGGATCAGAGGAAGTAGTCGAGCGCGAGTTTCGCGAGGATGCCGATCGAGCCGAGCACGATCCCGATGATCGCCATCGTCGTATGGGCACCGCTGGTGGGAAGCCCCTGACGACGCGCGGTCGACTGCGTGCGGAGGGTGAACACGCCCATCCCGATGCCGATGAATCCGGCGATCCAGGGCAGGACGATGATCGAGACCGCTCCGGCGACGACCGAGATGATGCTGCTGGTCTGTGGTGACGTCTGCTTCCGACCGGCGGGCACGGGGGTCTGACCGGGGTAGCCGTAGGGCGCGACCTGCTGCGGGGGCTGGACGGGCTGCGGCGGCGTCGCGTACTGCGGCGTGACCGGAGGCGCATACTGCGGTGCGACCGGCGGTGCAGACTGCGGCGCGGGCGGCGGCTGGTACCCGAGCGGACTCGCGGTGGGTGCCGGGGGAACGGGCGGCACCGACGTGGCCGGCGGGACGGGCGGGATGCCCGCGCCCGGTGCGGGCGGCGGAACGTACGGGTTCTGCGTCGGATCGGTCATCGTCGTGTCCCCACTCGTCGTCGGATGATCATCGGTGCCCTCGACAGGATTCGAACCTGCGACCTGCCCTTTAGGAGAGGGCTGCTCTATCCTGCTGAGCTACGGGGGCCTGGGCTCCAGTCTAGCGACCGGATACGGCAGGCCCCCGAGGTGCAGTCGAGGCTCGGCAGAGACTCAGTCCAGGCCCCGGCGCCAGAGCTTCGACGGCCACCAGATCCTCTTGCCGATGTCGTAGGCGAGCGCGGGCACGAGCAGCGACCGCACGATGAACGTGTCGAGCAGCACCCCGAACGCCACGATGAACGCGAGCTGCACGAGGAAGAGGATCGGGATCACCGAGAGCGCGGCGAACGTCGCGGCCAGCACGAGGCCCGCCGAGGTGATGACGCCGCCCGTGATCGACAGTCCGCGCAGCACACCCTCGCGCGTGCCGTGCGCCAGGGATTCCTCGCGCACGCGCGTCATCAGGAAGATGTTGTAGTCGATACCGAGGGCGACGAGGAAGACGAAACCGTAGAGCGGCACGGCGGGGTCCGCCCCGGGGAAGTCGAAGATGCCGTTGAAGACCAGCGCCGAGACGCCCATCGCGGTGCCGAACGACAGCACCGTGGTGAGGATCAGGAGCACCGGCGCGAGGATCGAGCGCAGCAGCAGCATCAGGATCAGCATGATGACGACGAGGATCACGGGGATGATCAGATTGCGATCGTGGATCGACGCGTCGTTCGTGTCGATCGCCGTCGCCGTCACGCCGCCGACCAGGGCGTCGACGCCCGCGAGCTCGGTGCGCAGGGAGCGGACGGTCTCGGCCGCGGCATCCGAATCGGCGGCGTCGGTGAGCGTCGCCTGCAGCAGCACCTCACCGTCGACGACCGTCGGATCGGGTGCGGCGGTTCCGGGAGGGCCGACCGCGACGATGCCATCGGTCGTCACGCTCGCGGTTCCGCTGGGGGAATCGGATGCCGTGACCGCGACGCTGTCGACGCCGTCGTTCGCGAGCAGCACATCTGCGGCATCCTGCAGGGAGTCCTCGGCGACGATCACGTAGGCCGGGCTGCCCGAACCGCCCGGGAAGTGCTCACCGAGCGCCGCCTGGCCGTCGCGCGCCTCGGACGCGCCGAGCACGAGATCGGACTGCGGCACGCCCACCGCGTTGAGCTGAGTGATGCCCGCGGCGCCGGCGAGCAGCACCAGCGTCGTGACGATCCAGATCACCCGCGGTCGACGGGTGATGACTCCCGCGAGGCGCGCCCAGAGGCCCGTGGTGCGCATGCCGTGCTCTTCGGCGACGACCTCCGGCTCGAACCGCGGCCGCCGCGGCCAGAACACCGCGCGACCGAAGAGCAGCAGCAGTGCGGGCAGCAGGCTGAGCGCCGCGAGCATCGCGAAGACGATACCGATCGCCGCGACCGGACCGAGGGTGCTGTTCGACTTGAGATCGCTCAGCAGCAGGCACAGCAGACCCGCGATCACCGTCCCGCCGGAGGCGACGATCGGCTCGAACGACCCCTTCCACGCGGCCATGACCGCCGTGCCCTTGTCTTCCGCGATGCGCAGTTCCTCGCGGAAGCGCGCGACGAACAGCAGCGCGTAGTCGGTCGCGGCGCCGATGACGAGGATGAAGAGGATGCCCTGGGTCTGCCCGCTCAGCAGCAGGACCTCGAACTTCGCGAGCCACCACACCACCAGCAGAGCGACGCAGAGCGCGAAGAGGCTGGTGGAGAGCACCACGAGCGGCAGCAGGAACGAGCGGTAGACGAGCACGAGGATCACCAGAACGGCGAGGAGCGCGACGCCCAAGAGAAGCCCGTCGATGCCCGCGAACCCGGCGGCGAGATCGGCGGTGAATCCGGCGGGGCCCGTGATGTACACGCTGACGCCGTCCGGGGCGGAGGCGCGCAGCTCGTCGCCGAGCTCGGCCGTGACGTCCTTCAGCTCGGCGTCTCCACTGATCGGGATGAACGCCTGCACCGCGTATCCGTCGTCGGAGACGAGCGCGGGCGAGACGTCGTCGGCGATGCCCTCGAGCGAGGGGGTGTCGGCGACGGCGTCCGTGATCGCGGAGATCTCGGCATCCGTCAGCGTCGTCTCGGAGGTGAAGACGGCGATCGCGGGGATCTCGTCGCTGTCGCGGAAATCGCCCAGCAGCTCCTGCACCTGGGTGGCGTCCGCCGACTCGGGGAGGTAGGTGGTCTGGTCGTTGGAGGAGACCTCGTCGACCTTGCCGAAGAGCGGGCCGCCGAGCGACGCGCCCACGAGCCAGACCAGGATCAGCGCGACCGGCAGGAACACGCGCACCCAGGAGTGGCGGCGTGAGCGTTCGCGGATGGTCGGCGTCGTGGCGCGGTCGGATCGGGGCATGGTGAGGGCCTTTCGGGTGATGCGGGGTCAGGAGACCCAGGCGAGGATGAGGATCATCGTCGCCAGGAAGCCGGCGAAGTAGTTCAGGAAGATGAAGCGGCGCCAGGCTCGGTTGGTCGCGCCGGAGTCCTCATCGCTCACGCGCCACCACGGCGCGGCGTTGATCAGGTAGGGGAGGGCGAGCAGCGCACCGAGCGGTCCCGGCCAGGCCGTCAGCAGCATCAGGATGCCGGCGAGCGCCCACAGGCCCAGCGAGAGGCGCACGGTCGCGGCTGCGCCGATCACGGTCGCCACCGAGCCGATGCCGGCTTCGCGGTCGGGGCCGACGTCCTGCACCGCGCCGAACGCGTGCGCCGCCATGCCCCAGAGGAAGAAGGCCACGAGCACGAGCACGGTGTCGCGCGTGACGCCCGAGCCCGCCAGGGCCAGTCCGACGATCGCCGGGGTCACGAAGTGCAGGCTCGAGGTCACCGAATCGAGGAACGCGCGCTCCTTGAAGCGCAGACGAGGCGCGGAGTACGCGATCACCGCGAACACGCTGACCGCGAGCCACGCGGTCGACGCGGCGTTGCCCACCACGACGAGGTAGACCAGGAACGGGATGTTCGACACCGCCGCAGCCCACAGTGTCGGGCGGTGCATCCGCGGAGCGAGGAGCGCACCCTCGATGCCCCCCTTGCGCGGGTTCGCGAGATCCGAGGCGTAGTCGAACACATCGTTGATCCCGTACATGGCGAGGTTGTAGGGGATCAGGAAGTACACGAAGCCGATCACGACGGTGAGGTCGAGTTCGCGCGTCGTGAGCAGATAACCGGCGGCGAACGGGAACGCGGTGTTGATCCAGCTGATGGGGCGCGACGAGAGCAGGATCTGCCCCAGGTCGCGGGCGAGCGACGGGCGGGCAGCGGGTGCGGTCATGCGCAGGTCCTCTCAGAGGAAGGAGCGTCTTCCGGGGCGGTACGCCGCGAGCGGAGCGCAGCCCACAGCGCCGGCAGCAGCAGAGCGCCGGCGAGCGGATACGCGAAGTCCTCGATCGGGGCGAGGCCGATGTGCACGCCGAGCAGCTGCGGCCCGGCGTAGTGGAAGAGTTCGCTCGCGATCATGATCGTGTCGAACACTGCCGTCAGCGTGAGCATCACCAGGACGGTCAGGGCGACGGCACCGGCATGCGGACCTCGACCGCGAGCGAGGAGCGTCAGGCCGATCGCGATCACCACGGCGGCGCCGAGGAACCACGCGGCGAGCTGCAGGTAGGTCATCGCGCCTCCTCGCTCGGCACCGGGCGAGCGCGGCCGCGGGTGAGCAGGCGCACCGCCCCCGTGTAGACGACCATCGTGCAGATCACCAGGAACGTGAGGAAGACCGGCTCCTCGAGCGGCATCTCGGGCGCGAGCACGACGCCCGTCGCGATCGCGCCCTCGCCCCGGTAGAAGATGCCGGTGGCGATGCCGAAGACGTCCCAGATCAGGAAGAACGCCAGACCCGCGATCGTGACGACGGTCGCCGCGATCGCATCCCGCCAGAAGAACAGTCGGAAGCGCCGGTCGAGCAGCAGCATGCAGCCCGTCGAGACCAGCAGGGCGGCCAGGTACACGAAGCCCATCAGCGCCCCGTCGATCCGCGGGGAGTGCGCGCGGGCTCCGGAAGGGGGCCGGCGGAGTGATCGCCGCGGATGCGCTTGAGCACGATCTCCGCGCTGATCAGGCACATCGGCACACCGACGCCCGGCGCCGTCGTCGCCCCCGCGTAGTAGAGGCCGCGCACCCGCTTCGAGGCGTTCTGCGCGCGGAACATCGCGCTCTGCGACAGGATGTGCGCCGGCCCCAGCATCCCCCCGCTCCACGAGTGGTAGTCGTCGCGGAAGTCGGCCGGTCCCTTGGTCTCGCGCACCACGATCCGCTCTCGCAGGTCGGGGATGCCCGCCCAGGTCGAGACGAGGTCGATCGCGGCGTCGGCCGCGCGCTCGATCGTCGCCGATCCGGTGCCGTCGGAGCCGCCGTGGCCGAGGTCGGGGTCGGCGGGGACCGGCACGAGGATGAAGAGGTTCTCGTGACCGGCCGGGGCCACGGCGTCGTCGGTCGCGCTGGGGCGGCAGACGTACGTCGAGGCGGGGGAGGGGATGCGCTGCTCGGATCCGAAGATGGCGTCGAAGTTCGCGTCCCAGTCGTCGGTGAAGAACAGGGAGTGGTGCGGCAGCTCGGGGAGCGCACCGCGCACGCCGAGCATGACGAGCACCGCGCCGGGGCCGCTCGTGCGTCGGCTCCACCAGGATTCGGGATAGCTGCGCTGCTCGGCGGGCAGGAGCGCGGTCTCGGTGTGGTGCAGATCGGCGCCGGAGACCACGATATCGGCGTCTTCGATGTGGCGTTCGCCGGCGGCATCCGTCCATTCCACGCCGGTCGCGCGCGTCGCCCGACCGCGGCCGGTGGTGCGGATGCCGGTGACCTCCGCCTCGGTCACGATGCGCGCGCCCGCGTCGCGGGCCAGCGCCTCGATGCGCAGGGCGACGCCCCAGAAACCGCCCTGGGGGTAGCTGACGCCCTCGTCGAGGTCGAGCGCGCTCATGAGGTGGTACATCGCGGGGGCGCTGCGCGGATCGGTGCCGAGGAAGACCGCCGGATAGCCGAGGATCTGCCGGAGCAGCGGATCGCGGAACCGTCGGCCCGCGAAGGCCTGCAGGCGCGTGCCCAGGAGGGAGAACAGCCGCGGAGCAGCGCGCAGCACTTCTCCGGTCGTCAGCGTCGTCAGCCGGGTGAACGGGTTGTAGAGGAAATACTTCTCGGCCATCGAGGTCGCGTGGTGGGCCGAGTCGAGGTAGTCGGACAGCGCGCTCGCCGCACCCGGCTCGCGCGACTCGAACAGCCGGGAGACGGCGTCGCGCCCCGCCGGCACCGTCACCTCCGAGGTCGCCGCATCGCCCTGCGGCTGACGGAACACGCGATAGCCGGGGTCGAGCGGCACGAGATCGAGCTGTTCGGCGGCCGACGTGCCCATCATCGCGAACCAGTGGTCGAAGACCTCCGGCATCAGGTACCAGGAGGGGCCGGTGTCGAAGCGGAAGCCGTCGCGCTCGATGCTGCCCGCGCGCCCGCCGACCTGTGCGTTCTTCTCGAGAACGAGCACCTCGTGGCCGTCGCGTGCGAGCAGGCCCGCGGTCGCGAGGCCCGCGACGCCGGCGCCGATCACCACCACCCGGCTCATCGGGGCTCCACCGCGGTGACGAGCACGGAGCGTGCGGCGAGCACTGCCTTGAGCGGGTCGGGCACGCGCACGCGCCGTCGGTAGAGGTCGTCGACGGGGGTCTTCGCGACGCGTCGGGTGAGCGCGGCGAACAGGGCGAGCGCGCTGCGCACGGCGGCGCGCGCATCCTTCGGGAGGAGCGGGATCGAGGCGCGGGCGTCGTCGAGCTGGGTCTCGACGGTCGCGACCCAGGTGTCGCGGTCGGCGTCGGTGAGGCGCTCGGCCGTGCCGAGATAGCTGCGGCGCAGACGATCGGTGTCGTCGGCGAGGTCGCGCAGGAAGTTCACGTTCTGGAACGCGGCGCCGAGCTGGCGTGCGCCGTGCTCGAGCGTCTCGAGCTGCGCGGTCGTGCGCTCGGCGTCCCGCAGGAACACGCGCAGGCACATCAGGCCCACCACCTCTGCGGATCCGAACACGTACCGTGCGTGGGCGTCGGCGTCGTACGCCGCCGCCGCGTCCGCCGAGGGAATGTCGGCGCGCATCGAGTCGAAGAACGGCTGCGTGAGGTCCTCCCCGATGCCGCACGCGCGCGCCGTCTGCGCGAAGGCGTGCAGGATGAGGTCGCTGCTGTACCCCGTGCGCAGAGAGCGGTGGGTCTCGGCGATGTACGACGTCAGCGCGTCGGCCTGCGCTCCGGCGTCGAGCCCCGCCTCGGCGGCCACGCCGTCGACGATCTCGTCGGCGATCCGCACCATCGCGTAGATGTTGCGGATGTGCTGGCGGTGGCGGGGGCCGAGCAGCTTGGTCGCCATGCCGAACGACGTGGAATAGGCGCGGATCACGCCGGCGGTGGCGATCTCGGCGGTCCTGCTGAACCGGCGCAGGGATTCGTCGCCGCCGGTCGCGGGCGATGCGGTCACGATGCGCGCCCCTCGATGCGCGCGATCAGGGTGCGGATGCTGTCGATGACGTCGCCCGAGACGATGTGCGCGGACTCGATGTCGACCGCGACCGCGGATGCCGCGGCGAGCTCATCGGCGACGAGGCCCTGCACGAATCGCTCGGCCCCGCAGTCGCGCAGGTGTTCGCGGATGCGCACGGCCTCGTGCTCATCGAGCATCGTGGAGCCGAAGTGCTGCCGGATGTGGGGCCAGGCGGTCGTCATCCGCGCATAGGCGATGATGGCCGTCTCCTTGCCCTCGCGCAGGTCGGAGAACGCATCCTTGCCGTGCACCTCGTGATCGCCGAACACGCAGAGCAGGTCGTCCTGGAGCTGGAAGGCGAGTCCGAGATGACGGCCGATCGCCGCCAGGTCGTCTTCGAGCTCGGCCGAGGCCCCGGCGAGGATCGCCGCCGCCCGCAGAGGGAGCGAGAACGAGTAGGTCGCGGTCTTGTAGGTGCTCATCTCCAGGATCGTGCGGAGGTCCGGTTCGATGATCCCGTCGCCCAGGCCGACGTCGATGTGCTCCCCGGCGACGGTCTCGACGATGGTGTGCTCGATGAGGTCGAGCAGGCGCAGACGTGCGGCGGTCGAGACGCGGGCGCGCGCGAAGCCGAGAACCGAGGTCGCCAGCAGCAGGTCGCCCATGAGGATGGCGCTCGAGCGCGCCCAGTGCAGCTCGGAGTCCTCGCGCGCCCGGCCCGTGGACGCCGCGAGGGTACCGATGAGGTTCGGCTGCCGACGACGCACGAGGTCGCCGTCGATCACATCGTCGTGCAGGAGGAAGGCGTAGTGGAGCAGCTCGACCTCTGCGGCGATCTCGATGGCTGCTGTCTGGTCGACCTCCGAACCGGATGCCGACAGCGCTCGGTGCGCGTCGAGGAGCAGGCGAGGACGGATCATCTTGCCGCCCATCGCGTGCGCCGCGGCGGCACGCCAGAGCGCGGCGAACGGTTCTCCGTAGTTCTCGGCGGCGGAGCTGCGCTCGGCGAAGCGTTGCCGGAGGGCCTCCTCGACGCGGGTGCCGAGTTCGTCCTGAGTCGCGACGGAAGCCATGATCAGAGTGCTCCGCTCTCTCGGAGCAGCGGAAGCTGCTCGACCAGCCAGGGGCTGAAGGCGAAGGGGGTCCCGGCGACGGCGGCGGCGATGTCGGCGGCATCCGCCCACGCCCATTCCGCGACCTCGTCCGGTCGGGGGGAGAGGTCGCCGTCGAGTCGGGCGACGTAGACGGGGCACACCTCGTTCTCGACGATGCCGCTCGCGTCGACGGCGCGGTAGCGGTAATCGGGGAGCGCGGGCCGCAGATCGACGACGCGCGCACCGAGTTCTTCGTGTGCTCGGCGGTGCACGGCATCCGCGATGGCCTCACCCGGGCGGGGATGCCCGCAGAAGCTGTTCGTCCACACGCCGGGCCAGGTCTTCTTGGCGAGCGAACGGCGGGTGAGCAGAACCTGTCCGCGCGCGTTCAGCAGGTGGCAGGAGAAGGCCAGGTGAAGAGGGGTGTCGGTGGTGTGGACGTCGCTCTTCGGCAGGGAACCGATCGCGGTTCCGTTCTCGTCGAGAAGGGTCACGTCGTCCATGGCGTCCTCTGCAGGTCATTTCACTAGCTTGGCGAGTAATTAACTTAGCATGAAATAGATCGTTGTGTAACATGATCGCATGGACACTGCACCCGGCACTACCCCGAAGACGGGGGCGCCGGTCGACGGTACGCGAGCGGATGCCGCGGCCGACGGGCTCAGCCACGCCGCGATCTACGACGTCGAGGCGAGCGACCCGCGCAGTGCGCTCGTCGATCGCTCGGGGGTCGCGCCGGAGGACCTGCAGCAGATCGCTCTCGTGATGGGAGCACTCGGCGAGTTGCGCGAGGCCGAGCAGAAGCTGTCGCGCGCCTCGCGTCGCTACATGCAGCTCAACGAGACCGACATGCGTGCCCTGCATTACCTCATCGTGTGCGCCAACCGGCACGCGATCGCGACCCCGGGCGGCATCGCGCAGCACCTGGCGATCTCGACCGCGTCGACCACCAAGCTGCTCGACCGCCTCGAGAAGGGCGGTCACATCGTGCGCTCGCCGCACCCGACCGACCGCCGGGCGCTCGCGATCACGATCACCGAGGAGACCCGCCACGCGGCGATGCAGACCGTGGGGCGTCAGCAGGCGAAGCGGTTCTACGCCGCGGCCAGGCTCACGCGCGAGGAGCGCGCGGTCGTCATTCGCTTCCTCGAGGACATGACGCAGGAGATCGCCCTGCCCGATGAGGCCTGGGTCACCGAGCACGACGAATGAAGGCTCCCCCGGAGGAGAGCCTTCGTTCGTGGTATTCGTGCGCGATCAGTGCGCTTTGTTGTACGCCTCGATGACGGGCGCGGGAATTCGTCCGCGCTCCGAGAGCGAGTATCCGTTGTCATTCGCCCAGGCGCGGATGGCCGCGACCTCGGGGTTGCGCGCAGGTCGCTTACGGGCGGAACCCGAAGAGCTGCGCGGGGAGCTCGCGGAACCCGCACGACGCCCGGCGGAGATGTAGGGCTCGAGGGCTGCGCGGAGTTCCGCGGCGTGCTCCGAGTTCAGGTCGATCTCCCACGCGGTGCCGTTGAGGGAGAAATGAACGGTCTCTCCCTCGCCGATCTCCAGAACGCTGCCGTCGATATCGTCGACCAGTTGATGCACAATTCGTCTCGCCATGCAGTGAACATTACTCGCCGAATCGAATTGCGGCAATCGATTCGACGGCGATTCCTTTTGCATACAGGGGTGAATGCAAATGGAATTCCGGTGTGATTTAGGCGATCACGGCAGGAGCCCCGCCCGCCGGGCCCGAGCGACAGCGGAATGCCGGGTCGATGCGTCGAGCTTCGACATGGCGGTGCCGAGGTATGCCTTTACGGTTCCCTCGCGGAGGCCGAGCTGCGATGCGATCTCGGCATTCGTCGCCCCGAGCGCGGCGCACGAGAGGACATCGGTCTCGCGCGGCGAGAGGCGGACCACGGGTGACGGGCCGGTCGCGGTCATCGTCTGCTCACCCGAGAGGGCGAGCAGACGCCCCTCGACGCGAGCGAGCCGGGCGCGCAGCTCGTCGTCGTCGATCGATGCGGCGATGCTGCGCAGATCGGCGAATGTCTCACGCAACTGCTCCTGCTGACCGGCCGGCAGGGGGGTGGATGCCGGGGCGCCGGCGCGAAGTCGGCGTTCGACCTCCTCGCGGATGCGCAACTCGTCGGCGACCGACTGCGCGACCTGCATGGCCGGGGCGGTGGTGATCCCGCCGATCTGCTCGTCGTCCCAGGCGCCCGCGTAGAGCACGCCGCGGGATCGTCCCGCGACGACGATCGGAACCGCCAGGAGTGTGCGCAGCCCCTCGCCGAGCACGAAGACGTCGTAGTCGTGCGTGATCTGCTGCGAGGACCCGTAGTCGCTGGTCATGCGCGGACGGAGCTCCATCATCGCTCGCCCTCCGAGTCCGCGCTCGGGTCGAACACGCAGGCCGTCGAGACTGCGGGTGCGGTTGCCGACGATCGTCGTCACGTGCACGACACCGTCATCGAGGAGGCCGCCGAAGGCGACCGGGAACCGCGTGCGGCGGGCGAGTTCCCGCACGGCGCGGGCGACGAGCTCGGTGTCGGATTCGGTTCCGGTCGGAGTGCTCACGGCCACCTGCCTTCCGCGCGACGGCGCCGTTCCCGTCACGCGGTGAGATTACCACCGGCGCCCCTCCGGCGCGGATCCCGACGGCCTACTCGGCAGGACCCGCGCCGATCCTGTGGCGCTAAACGCTCCGCCCGCCCGATTCGAGGTCGAGGAGGAACCGCTTGCGCTCGGGGTGCGCCCCGTAGTGACCGGGAGAGCCGTCGGAGCGGATGACGCGGTGCACGGGCACGATGATCGAGAACGGGGTGATGCGGCAGGCCGATCCCACGGCGCGGGCCGCGCCCGGGCGGCCGGCGAGGACGGCGACCTCTCCGTAGCTCAGGGTCTCGCCCCACTCGATCGTTCCGATCGCCTCGAGGGCGCGTCGAGGGAAGCCGTCGACGAGGCGCCAGTCGAGAGAGAGGTGCTCGTTGAACCGGATCGGAGCGCCGTCGAAGTAGCGGTCGAGGAGGTCGGCCAGCTCATCGGCCGCACCCGGGTCGGGCTCCGGCACCGCCCGCAGCTCCTGGGCGACGTTCTCGAGGAGCCACGGGACCGACGGGTCTTCCGACTCGGACAGATCGAAGCGCACGATGCCCTCGTCGGAGAACACCGCGAGCGCATCGCCGAAGGGCGTGGGGGCGAAGTCGTAGCGGAAGGTCATGCGTCCATCCTGACGCCCGGCGACCGCCTGCCGTGAGGGGAGGCCCACGGACGGGGGAGAGTCGCTCTCGACGGGTGGCGGTGCAGAAGGAGTTCGCCACGGCATCCGTGACCGGAATTCCGCGAAACCCGCCCGGGATACCGGGCCTCGCGCCCGGCGCGCTTAGTGTGTGAGTTGTGTGGCGACGGGAAGGCAAGACGGTAGAAGACGCGGGAGCAGCGCTCGCCGTGACCCTCAGCGACCTCCGGTCCTCGTCGACCGGCGTCATCGTGACCCACGCCGCCGAGGGCGAGCGCTCGCGACTGCGTAGTGAAGCCGCCGATCTGGGCGGCCCCTCGCCGCTGACCAGCTTCCGCGACGGGGCCGAGTCCGGTATCGACATCTCCAAGGCGCATCCCGGCAGCCTCCCGCAGTTCATCACCGGAAAATCGACGCTGCTGTCGAACCTCTTCCGCGACGAGGTCGGTCTGCGCACCGCGCGACTCGCCGCCGAGCGGATCACCGCGAAGAACACCGAGCTGCGCACCGTGCGCGGCATCGAGGCCGTGCACCTCGCCGTCGGCGTCGCCCGCTGGCGGATCGGGGGAGCGTTCTTCGCCGCCCCCGTGCTGCTGCGCCCGCTCGCGATCCGCCGCCACCACTCCGACTACGAGCTGAAGCTGCAGGGGGCGTTCGAGGTCAATCCCGAACTCGTCCGCATCGCCCGCGAGCACTTCGGCATCTCGATCGACGCGTCGACCCTGGCATCCCTCGCCTACGACGGCGGCATCTTCAAGCCTCAGCCGGTCATCGACAGCCTGCGTGCGATCACCCGGACGATCGACACCTTCTCGGTCGAACCGCGCCTGGTCGTGTCGACCTTCGCCGACGTCGCGGGCTCCATGTCGCGCGACACCCGCACGCTCGACCACCAGGTGCTCAACGCCCTCGCCGGTCACGTCGGCGACCGCGAGCGGGTCAGGGCCCCGCGGGCCACGCCGCACTTCACCGGGCCGGACGACCGCGCGCCGGCATCCGACACCCTGTTGCTCGATGCGGATGCCGAGCAGGAGGCCGTGCTCTCGCGCATCGCCGCCGGCCACTCGCTGACCGTCGCGACGCTGCCCGGCACCGGCGGCACGCAGACCGTGATCAACGCGCTGGGCGAGCTCGTCCGGGCGGGGAAGCGCGTGCTCGTCGTCTCGGCCCGCCGCTCCACGCTCGACGGAGTCCGCCACCGCCTGGCCGGGATCGGTCTCGACAGCCTCGCGATCTCGCCGGTGAGCGTGCGTCGTGATCTCGTGCGCGCCATCGGTCGCAACGAGAAGGCGAGCGCTCCCAAGGTCGGAGAGGTCGACGACGCGCTGGTGCGCCTGCGCACCGTGCTCCGCGACTACCGTCACGCGCTCACGTCTCCCGTGCCCGGGATGGATGCCTCCGTGCTCGAGGCGACCCGTCACCTCACCCGACTCGCCTCACTGCCCACCCCGCCGTCGACCACGGCGCGACTCAGCAACGAGTCCCTGCGGCGTCTCGCCGGCGATCGCGGGCCGGCCGCCGCCGCCCTCGCGCAGGCCGCGCGTCTCGGCGAGTTCCGCTTCGGCCCCGACGATTCGCCCTGGTACGGCGTCACCTTCGCCACGACCGAGGCCGCACGCGCCGCGCACGAGCTGGCGGGCCGCCTGCACTCCGACAGCGTTCCGGCGCTGCTCGAGCGGGGCTACGAACTCATCGCCCAGACCCACATGCGCCCGTTCTCGACCATCGACGAGCTCGGCGACTACCTGCGACTGCTCGAGGGCATCCGCGACTCGCTCGACCGCTTCAGCCCGACCGTGTTCGAGCGCCCGCTGGGCGAGCTGATCCAGGCGCACGGGTCCCGCCGCGATGCACCGGGGATGTCGTCGGCGAACCGTCGGCGGTTGCGCCGTCTGGCGAAGGAGTACGTGCGTCCCGGTGTGCACGTCACCGAGATGCACGAGGCGCTGCTGCGTATCCAGACCCAGCGCACGCAGTGGCAGCGCTGCGTCGATGCGGGCGTCGCCCCCGAGATCCCCCTGGGTCTCGGCGAGGTCGCGGCCGCGTGGCAGCGCGTCGAGGCCGAACTCGCCGAACTCGACGCGGCCCTCGGCCGACGTGAACCGCTGGCGACGCTGCCCGTGGCGCGCCTGGTGCGCACGCTCGCGGGTCTCGCGGCGAAGTCCGACGTCTTCGAGAACCTCGTCGAGCGCGCGGAGCTGCGCGACGAACTCGCCCTCCTCGGGCTCGAGCCCCTGCTCACCGACCTCTCGGTGCGTCACGTCTCCGAGTCGCGCGTGGGCGACGAGCTCGAGTTCGCGTGGTGGCAGTCTCTCCTCGAGCGCGCCCTCCAGGACAACCGCGCCCTCCTCGGCGCGAACACCGCGGTCGTCGATCGGCTCGAGCGGGACTTCCGTCTCGTCGACGAGGCGCACGCCGCGATGGCCGGCCCGTTGCTGGCCTGGCAGCTCGCCAACCAGTGGAAGATCGCGATCGTCGATGAGCCGCAGGAGTCCGCGAACCTGCGTCGTGCCCTGACGCAGAGCACGACGACGTCCGCCGAGGTGGTGAGCGCCGCCCCGACGCTCGTCTCCACGCTCGCGCCGGTCTGGATCTCCTCGCCCTACCTCGTGCCCGAGATCCCGGACTCCGTCGAGTTCGACGCCGTTCTCCTGGTGGATGCCGCGGCGATCAACCTCGCCGAGGCTGCGCCCGCGATCCGTCGTGCGCGGCAGGTCGTCGCGTTCGGCGACCCGGTGACCCAGCGTCCGTCGCCGTTCCAGATCGCCGTCGACCCCGATGATCTCTGGGAGCCCGAGGTCGAGTTCGACGAGACCTCGGTGTTCGAACGTCTCTCGGAGCTGCTTCCGGTGATGACGCTCACGCGCAGCTACCGCGCCGGGGGAGAAGACCTCGCCGAGCTCATCAACGACGCCTTCTACGGCGGCGAGATCGTGTCGCTGCCCTGGGCCGGGTCGTATCTCGGCCGGGGAAGCCTCACGGTCGACTACGTCGAGGGAGGCACGGGCACGCCCGACCCGATCTCGGGTGCGGTCGAGAGCCCCGACGCCGAGGTCGCCCGCGTGGTGACGCTCGTGGTCGAGCATGCCGTGCACCGCCCGTCCGAGTCGCTCATGGTCGTGACCGCGAGCGCCCGTCATGCCGAGCGCGTGCGCGCCGCGGTCACGGCAGCCTTCGCCGGACGCTCCGACGTCGCCGACTTCGTGGGGCGCGATACCGCAGAACCCTTCGCCGTTCTCACCCTCGAGCAGTCCGTCGCCGAGAGCCGCGACCGGGTGATCTTCTCGCTCGGCTTCGGTCTGACCAAGCACGGCCGAGTGCTCAGCGACTTCGGCGATCTCTCGACGCCCGACGGCGAGCGGCTGCTCACGGTCGGTATGACCCGCGCGCGCCGTTCCATGGTGATCGTGTCGTCGATCCGTCCGTCGTCCTTCGACGATGGACGCCTCGAGCACGGTGCAGCGACGCTCATGTCGATCCTCGGCGGCCTGGCCGCCCGTGCCCGCGACGCGCGTCTCGAAGACCTCGCCGACCCGTTGACCCTCGCGCTCGCCCGCGAGCTGCGCCGGCTCGGAGCATCCGTCGACGTGGACTACCGTGGTCTGCTGCCGCTGGTCGCGCAGCACGGCGGCAAGGCCGTCGTGATCGAGTGCGATCCGGAATCGCGCGGCGACTCGCTGCGCGAGACCCTGCGTCTGCGCCCGCACGTGCTGCGCCGACTCGGCTGGCACTACGTGCGCGTGCACGCGTTCGACCTCTACAGCGACCCGGCCACGGCGGCGACGCGGATCGCCTCGGTGCTCGGCATCTCGCCGTCGACCGCGCGTGCCGAGAACGACACGCAGCCGCTCGACCTCGATGACGGCGCGAACGGCTGACCGAGCGGATGCCTGAGGATGCCTCTCCGGGGGAGCCCGCATCGGATGCTCCGCGGCAGCGGGTCGAGCGCGTGCCGGGTTCCCGCCGCGCACGCCTGACGCCGGTGGAGGGAAGCGATCCCGACCCCGAGAGCGGTCCCGAATCGGTCGCGAAAGACCGGAAGCGGCGCCCGGACGGCCCCGCGGGTCCCAACGACGACCGCATGATGCAGGACGTCCCGCCCCACTACTGAGCGTCGTGGTGACGCTGCGGAGCGGAACGGGACGTCCGGTGCGGTTGCCTGCGCAGAGAGGGTGTGCCCGTCAGTCGCGGGCGTTGCTCTTCGCGAGCAGGTCGCGGATCTCGACGAGCAGCTCGGCCTCGGTCGCGGCGGCCGGCTCCTCTTCGGGCTGCTCGGCGGACGTTCCCTTGCGGGCCTCGACGTGGGCCTTGAAGGTGTTCATCGGCAGCACGAACACGAAGTACACGACGAGGGCGACCGCGAGGAAGCTGATGACGGCCGAGATCAGGTCGCCGAGCGGGAACGTGACCGTGTCGCCGTAGATGTTGGTGACCTGCGGGCCGAAGCCGCCCATCGCGTCGGCCTTGAAGAAGAGGGCGACGAGCGGGTTGATGACACTGGCGACCACGGCGTTGACGATCGCGGTGAACGCCGTGCCGATGACGACGGCGACCGCGAGGTCGATGACGTTGCCGCGGAGGATGAAGTCCTTGAATCCTTTGAGCATGCGAACCTCCGAGTGGTGGGGAATCAGGATGAGGTCGGGCTCGACGTCGGCGCGGGGGCGCTCGTGGTCGTCGACTCCTTCTTCGATGATGTCGAAGCATCCGATGATCCGCCACTCTTCGCCCGCGAGTCCGTGCGATAGAAGCCGGAGCCGTTGAAGGTCACGCCGATCGACCCGTACTGCTTGCGCAGGGTGCCGCCGCACTCGGGGCAGACGGTGAGCGACGCGTCGGCGAAGCTCTGCACGGCGTCGAAGCGGTGGCCGCACGACGTGCAGGCATAGGCGTAGGTGGGCATGGTGTCCTCGGAGGGTCAGCGTCGCGTCTGCGACAGGGAGAGGGTCTGCGTCGGCGTCACGATGCCGTCGACCGGCTGGTCGTGCACCTCGCGAGGCAGGGAGTCGAGTATCTCGGAATCATAGATGACCGCGTACACGGGAGGGCACTTCTCCATCGACCCGATGGTCTTGTCGAAATAGCCGCGGCCCCAGCCCATGCGCATGCCCGAACGGTCGACCGCGGCGGCGGGCACGATCATCAGATCGACGTCGTTCACCGCGATGGGGCCGAGCACCTCGCCGGTCGGTTCGGGCAGGCCGAAGAGTCCCTCGGCGACATCGTCGTCGTCGTTCGCGACGGCCCAGTCGAGCAGTCCGTCGGCGCGGGTGACGGGGAGCAATACGCGGATGCCGCGGCGCACCGCCCGCGTGACGAACTCACGGGTGCCCGGCTCGGCGGTCGCCGAGAGGTAGCAGGAGATCGACTGGGCGCCGAGGCTCTCGACGAGTTCGTCGAGGCGTGCGCCGATCGAGGAGGCGGCGGCGTCGCGTTGCGCATCGGAGAGGAGCGCCCGGCGTTCGCGGAGCTCGGCGCGCAGTGCGCGCTTGGCGTGCTCGACCTCGTTCGACATGGCTCAGAGTCTACGCGGCGCCCACCGGTAGGCTGTCGGGATGGGTACACAGAAGTTCAAGGCGGTCATTCCTGCGGCAGGTCTGGGGACGCGCTTCCTGCCGGCGACGAAGGCGATGCCGAAGGAGATGCTGCCGGTCGTCGACAAGCCGGCCATCCAGTACGTGGTCGAAGAGGCGGCGGATGCCGGGATCGACGACATCCTCGTCATCATCGGACGCAACAAGAACGCGATCTCCAACCACTTCGACTCGGTGCCCGAGCTCGAGGTCAAGCTCATGGAGAAGGGCGACCACGGTCGCCTGGAGCGCGTCGTGCGCTCGAGCGACCTCGCCGACATCCACTTCGTGCGCCAGGGCGAGCCGAAGGGACTCGGCCATGCCGTGCTGCGTGCCCGCGCGCACGTCGGCGACAGCTCCTTCGCCGTGCTCCTGGGCGATGATCTCATCGACGAGCGCGATCCGCTGCTCACCGAGATGCTGGCCGAGCACGAGCGCTCCGGCGCCGCCGTGATCGCCCTCATGGAGGTCGATCCCGCGAACATCCACATGTACGGCACGGCGGCCGTCGAGGACATCGAGGGTTCGGATGCCGTGCGCGTCACCGGACTCGTCGAGAAGCCCGCGCGCGAGGACGCCCCGTCGAACCTCGCCGTCATCGGGCGCTACGTGCTGCCCGCGTCGATCTTCGACATCCTCGAGCACACCGAACCCGGCAAGGGCGGGGAGATCCAGCTGACCGATGCGCTGCAGGAGATGGCGGCCGACCCGTCGGGCCCCGGAGTGGTCGGCGTGATCTTCGGCGGTCGGCGGTACGACACCGGTGACCGGGTCGAGTACATCAAGGCGATCGTGCAGCTGGCCTCCGACCGCGACGACCTCGGCGGCGAGCTGCGCCCGTGGTTGAAGGAGTTCGCCGAGCGCCTCTAGGCCTCCGGCGGGTCGAGCGCGAGATGATGGATCTCATGGCGGGCATGCGACACGGATCGATCGAGCTGCGCCTCGTGCGCACGAAGGATGCCCGCGTGCTCCAGCAGGAGCTGCTCGCGAACCGGTCCTGGTTGCAGCCGTGGGAGGCCACGGTTCCCTACGGCTCGGTGTCGTTCGACATGCGCCTGAGCATCCGTCGTCTGCTCCAGCAGTACCGCGACGGCGCCGGATACCCGTTCGTCATGGAGTACGACGGCGAGGTCGCCGGTCAGTTGAACGTGTGGGGAGTCTCACGCGGGTCGCTCTGCTCGGCGACGATCGGGTACTGGGTCAGCGAGAAGTTCGCGGGCAAGGGCATCACCCCCACCGCGGTCGCGCTCGCGACGGATGCGTGCTTCGTCGAGTACGGCCTGCACCGCATGGAGATCTGCATCCGCCCCGAGAACGCGGCGAGCCTGCGGGTGGTGCAGAAGCTCGGTTTCCGTTACGAGGGACTGCGTCGTCGGTACATCCACATCGACGGCGATTGGCGCGACCACTACGCGTTCGCGCTGACGAAGGAGGACGTGCCGCAGGGGGTGCTGGCGCGCTGGTTGAGCGGTCAGGTTCCTCCGGATGCCGCGACGATCCCTCCGTCGGACCGGCTCTCCGTCTGACGACACGCCGTCGGAAGCATCCGTCTGGTCGCGACACGCGCCCGGCTGGGGGCCGAGCGACCTTCGTACCCTTACCGTTATCGATATGGACGGGCCGGTGCTGAGCGGGGGAGTGATCGTGCTCGTCGCCGTGCTCCTGTGGATGCTCTATCTGCTGCCCTCGTGGCGCGGCCGTTTCCAGTACAACGCCGCCGAGCGCAACGCCGTGCGCCTGAACCAGGCGCTGCGCATCCTCGCCGAGACGAGCGAGACCCCCGAAGAGGTGCGCGTCGAGCTGAGCGCTCGCACCGCGCTGGCGCAGCAGAAGCTCGCCAAACGCGTGCAGTCCGAGCGCGAGTCCGCGGAGCTCGAGGCGCTGCGTGCCGAACTCGCGGCGACGCGGGCCGATCCGGTGATCCGTCAGGCGCGTGCGCGTCGTCGGGTGCGGATGCTGTCGACCGTCGCCGCGCTCGTCGGAGTGGTGCTCGCGGGACTCGGCGTGTGGCAACTGCTCGCGACCGGAGCGTCGACCCTGCTGTGGGTCGGCGGGGCTCTGGCCCTGCTCGGCGCGATCGCGCTGCAGCGGATGGCCGCTGTCGCTGGTCGAGTCGCCCGTGCGAGTCATGTGGTCGCCGAGGCGCCGCGAGAGCGCGTCGCGCCCGAGATCCACGACCAGGGTCGTGCGACGTGGACCCCGCGTCCGCTGCCCGAGCCGCTTGTCGCGGTCGCCGGGTCGCGCGCGCAGACCGCCCGCGCCGAGATCGACGCGCAGGAGCAGCTCCGCAAGGCCGCACGGCTTGCGGAACTCCGCGCCCGCGCCGAGCAGATCGCCGCCGAGCAGGCTCCGGCGCCCGTGCGGATTCCCGCCCCGCGTACCGCTCCTGCTGCCGAGGCTTCGCCCTACGCGAAGATGGGCTTCGTCGACGACGCCGAGATCGAGGCGCACGTGCGCGACATGCTCGCCCGTCGCGCGGCAGGGTGATCGCGGCGTCCGAGGTGGGGTCGACGTCGTGATAATGTTGATCTCCGTAAGGGCCTATGGCGCAGTTGGTAGCGCGCCTCGTTCGCATCGAGGAGGTCAGGGGTTCGAATCCCCTTAGGTCCACCACCACGAAAACCCCCGGGCAGCCGCCCGGGGGTTTCTGCTTTCCCGACGGGTGGCTGAAGGACTCAGCGCAAGGCGAGCCCGGCGAGCAGCTCCAGCACGCAGAGGGCTGCGAGGCGCACGGTGCGGGCGTCGTCGGCATCCGCTGTGGCGTCGACCTCGGCGAGGTCGGCGCTGACGACGCGCGGGTCGGCGGCGACGGCGCGGGTGAGGGCGCGCAGCTCCCACGCCTGCAGGCCACCGGGCACGCTCGCGGGGCAACCGGGGGCGACCGAGCGGTCGCAGACGTCGACGTCGATGTCGAGGTGGACGCGGGCATCTGATCCGGCACCGGCGATCTCGAGGGCTTCGTTCACGACGTCGTCGACACCGCGGCGGCGCACCTCATCGAGCGTGATCACCCGGATGCCCCAGTCCGCCGCCCGGCGGGCGTAGGCGACCGAGTTCGCGAAGTCGGCGATGCCGATCTGCACGATGCGCGTCGGGTCGATGCGGGCGGTGTCGAGCGTCGAGAGCACGGGGACGTCTTCGACGAGCCGGCGCACCGGGGTTCCGTTCGAGACGCCGTCGCGCAGGTCGAAGTGCGCGTCGAAGGTGATCAAACCGGTCGCCTGGGCGCCCAGCGCCACGGGGTAGGTGAGGGAGTTGTCGCCGCCGAGCGCGATGACGAACGACTCCGAGAGTTCCCGCACCCGCGCGATGACGGATGCCTCGCCCTCGTCGCCGTCGGGCTCGTGCACGTCGCCGGCATCCGCGATGCGCAGCACCTCGTTCAGGTCGATCGCCGGCGGGCCCATCAGCGCGGTGCCGTAGCGGGGGAGTGCGTCGCGGATCGCGGCCGGAGTCGCCCCGGCACCCGTGGGTGAGAGCGACGTGCGCCAGGCCGGGACACCCAGCAGCACGGCCTCCGCGTCGTCGACGGCGTCGGGAGAGGGCCAGGATCCGGCGCGCGGCCAGAGCGGATCGTGCGAGAGGGCCATGTCAGACTCCGGGGATCAGGGCGTGGGCGATCGAGAAGATGGCGAGGCCGGCGAGAGCACCGACGAACGTGCCGTTCAGGCGGATGTACTGCAGGTCGCGGCCGACCATGAGCTCGATCTTCTCGGTCGTCTCGGCCGGGTCCCAGCGTTCGACGGTGTCGGTGATGATCGAGGCGATGTCGTGGCGGTAGCGGTCGACGAGGAAGACCGCCGCATCCGATACCCAGGTGTCGACGCGGCGCTGCAGCGCGGCATCCGTCGTCAGACGCTCGCCCACCTCCTCGAGCGCCTGCACGGCCCGGCGGCGCAGCCCGCTCTCGGGGTCGGCCAGGGCCGTGAGCAGGCCGTTCTTCGCGGTGTTCCACGCCTCGGCGGCGAGGGCGCCGACGCGGGGGCTGTCGAACAGCGACGCCTTCGCGTTCTCGAGCTTCGCGCGGGTGGTCGGGTCGTTCTGCAGACTGTCGGCGAGGCGGCCGAGGTAGCCGTCGATCGCCAGGCGGGCCGGATGCCGGGGATCGGCCTGCACCGCCTGCACGAACTTCACGGCCTCGTTGTAGACGGTGTCGTCGACGAAGCGGTGCGCGAGCCGCGGCACCCATGAAGGCAGGCGCCGGGAGACGAGGCCGGAGAACGACTCGGCGTTCGCCTCGAGCCAGCGCCCGATGCTGTCGGCGGCGAGGTCGACCGCGCCGTGATGGGCGTCGGCCTCGACGATCTTCTCGAGCCAGGCGCCCGCGGGCGGGCCCCACTCGGGGGAGACGAGGTGCTCGCGCGCGAGGTCGGAGATGAGATCGCGCACGTCGTCGTCGCTGAGCCCGTTGAGGATCGCGGTGGCGATCGTCGCGCCCTCGGCGCCGACCCGCTCGGCGTGCGGCGTCTCGCGCAGCCACTCGCCGGCACGCTGCGCGATGGCGGTGGACGACAGCTTCGTGCGCACGACGCTCGCCTCGAGGAAGTTCGTCTCGACGAACTCGCCCAGGCTGCGGCCGATCTCGTCCTTGCGGCTCGGGATGATCGCGGTGTGCGGGATGGGTAGGGCCAGCGGGCGGCGGAAGAGCGCCGTCACCGCGAACCAGTCGGCGAGGGCACCCACCATTCCGCCCTCTGCCGCGGCGCGCACGTACCCGAGCCAGCTCATCCGCTCCTGGAACGCGAAGGCGAACACGAACACGACGGCCATGAAGATCAGCGCCCCCAGGGCGACCGCCTTCATACGGCGCAGCGCGCGGAGACGGACCTGATCGGCGGGCGAGAGCATCGCCATCGGTGTGCGCGGCATGAAGGCATCCTTTCACGCCGTGTCTGTGTAGTACCCTCACTACATCAGAAACGAGGTGCATCGTGTTCCGTATGTCCGCTCGAGATTTCAATCAATCCGTCGCGCGTGCGCAGCGCATCGCCGACGAGGAGCCGGTGCTCGTGACCCGCCGAGGCGAGCCGGCCTACGTGCTGCTGAACATCGACGAGTACGAGCGGCTGCGGTCTGAGTCGCCCGCAGGCGACGATCGGTCGCTGCTCGATGTGATCGCGCCCGTGCTGACGAGCGCGGATCCCGACGACGTCTTCGGCCGCATCATGGACGACCTCGCGTCGGAACGAGCGCGCGACCTCGAGCGGGAGGTCGACCTGTGACGGGGTTCCTGCTCGACACGAACGTGGTCTCGGAGACCCGTCGACCGCGGCCCGATGCCGGTGTCGTGCGCTGGTTCGAGGCGACGCCGCGGCGATCCCTGCGGATCAGCGTGGTCACCGAGCTCGAACTCCGACGCGGCATCCTTCTCGTGCAGCGTCGTGATGCCGTCGCCGCAGCATCACTCGACCGATGGTTCCGATCCGTGCTGCAGGGCCTCGCCATTCCCGCGCTCGAGGTGACCGGTGCGGTCGCGCAGCTGGTGGCGGCGATCCAGGTGCCCGATCGTCGTCCCCTCGGTGATGCGTTGATCGCCGCGACCGCTCTTCACCACGGGCTCACGCTGGTGACCCGCAACGTGAAGGACTTCGACGTTCCCGGGCTCCCGGTGGTCGATCCCTTCGACGGATGAGTGACTCATGAGCGGGGTAACCTCGATGCGTGATCGAAGACATCAAGAAGCGCGCCCTGCACCGCACCGCCATCCTCGAGGGGCAGCTCCGCGGGGTCGCTCGGATGATCGAGAGCGAGGACTACTGCATGGACATCATCACGCAGTCCCGCGCGATCCAGAAGTCGCTCGAGTCCCTCAACCGGCTGCTGCTCGAGAACCATCTGCGCACCCACGTGACGCACATGTTCGAGGCGGGCGGGGAGGAGCGCGACCAGGCCGTCGCCGAGCTGCTCAAGGCGTTCGACTTCGATTCGAAGTAGCGCTCCTCGCCTCTCACGCCTTCTCGTCGAAGACCTCGCCCTCCATCGCGTCGTAGCCCTCGGCCTGCGGGTCTCCGTGCGAGCCGCCCGAGAGCGCGTACTCCTCTTCGGGGGAGAGCACGAGGCGGTGGCGGAAGAAGAGCCCGAATCCGAGCAGGATGATCGCGTACACGATCGCGATCGCGATGATGGCCGGGCCGAACGTCGGGTTGAGCAGGAAGCCGACGAAGATGAGCGCCGCGATGACGAGCGCGATGACGGCGCCGGGGATGCCCCAGGGGCTGACGTACGGACGATCGACGTTCGGGAACTTCTTGCGCAGGATGATGAACGACACGAGCTGCAGCCCGTAGGCGACGACCGCGCCCCAGACCGCGATGTTCAGCACGATCGCCCCGGCCACCGTTCCCGCACCCTCGGAGTCGACCGCGGTGAGCACGTCGAGCACGATCAGGGCGACGAAGCCGATCGCGGCGCCGACCGTGAGAGCGACCCACGGTGTCTGGCGCTTGCCCGTCAGTGAGAGGAAGCGCGGGTAGTACCCGGCGCGCGACAGCGAGTACATGTTGCGGCCGTAGGCGAACATGATGCCCTGCAGCGAGGCGAGCAGGCCGATCAGGGCGAACAGCGCGAGCACGGCGGCGAGCTGGTCTCCCACGATCGCGCGGAAGCCGTCGAGCAGGGGCTCTCCCGCGGTTCCGGTCGCCTCGGCACCGATCACGCCGGTGTTGAGGAACAGCACCAGGAGTCCGGTGACGATGAGGGTGCCGCGCGCCCAGAACCCGGCCTTCGGGATGTCGCGGGTGGGGTTGTGCGATTCCTCGGCCGCGAGCGGCAGCTCTTCGATGCCGAGGAAGAACCACATCGCGAACGGGAGGGCGAACAGGATCGGCAGGACGCCGTGGGGGAGGAAGGTCGACTGGCCCTCGTCGGGGACGATGTCCCACAGGGCATCCCACGAGAACGCACCGGAGAACAGCGCAATGAGCGAGAAGACGAGGATGATGCCGATCGAGATCACGGAGACGACGATCGCGAAGCGGAACGAGATGGCCGCTCCCGCGGAGTTCAGCGCGATGAAGACGACGTAGAGGATGAGGTACCAGACCCATCCGGGGAGTTCGAGACCGAGCAGTTCGCTCGTGATCCCATTGGCATACGACGCCGAGAAGTAGACGATCACCGCCGTGGTCGCGACGTACTCGATCGTCTCGGCGGCTCCGGTGACCAGGCCGCCCCACGGCCCCATGGCCGAGCGGGCGAAGGAGTAGGCGCCACCGGTGTGCGGCATCGCAGCCGCCATCTCGCCGATGGCGAAGATCATGCCGTAGTACATCGCCACGAGGATGACGAAGGCGATGAGCATCCCGCCGAACCCCGCGAAGTCGATACCGAAGTTCCATCCCGAGAAGTCTCCCGAGATGACAGCGGCGACCGCGAGTCCCCACAGGCCCCAGACGCCGGCCGACCTCTTCAGTGTGCGTTTCTCGAAGTACTCGCTCCCGGCACGTGTATAGGTCGCTCCAGCGACCTTGCGGGATTCATTGCTCTGCCCAGACATACGTTCTCCGCTCACTCGCATGCAGGCGCCGGGTGCACCTTGCGGATGATTGTGGCAGTCAATGGTGGTTTCGTCTACCTTTAAACGTCGAGGTGATCTACTCTGAGGGCGAAGCCGGTCGGCCGATCGCTTCACCGCAGGAGAACGGAGCGTCAGATGTCGGGAAACCTGAGCATCGAGCAGCTGGACGCCGGCATCGCCGCCGGCGAGATCGACACCGTGATCGTGGCCTTCGCCGATGCGCAGGGGCGTCTGGTCGGCAAACGCGTCTCGGCCCGCCTGTTCCAGGAGGACATCCTGTCGCACGGCGCCGAGGCCTGCGACTACCTGCTGTCGGTCGACGTCGACATGAACACGGTCGACGGCTACGCGATGTCGGGATGGGACCGCGGCTACGGTGACATGGTGCTGCGGCCCGACGCAGAGACGCTCCGCAACATCCCGTGGCTCGAGGGGACGGCGCTCGTGATGGCCGACCTCGTCTGGCAGAACGGCGAGCCGGTCGGACCGTCACCCCGGGCCATCCTCGACCGTCAGCGCGACCGGCTCGCCGAACGCGGCTGGACCGCGTACTCGGGCACGGAGCTCGAGTTCATCGTGTTCGAAGACACCTATCGCGAGGCCTGGGCGCGCAAGTATGAGGGGCTCACCCCCGCCACCGACTACAACGTCGATTACAACCTGCTCGCATCGACCCGCATGGAACCGCTGCTGCGCGACATCCGCAACGGCATGGACGGCGCAGGTCTCTACTGCGAGGGCGTCAAGGGCGAGTGCAACTTCGGTCAGCAGGAGATCGCCTTCCGCTACGCCGAGGTGCGCGAGACCGCCGACCAGCACGCGATCTACAAGAACGGCGCGAAGGAGATCGCCGAACAGCACGGTCAGTCGCTCACGTTCATGGCCAAGTTCAACGAGCGCGAGGGCAACAGCTGTCACATCCATCTGTCCCTGCGAGATCGGTCGGGCGCTCCGGTGATGGCCGGTGACGGCGAGCACGGATTCAGCCCCGTCATGGAGCACTGGATCGCCGGCATCCTCGCGACGCTGCGCGAGTTCACCCTGCTGTTCGCCCCGAACATCAACTCCTACAAGCGATTCGCCAAGGGCAGCTTCGCCCCGACGGGGGTCGCGTGGGGCATCGACAACCGCACCTGCGCCCTGCGCGTCGTCGGATCCGGATCGGGTCTGCGCGTCGAGAACCGGGTGCCGGGCGGAGACGTGAATCCCTACCTCGGCATCGCGGCGATCATCGCCGGCGGTCTGCACGGCATCGAGAACGAGCTGCCGCTGCCCGAGCGCTTCACCGGCAACGCCTACGAGGCGGGCGTCGATCACCTGCCCACGACCCTGCGCGAGGCCGCGCAGCTCTTCCGCGAGTCGACGATCGCTCGGGCGGCGTTCGGCGACGACGTGGTCGAGCACTACCTGAACCAGGCGCGCATCGAGGTCGAGGCCTACGACGCGGCCGTCACCGACTGGGAGCGCATCCGTGGTTTCGAGCGCCTCTGACCCCGCGCCGCTGATCGGCATCACGACCTACCTGGAGCGCGCGCAGCAGGGGGTGTGGGACGTGCGGGCGGCCTTCCTGCCCGAGCAGTACCTCACGAGCGTGACGTCGTCCGGCGGCATCGCGCTGCTGCTGCCGCCGCAGGATCCGGATGCCGCCGACGCGGCCATCGCGGGAATGGACGGGCTCGTGCTCTCCGGCGGCGCGGACGTCGCCCCCGAACTCTACGGCGAGCAACGGCATCCGCTCACCGACCCCGCGCGGGTCGATCGCGACGCGTGGGAGCTCGCGCTGTTCCATGCGGCCGAGCGTCGCGGCATCCCGGTGCTCGCGATCTGCCGGGGGCTGCAGCTCGTGAACGTCGCCCGCGGCGGCACGCTGCAGCAGCACCTGCCCGAATCGCTCGGGACCGAGAGGTACCGGATCGGCGGCGGCGTGTTCGCCGAGAACGACGTCGAGGTCGAGGTCGATACGGCGCTCGCCGGGATCCTCGGAGAGACCGACATGCGCGTGCACAGCTACCACCACCAGGGCGTCGGCCGGTTGGGCGACGGGCTCGTCGCCGCCGCGCACTCCGATGACGGCCTCGTTCAGGCCTTCGTCGACACGGCAGGCGCCCACATCGTCGGCGTGCAATGGCACCCCGAGGAGAACGCCGAGGACCGGCGACTCTTCGCCGATCTCGTCACACAGGCACGCGCGTTCGCCGCGCGGCGGAAGGAGGACGCCCGATGAGCGCGTTCACGGTCATCAACCCGTCGACGGGCGCGGCGATCCGCGAGATCGCCCGCGCCGATGCCGGAGAGACGGATGCCGCGATCGCGCGCGCCGTGTCCGCTCAGCGCCGGTGGGCGGCGCTCGCCCCCGTCGCGCGCGCCGATGAGCTGCGGGCGTTCGCGCGCGCCGTCGAGGGCGCCGCCGAGGAGCTGGCGCAACTGGAGGTGCTCAACTCCGGGCATCCGATCGGCTCCGCCCGGTGGGAGGCGGGTCATGTCGCCCAGGTGCTCAACTACTACTCCGCCGACCCCGAACGACTCTCGGGCCGGCAGATCCCGGTGGCGGGCGGGCTCGACGTCACCTTCCACGATCCCTACGGCGTGGTCGGGGTGATCGTGCCGTGGAACTTCCCGATGACGATCGCCGCGTGGGCGTTCGCTCCGGCGCTCGCCGCGGGCAACGCGGTGGTGCTGAAACCCGCCGAACTGACCCCGCTGACCGCGATCCGTCTGGGCGAGCTCGCGCTCGAAGCGGGGCTGCCCGCGGGACTCTTCGAGGTCGTGACCGGTTCGGGCTCCGTGGTGGGGCAGCGTCTCGTCGAGCATCCGGACGTGCGCAAGGTGGTCTTCACGGGGTCGACCGAGGTCGGCATCGAGGTCGCAGCCGGCTGCGCGCGGGCGCTCAAGCCCGTCACCCTCGAACTCGGTGGCAAGAGCGCCAACATCGTCTTCGCGGATGCCGATCTCGAGAAGGCCGCCGCGGCCGTCCCGGGATCGGTGTTCGACAACGCGGGGCAGGACTGCTGCGCGCGCAGCAGGCTCCTCGTGCAGCGTTCGGTGTACGACCGGTTCCTCGAGCTGTTGGAGCCGGCGGTCGCGGCGTGGCGGGTCGGTGACCCGTCGAGTGCCGACACCGACATGGGTCCGCTCATCTCCGCCGGTCACCGCGACACGGTCGCCGGGTTCCTCGACGACGCGACGATCGCATTCCGGGGGAGTGCACCGGAGGGCGATGGGTTCTGGTTCGCGCCCGCGGTGGTGCTGGCAGACCCCGCCGATCGGATCGCCCAGCAGGAGGTGTTCGGTCCGGTCGTCGCGGTCATGCCCTTCGACGACGAAGCCGACGCGATCCGTCTCGCGAACGACACCGCCTACGGCCTCGCCGGCTCCCTCTGGACCGAGAACCTCGGCCGCGCCGTCCGCGTCTCGCGCGGCGTGCAGAGCGGCGTGCTGTCGGTGAACTCGCACTCCTCGGTGCGCTACGCGACGCCCTTCGGCGGCATGAAGGCCTCCGGACTCGGGCGCGAGCTGGGGCCGGACGCCGCCGAGCACTTCACCGAGACCAAGAACGTCTTCTTCGCGACCGACTGAGCGCGACCCCGATCCCCTCGACCACCTGCAACGGAGAAACACACATGAGCATCGATCTGACCCAGCGCCTGAAGGACCGCGTCGCCATCATCACCGGTGGAGCGAGCGGCATCGGCTTCGCCACCGCCCAGCGCTTCGCCGCCGAGGGGGCGTTCGTCGTCATCGCCGACGTCGACCCCACCTCGGGCGAGAAGGCGGCGGCCGAGGTCGGCGGGGCGTTCCGCCCGGTCGACGTCGCCGACCAGACCAAGGTCGACGCGCTGTTCGACGGCGTGGCAGCGGAGTTCGGGCGCATCGACATCGCCTTCAACAACGCCGGAATCTCGCCCGCCGACGACGACTCGATCGAGACGACCGAGCTGCCCGCCTGGGACCGCGTGCAGGACGTGAACCTCAAGAGCGTGTACCTCTGCAGCCGTGCGGCTCTGCGTCACATGGTGCCGGCGGGCCGCGGATCGATCATCAACACCGCCTCGTTCGTCGCGCTGCTGGGATCGGCGACCTCGCAGATCAGCTACACCGCGTCGAAGGGCGGCGTGCTCGCGATGTCGCGCGAGCTGGGCGTGCAGTTCGCCCGGCAGGGCGTACGGGTCAACGCGCTCTGCCCGGGGCCGGTGAACACCCCGCTGCTGCAGGAGCTGTTCGCGAAGGACCCCGAGCGCGCGCAGCGGCGTCTCGTGCATGTGCCGATGGGGCGCTTCGCCGAGCCGTCCGAACTCGCCGCCGCTGTCGCCTTCCTCGCCTCCGACGACTCGTCGTTCATCACCGCCAGCGCCTTCGTCGTCGACGGCGGCATCACCAACGCCTACGTCACTCCACTGTGAAGCGGGATGCGGTGATGTCGGATGCTGTGAAGCGGGATCATGTCGCTGTGACAGGCTGAGAAGCATGAGCGAGCACCCTTCCGACGGCGATCTCGTCGAGGTGCGCCGGGCGGTCTACCGCCCGCTGCGCCGCGGGAACGCTCTCGAGGATGCGGTCGCTCGCCTCGTGCAGACCATCCGACTCGGCGTCGTCGCTCCGGGGGAGTCGTTGCCCCCGGAGCGCGAGCTCGCGGCGTCCTTCGGGGTGAGCCGCGACACCGTGCGTGACGCGATCCGTGAGCTCGCCGACACCGGCTATCTGGTGCCGAAGCGCGGGCGGTACGGCGGCACGTTCGTCGCGGATCCGCTGCCGGAACCCTCGGATGCCGGGGCGGTGACCGCGGCCGAGATCGACGACGTGCTCGGCCTCCGGCGCGTGCTCGAGACCGGCGCCGTGCGCGCGGCGGCGAGCCGCACGCTGGATGCCGCGACGCGGGCGGATCTGTGGGCGCGGCACGAATCGGCGCTTCCGGCCGGCCCCGAGGAGTACCGCCGTCTCGACACGCTGCTGCACCTGGCGATCGCGGAGGCCGCGGGCGTCCCGTCACTCGTGGCGCTCGTCGCCGAGAACCGGGCCGACGTCAACGCCTGGCTCGACACCTTCCCCCTCCTGCCGCGCAACATTCAGCACTCGGGAGAGCAGCACGAGCGCATCGTCACGGCGATCCTCGCGGGTCGGCCCGACGTCGCCGAGGCCGCGATGCGCGACCACCTCGCCGGTTCCGAGGCGCTGCTGCGCGGGTTCCTGATCTGAATCCCGGGCAGCCGCGCAGTCCGTCAGCGCGCGGCCGCCTCGTCGGCGACGTTCAGCGCCTCATCGATCACGGCGAGTCCGCGCACCAGGTCGTCCTCCGAGATGATCAGCGGCGGCGCGACGTGCACGCGGTTGAAGTGCACGAACGGCCAGACGCCGCCCTTCTTCGCCGCGGCGGCGAAGGCACCCATCGGCGCGGCATCCGCTCCGGACGCATTGAACGGTACGAGCGGTTCGCGGGTCGCGCGGTCGCGCACCAGCTCGATCGCCCAGAAGAGACCGCGTCCGCGCACCTCGCCGACGCTCGGATGCGTCTCGGTCCAGCGGCGCAGGGTCGGTTCGACGATGCGCTCGCCCAGATCGCGCACGCGCTCGAGGATACCGTCGCGACGGAACACCTCGAAGGTGGCGACGCCCGCCGCGCACGCGAGCGGATGCCCGGAGTAGGTGAGTCCGCCGGCGAACGGCATCTCGTCGAACGCCGCGGAGATGCGATCCGAGATCACCACGCCGCCCAACGGCACGTAGCCGGAGTTGACGCCCTTCGCGAAGCTGATCAGGTCGGGTGTCGCATCGAACGCGTCGATGCCGAACCACTCGCCGAGGCGGCCGAACCCGACCATCACCTCGTCGGCGATGTAGACGATGCCATAGCGGTCGCACAGCTCGCGCACGCCGGGAAGGTACCCGGGCGGCGGCACGAGCACGCCGTTGGTGCCGACGACGGTCTCGATGATGATCGCCGCGATCGTGGCCGGACCCTCGAGCTGGATCGTCTGCTCGAGGTGTGCGAGCGCCCGCTCGGACTCCTGCTCGGGCGTCTCGGCGTGGAAGGGCGACCGGTACAGGTAGGGGCCGAAGAAGCGCACCGTGCCGTTGTCGACGCCGTCGTTCGCCCAGCGCCGCGGGTCGCCGGTGAGCGAGATCGCCGTGGAGGTCGACCCGTGGTAGCTGCGGTACATCGAGAGCACCTTGCGGCGCCCGGTGAACTGGCGAGCCATGCGCACGGCGTACTCGTTGGCCTCGGCGCCGCCGTTGGTGAAGAACACCTTCTGCATGCCCGCGGGCGCGACTTCGGAGATCAGGCGGGCGAGTTCGCCCCGCACGTCGTTCGCCATCGACGGCTGGATGGTCGCGAGCCGGCCGGCCTGCTGCTGGATCGCGGCGACCAGATCGGGATGCTGGTGGCCGAGGTTGAGGTTCACGAGCTGACTCGAGAAGTCGAGGTAGGCGTTGCCCGCGTAGTCCCAGAACGTCGATCCCTCGCCGGCGGCGACGGGCAGAGGATCGATCAGAGCCTGTGCGCTCCACGAGTGGAAGACGTGCCCCCGGTCGTCGGCGCGCACCTGCGCCTCGGCATCCGGAGCAGGCAGCGCGTGGGCCGCACCGTGGCGGTCGGTGAAGTTCGTCATCGGTCGTGCTCCTCGATCAGTGGTTGCTCGGGAAGCCGAGGTCGATCTGCGACGGCGTGTGGTCGGGCCAGCGGGTGGTGACCACTTTGGAGCGCGTGTAGAAGTGCACGGACTCGGGGCCGTAGATGTGGGAGTCGCCGAACAGCGAGTCCTTCCAGCCGCCGAAGGAGTACGCACCGATCGGCACGGGGATCGGCACGTTGACTCCGACCATCCCGACCTCGATGTCGAACTCGTACTGACGGGCCGTTCCGCCGTCGCGGGTGAAGATCGCGGTGCCGTTGCCGTAGGCGTTGGCGTTCACGAGCGCCACGGCATCCGCGTAGGTGTCGACGCGCACGACCGACAGCACCGGGCCGAAGATCTCGTCGTCGTACACCTTCGTGCCCGGGGTGACGTGGTCGATCAGACTGACGCCCAAGAAGAAGCCGTTCGAGTCGAACTCCTTCGCGGTGCCGTCGACGACGACCGTGGCGCCCTCGGCCGCCGCTCCCGTGACGTACGAGGCCACCCGGTCGCGGTGCTCGCGGGTGATGAGCGGGCCCATCTCGCTGGAGGGATCGGTGCCGTCGCCGATCGTGAGTCCGTCGATGCGGGAGGCGATCGCCGAGACCAGGTCGTCGGCGACGTCGCCGACGGCGACGAGCACCGACACGGCCATGCAGCGCTCGCCGGCCGAGCCGTAGGCGGCGGAGACCGCGGCATCGGCCGCCGCGTCGATGTCGGCATCCGGCATCACGACCATGTGGTTCTTCGCGCCCCCGAGGGCCTGCACGCGCTTGCCCGCGGCCGAGGCGCGCTGGTAGATCGAGCGGGCGATCGGGGTGGAGCCCACGAAGCTGACGGCCGACACGGTGGGCGACTCGAGCAGGGCGTCGACGGCCTCCTTGTCGCCGTGCACGACGTTGAGCACGCCGTCGGGGAGGCCCGCCTCCCGGAAGAGCTTCGCCAGCCACACGGCGGCCGACGGGTCCTTCTCGCTGGGCTTGAGCACGACCGTGTTGCCGCAGGCGATCGCCGAGGCGACCATCCACAGCGGCACCATCACGGGGAAGTTGAACGGCGTGATCGCGGCGACCACCCCCACCGGCTGCTTGACCGAGTGCACGTCGACGCCGCGTGAGACCTGTTCGCTGCGCTCGCCCTTGAGCAGGTGCACGAGACCGGCGGCGAACTCGACGTTCTCGATGCCGCGCGACACCTCGCCCGCGGCATCCGAGAGCACCTTGCCATGCTCGGAGGTGACGATCGCCGCGAGCTCGGGCGTGCGCTCCTTGAGCAGCTGGCGCAGCCGGAAGAACACGTCGGCGCGCTTGATCAGGCTCGTCTCGCGCCAGGCGGGTGCGGCGGCCGCGGCGGCGGCGATCGCGCCGTCGACCTCGGCGGTCGAGGCGAACGCGACCTCGCGGGTCACCTCACCGGTCGCGGGGTTGAAGATCTGACCGGTGCGGGCCGCCTCGGCGGTCTCCGAACCGTTGATGACATGACGGACGACGTCCACAGTGCTCCTGAGGGTGTGAAGGGGAAGGGGGAGAGGGGCTGCTCAGAGAACGGCCTGCGCGCGGGTGAGCACGTCGCGCAGGATCTGCTCGATCTCGCGGAACTCGGCCGGACCCACGGTCAGCGGCGGCGCGAGCTGGATCACGGGGTCGCCCCGGTCGTCGGCGCGGCAGTACAGGCCGGCCTCGAACAGCGCGGGAGAGAGGAATCCGCGCAGGAGTCGCTCGGACTCGGCGTCGTCGAAGGTCTCGCGCGTCGCCTTGTCCTTCACCAGCTCGATGCCGAAGAAGTAGCCGTCGCCGCGCACATCGCCCACGATCGGCAGATCGCTCAGCTTCTCGAGCTCGGCGCGGAACAGCGGCGAGTTCTCGCGGACGCGGGCGTTGAGTCCCTCCTCGTCGAAGATCGCGAGGTTCTCGAGCGCCACCGCCGCCGAGACCGGGTGACCGCCGAACGTGTAGCCGTGAGGGAACGACAGGTCGCCCTTCGAGAACGGCTCGTAGATGCGGTCGCTGACGATCGTCGCGCCGATCGGCGAGTACCCGCTCGTCATGCCCTTCGCGCAGGTGATCATGTCGGGCTCGTAGCCGAGACCCGTGCACGCGAAGGTGTGGCCGAGGCGCCCGAAGGCGCAGATGACCTCGTCCGAGACGAGCAGCACGTCGTGCCGGTCGCAGATCTCGCGCACCCGCTGGAAGTAGCCGGGAGGGGGCGGGAAGCATCCGCCGGAGTTCTGCACCGGCTCGAGGAAGACCGCGGCGACGGTGTCGGCGCCCTCGAAGAGGATCATCTCCTCGATGCGGTCGGCGGCCCAGCGGCCGAAGGCCTCGAGGTCGTCGGCGGGGGCACCCATCTCGGCCGCCCGGTAGAAGTTGGTGTTCGGCACCCGGAATCCGCCCGGGGCGACCGGCTCGAACATCGCCTTCATCGCGGGGATGCCGGTGATCGCCAGGGCGCCGTGCGGGGTGCCGTGATAGGCGACCGAGCGCGAGATCACCTTGTGCTTGGTGGGCTTGCCCTGCAGCTTCCAGTAGTGCTTCGCGAGTTTGAGCGCGGTCTCGACGGCTTCACCGCCGCCGGTCGAGAAGAAGACGCGGTTGAGGTCGCCGGGTGCCTCGTCGGCGAGGCGGTCGGCGAGTTCGATCGCCGCCGGGTGCGCGTACGACCACAGCGGGAAGAACGCGAGCTCGGATGCCTGCTTCGCCGCGGCCTCGGCGAGACGCTGCCGCCCGTGGCCGGCGTTGACGACGAAGAGGCCGGCGAGCCCGTCGAAGTACTCCTTGCCCTTCGCGTCCCAGATGCGGTGGCCCTCGCCCTTGACGATGATCGGCACACCGGAGGTGGCCATGGTCGACTGGCGCGTGAAGTGCATCCAGAGGTGGTCCTGAGCCTTCGCCTGCAGTGCGGCCTCGGCCTCGGGTGAGAGAGCGGTGTTCATCGGGTCCCCCAGTTGTAGAGCTGCTTCTGCAGCTTGGCGTAGATGAAGGTCTCGGTCGACAGCACGCCGTCGATCGGTCGGATGACGTCGTTGATCAGGGACAGCAGGTCTTCGTCGTCCTCGCAGACGACCTCGGCGAGCACGTCGAAGGCGCCGACCGTGATGACGACATAGTCGATCGCCTCGATCTCGGCGACGGCCTCGGCGACGCGGCGCGCATCGCCGGACACGCGGATGCCGATCATCGCCTGCCGGTGGAAGCCGAGCTGCATGGGGTCGGTGACCGCCACGATCTGCATCACCCCGGATTCGGTGAGCCGCTGCACGCGCTGACGGACCGCTGCTTCGCTCAGGCCGACGACGCGGCCGATGTCGGAGTACGAGCGACGCCCGTCGTCCTGGAGCAGCTCGATGATCGTCTTGGAGACGGCATCGAGGGGGGACTGCTTCTTCGAGGAGACCATGGTGCGATCCTCGCACCCGTAGCCGGTCATTTCAACCGATTTCGCAGGATCGATTCATTCAATCTGCGAATTCGGCAGGAAGTGTCAGGTTTTGCGGGGGCCGAGCCAGGCGCTCGCCGCGGTCGCGTGCGCGGATTCGGGATCGGAGGGGTGGAAGGCTCCGGCGAGCACGTCGCGGTAGAGGCGGGACAGCTCGTTGCTCGAGAAGTACGAGCCGCCTCCGGCGACGAGCATCGCCTCGTCGACGACCTGCTTCGCCGTCGTGATCGCGCGGTGCTTGAGCCCCGACAGCAGCGTGAACCAGCGGGCGCCGTGATCGACGCGCTCGTCGACGTCGCGCGCGAGGGCCCGGATCTGCGGCGGGAGCGCGTCGTAGGCGAGGCCCATGTCGGCGATCCGCCAGCGGATGTCGGGGTCCTGGCTGTACGCGGCGCCGGTGCTCTTCGAGCGGCGCCGGTGAGCGGTCTCGACCGCGAGATCGAGCGCGCGGCGGGCGAGCCCGGTGTAGACCGAGGCCAGCAGCACCTCGAAGACGCTGAAGATGCCGAACACGATCGGGTCGGGGTTCGGTCCCGGATCGATGCGCCGCACGACGTGCTCGGCGGCGGCCGCCGCGCCCGACAGACGAGTGGTGCGGCTCTGGGTGGCGCGCATGCCGAGGGTGTCCCAGTCGTCGCCGGTGACGACGGCATCCGTGCGCTCCACGAACGCGAACACGAGCTTCGGAGCGTCGGCGCTCGTCGTGTCGAGGCCGTGCAGTCCGAGCTTCGTCCACACCGGGGCGAGCGAGGTGAAGATCTTCGTGCCGGTGAACGTGTAGCCGCCGTCGGCGGTGGGCACGGCATCCGTGTCGCTGCCGAACAGCACGAGGTCGTTGCCGCCCTCGCTGATGCCGAAGGCGAAGACCTCGCCCGCGACTGCGCCGTCCTGCACGAACTCGAGGCCGGGGACCCCGCGGTCGGAGAACACCTTCGCGACACCCGTCCAGACGAGGTGCATGTTGATCGCCAGCGCGGTCGCCGGTGCGGCCGAGGCGAGGCGCTGCTGCAGGATCGCCGCCTCGGCGAGCCCGAGTCCCGCACCTCCCCGGTCGGCCGGGACGAGGATGGCGAGGTACCCGGCGGCGCGGAGCTCATCGAGATCCTGCTGGGGGAACGTGTTCTCGCGGTCGTGGATCGGTGCGCGTTCGCGGATCCGCTCGAGCAGATCGTCGGGCAGGAAGGCGGCCGGGTCGAAGGCGCTCATGCCAGGGCCTCCCGGAGCTGACGGATCGACTCCTCCGGCTTGTCGCGGTGCAGCGAGTGCCCGGCGCCGTCGACGATCGACATCGTCACGAGCGGGTTCGCGCTCAGCACGTCGGTCGCGGTATCGCCGGTGAAGATGCTGTAGACCTCGGGATCCGAGGCGATCACGTGCGTGGGTACGGCGAGGCGTGCGGCATCCGCTCGCACGTCCCAGGGGGTGTTCTGCACGCTGGTCTGCTCGACCGCCCAGGCGCTCGCCCGACGGACCGCGTCGACCTTGAGCTCCCAGTCCTGCGGGTGCCAGTGCGGATGCTCCTGCTGCACGACCTCGATCCGCTGGTCCGCGAACGCGCGCTCCTGACTCTTGCGCACGATCTTCGCGTCGCGGCCCTCGACGAAGATCGCGGGGTCGAGCAGGATCAGACGGCGCGTCCAGTCCGGGTCGGAGGCCGCGGCCACCGTGCTCGATGCGCCGCCGAGCGAGTGGCCGACGACGGCATCCCACGCGCCTCCGCGCTGCGGTCGCGCGATCCCGAGATCCGCGGCGTACGCGGCGACGGTGTATTCGAGCGCCCGCGGTGCGTCGCCGTGACCGCGCAGGTCGACGGCGACCGCGTGCCACCCGGACTCGGCGAGGGCCTCGCCGAGGCGCCACATCAGCGCGCCGGACGACCCCAGCCCGTGCACGAGGAGCGCATGGCGGTCGGCGGTCGGATCGCCCCAGGAGAGGCGGGGGAGCATGAGCGGTGCGGCCATGCCCTCAGCCTAGAACCGCGACGGGAGGGAGTCTCCGTCGGGTGTCGATCGCCGTCATCCGAGCGGCGGCAGGTCTCCGTGGGTGCGGAGCACGCGCGCCGCGGCGGCGTGCCCGGCGGAGAGCCGGTCGGCGAGGGCCGTGCCATCGAGGGTCGCGGCGAGGAAACCCGCGGCGAAGGCGTCGCCGGCTCCGACGGGCTCGACGACGTCGACGCGCGGAGCGGGGACGAACACGGGCTCCTCGCCGGCGGCGAAGGCGGTCGCGCCGACGTCGCCGTCCTTGACGATCAGGAGAGCGCAGTTCGGCAGATGGGCGCGCACATCGGCGGCGGTCGCGGTGCCCCAGAGCCGCTCGGCCTCGTCACGGCCCACGAAGGCGATGTCGGCGGCGTCGGCGAGGCGGGTCAGAGTGGCCTGCGCGTCGTCCATCGACCACAGCGCTCGGCGGTCGTTCACATCGAACGAGACGAGGGCCCCCGCCTCGCGGGCGTCGACGTACAGGTCGTCGACCATGGCGCGGCACGAGGCGGAGAGCGCGGGCGTGATGCCCGTCGTGTGCACGACGCGCACGCCCCGCAGCCGGTCGACGGAGAGGAAGCCGGAATCCATCAGGGAGGCGGCCGATCCGCGGCGGTAGTAGTAGACCGACGAGGACTCGACGCCCGGATCCTTGAACATGACGCCGGTGGGAGCATCCGCGTCCTTCTCGGCCCAGAGCTCGACCCCGCGCCGAGCAAGCTCGCCGGTGATGCGCTCAGCGATGGGATCGTCGCCGAGGCGCGACGCCCACACGGCCCGGTGCCCCGCGGCGACCAGGCCGACCGCGACGTTGCCCTCGGCGCCCGCGATGCCGAGGGCGGCGGTCTCGGTCTCGGCCAGAGGAGCGCCCAGTGCGGTGACGAGGCCCATGGACTCGCCGATGCAGACGACCTCGGGCGCGGACGGAGAAGAGGGGAGCGTGCTCATGAGGGGGTGACCGCCAGGGGTTCGGTGTCGGGGTAGGGGCTCGCGTCGCGATGACGCAGGTCGGGGAGGGCGCGGACGAAGACGATCGACACGACCAGACCGAGCGCGGCGAAGAGGACGGCGGCGAAGTAGGCTCCGCGGGCGTCGGTGGCATCGACGAGGAAGCCGGCCACCGCGGATCCGGCAGCGGCGCCGATGAGCTGACCGGTGCCCGCCCAGCCGAAGGCCTCGGCGGTCTCGCTGAACTTGACGCTCGCCGTCGTGATCGCGAACAGCACCGCGAGGGCCGGCGCGATGCCGATACCGGCGAGGATGAGCGTGCCGCCGAGCCAGAACACGTTGAGCGAGACCATGGTGAGCGCGAGGCCGACCGTCACGATCGTGAGGCGGCGCGCCATCGCCCACGGCCCGATCGGGATGTGTCCGAACGACAGCCCACCCGCGAGGCTTCCCACCGCGAAGACCGCGAGCACCAGGCCCGCCTCGAGACTGCCGTGCTCGAAGGTCGCGACCACGCCCACCTCGACCGCGGAGCACGCGCCGATGAGGAGGAAGCCGATCATGGTGGCCATCAGCACCGGGGGCTTGAGCACCACCTTGCCGAGCGCGCTGCGGCTGCGCGGGATGCGCACGCGCCCGACCTCGGGGGAGAGGATGAACCACGAGCCGCCGCCGACGAGGAACACCGCCACGAGGAGCAGGCCCTGCGTGGTGCCGACCTGGGTCGAGACCAGCGTGATGACCACCGGGGCGAGGATCCAGATGATCTCCTGCAGCGAGGCGTCGAGGGAGAAGAGGGGAGTGAGCTGCTTGGCGTTGACGAGCTTGGGGTAGATCGTGCGCACCGCCGACTGCACGGGCGGTGTCGAGAGCCCGGCGATCAGACCGAGCGCCATGTACCCGGGCAGGCTCAGGGGGAGCAGGGCCAGGCAGAGCACGGCGACGACGCAGACCGAGAGGGTGAGGGTGAGCACCCGACGCATGCCCCACGCGCCCATCCAGCGGCTGGTCACGGGGCCGGCGACGGCCTGCCCGACGCTCGTCGCGGCGAGGACGAGGCCCGCGGCGCCGTACGACCCGGTCTGCTGCTCGACGTGCAGCAGGATCGCGAGCGAGGACATGCCGTTGGGGAATCGCGCCGTCAGCTGAGCCGCGATCATGCGCGCCACTCCGGGCGTGCGAAGAAGGTCCTGATATCCCGCCACCAGACAACGGTACCGGCAGCCGCGGACGCTACGGGAACGGTCGGATGCCCCGGCATCGGCGACACGCCGACGACACGCCGAGGAGCAGTTTCCACAGGAATCCGAATGTCGGATGCCCGGCGTAGCGTGCGACCTGTGGATGGATCTCTCACAGGTGCCTCCCAGCCGCGATTTCTCGCGGTTCGGGAGCCCTGCGCCCGCCCCTCCGCCTGTGGAAGAAACGGTGGAGAACCTGTGTTGTATCTGGGGAGAGCGGTGGAAAAACTACACGAATGTAACTACTACCCCTTGTGGTCACTCCGAGTGTCCGTCCCTATATGTAGTATTGAACTCCCGGCGGAGGACTGCCGGCCACACAACGATTCTGAGGGGAAACAGATGTCGATCACGGTCTACACCAAGCCTTCCTGCGTCCAGTGCAACGCGACCTACCGCGCCCTGGATGCCAAGGGCATCGAGTACGAGATCCACGACCTGTCGGAGGACCCGACGGCCCTGGAGCAGGTCAAGGCGCTGGGCTACATGCAGGCGCCGGTCGTCGTCACCGACGAGGACCACTGGTCGGGCTTCCGTCCCGACAAGATCGACGAGCTCGCGACCCGTCTGGCCTGATCGGGCAGCCGCGCAGCGGGGTGAGAGAGCGAATCGACGCATGAACGCCATCGCGACCGCAGCACCGCTCCTCGTCTACTTCTCGAGCGTGTCCGGAAACACGGCGCGCTTCATCGAGAAACTGGGCCTTCCCGCCCGACGTATCCCGCTCCACCGGAACGACGGAGAGCTCGTCATCGACGAGCCCTACGTTCTGGTCACCCCGACCTATGGCGGGGGCGAGGGGCGAGGCGTCGAGCGGGGCGCCGTGCCCAAGCAGGTGATCCGGTTCCTCAACGACGAGCGCAACCGTCGTCACATCCGCGGAGTGATCTCCGCAGGCAACACCAACTTCGGCGAGGCATTCTGCCTCGCCGGCGACATCATCAGCCGTAAGTGCCACGTGCCTCACTTGTATCGGCTAGAAATCTTCGGCACACAGGACGACGTGGATCGCGTCAGCGACGGATTGGAACGAGTGTGGGCAGCGCAGTTGACGAGCAGACCGTGACACAGCAGGCGGCGTTCAAGATGAACCAGGCGTACGAGGGGCTGGACTACCACGCCCTGAACGCGATGCTGAACCTCTACGACGCGAACGGCAAGATCCAGTTCGACGCCGACAAGCGTGCGGCGCGGGAGTACTTCCTGCAGCACGTCAACCAGAACACGGTCTTCTTCCACTCCCTCAAGGAGCGCCTCGACTACCTGGTCGAGAAGGAGTACTACGAGCCGGCCGTGATCGAGCAGTACTCGCTCGAGTTCATCCAGAAGCTCAACGACCTCGCTTACGGCAAGAAGTTCCGCTTCGAGACGTTCCTCGGCGCCTTCAAGTACTACACGAGCTACACGCTCAAGACGTTCGACGGCAAGCGCTACCTCGAGCGCTTCGAGGACCGCGTCGTCATGACCGCCCTCGGACTCGCCGACGGTGACGAGAAGCTCGCCGTCGCCCTGGTGGAGGAGATCATCTCCGGCCGGTTCCAGCCGGCGACGCCGACCTTCCTCAACGCGGGCAAGGCGCAGCGCGGCGAGCTCGTCAGCTGCTTCCTCCTGCGCATCGAAGACAACATGGAGTCGATCGCCCGCGGCATCAACTCGGCGCTGCAGCTCTCCAAGCGCGGCGGCGGCGTGGCGCTGCTACTCTCGAACATCCGTGAGGCCGGCGCCCCGATCAAGCAGATCGAGAACCAGTCCTCGGGCATCATCCCCGTGATGAAGCTGCTCGAAGACAGCTTCAGCTACGCCAACCAGCTCGGTGCCCGTCAGGGCGCGGGTGCGGTGTACCTCAACGCGCACCACCCCGACATCATGCGGTTCCTCGACACCAAGCGCGAGAACGCCGACGAGAAGATCCGCATCAAGACCCTCTCGCTGGGTGTCGTCGTTCCCGACATCACCTTCGAGCTCGCCAAGAACGGCGAGGACATGTACCTCTTCTCGCCGTACGACGTCGAGAAGGTCTACGGCGTGCCCTTCGGTGACATCTCGGTCACCGAGAAGTACCGCGAGATGGTCGACGACTCGCGCATCAAGAAGACCAAGATCAACGCTCGCGAGTTCTTCCAGACCGTCGCCGAGATCCAGTTCGAGTCGGGCTACCCGTACATCATGTTCGAGGACACGGTGAACAAGGCCAACCCGATCAAGGGCCGCATCAACATGTCGAACCTCTGCAGCGAGATCCTGCAGGTGAACACGCCGACCACGTACAACGACGACCTGTCGTACGACCAGATCGGCAAGGACATCTCCTGCAACCTCGGCTCGATGAACATCGCGCTCTCGATGGATGCCGACGACCTCGGTCAGACCGTCGAGACGGCGATCCGTGCGCTCAGCGCGGTGAGCGACCAGAGCCACATCCGCTCGGTCCGTTCGATCGAAGACGGCAACGACCGCTCGCACGCCATCGGCCTCGGCCAGATGAACCTGCACGGCTACCTCGCTCGCGAGCACGTCTACTACGGCTCCGAAGAGGGCATCGACTTCACGAACATCTACTTCTACACGGTGCTGTTCCACGCGCTGCGCGCCTCGAACAACCTCGCGATCGAGCGCAAGCAGGCGTTCGACGGCTTCGAGGACTCGACGTACGCCTCGGGCGCGTTCTTCGACAAGTACATCGACCAGGAGTGGGTGCCGGCGACCGAGAAGGTCAAGGAGCTCTTCGCGGGCAAGCACATCCCGACGCAGGCCGACTGGGTGGCGCTGAAGGCGTCCATCCAGGAGCACGGCATCTACAACCAGAACCTGCAGGCGGTGCCGCCGACCGGATCGATCTCGTACATCAACAACTCGACGTCGTCGATCCACCCGATCGCGTCGAAGATCGAGATCCGCAAGGAAGGCAAGCTCGGTCGCGTCTACTACCCGGCGGCGTTCATGACGAACGACAACCTGGAGTACTACCAGGACGCCTACGAGATCGGCTACGAGAAGGTCATCGACACGTACGCCGCGGCGACGCAGCACGTCGACCAGGGCCTGTCGCTGACGCTGTTCTTCAAGGACACCGCCACGACGCGCGACATCAACAAGGCGCAGATCTACGCATGGCGCAAGGGCATCAAGACGATCTACTACATCCGTCTGCGTCAGATGGCGCTCGAGGGCACCGACATGACCGAGTGCGTCTCCTGCATGCTCTGACCCGTCACTGATTATCGAGAAACGACGAACATGACTCCTCACCCTCCGCTCAAGCTGGTCGACAGCGTGCAGGCGATCAACTGGAACCGCATCGAAGACGACAAGGACCTCGAGGTCTGGAACCGTCTGGTGAACAACTTCTGGCTGCCCGAGAAGGTGCCGCTGTCGAACGACATCCAGTCGTGGAACACGCTCACCCCCGAGGAGCAGCTGCTGACGATGCGCGTCTTCACGGGTCTCACTCTGCTCGACACGATCCAGGGAACCGTGGGCGCCGTGTCGCTCATCCCCGACTCGATCACCCCGCACGAAGAGGCGGTGTACACCAACATCGCATTCATGGAGTCGGTGCACGCGAAGAGCTACTCCTCGATCTTCTCGACGCTCGCGTCGACGAAGGAGATCGACGAGGCGTTCCGGTGGTCGACCGAGAATCCGAACCTTCAGAAGAAGGCTCAGATCATCATGGACTACTACCAGGGCGACGACCCGCTCAAGCGCAAGATCGCCTCGACCCTGCTCGAGTCGTTCCTGTTCTACTCGGGCTTCTACCTGCCGATCTACTGGTCGTCGAAGGCGAAGCTGACGAACACGGCCGACCTCATCCGCCTCATCATCCGTGACGAGGCCGTGCACGGCTACTACATCGGCTACAAGTTCCAGAAGGGTCTCGAGAACGAGACCCAGGAGCGCCGCGACGAGCTGAAGGACTACACCTTCTCGCTCCTCTACGAGCTCTACGACAACGAGGTGCAGTACACGCAGGACCTCTACGACGGCGTCGGGCTGACCGAGGACGTCAAGAAGTTCCTGCACTACAACGCCAACAAGGCGCTCATGAACCTCGGCTACGAGGCGATGTTCCCGTCGACGGTCACGAACGTGAACCCGGCGATCCTGTCGGCCCTGTCGCCGAACGCCGACGAGAACCACGACTTCTTCTCGGGCTCGGGTTCCTCCTACGTCATCGGCAAGGCCGAGGCGACGGAAGACGACGACTGGGACTTCTGAGTCACTGTCAGCGGGGCGGTCCGCTCGGCGATCATCTCGCGTGATCGGTTCCGGCGCGCTCGTGATCGGTTCAGGCGCGCTCGCCGGCAAGGCGAGCGCGCCGCTCCTCCTCGCGTTTCGAGTAGGTGGCGGCGCGGATCGAATCGTCCGACTCCAAGCCGGTGCCCAGTGCCCCGCCGAGAGTCGCGGCCGACGCGACGAACCAGGTGAGCACGAACAGGTCGGGAAGTGCGACGGCGCGACCGAGGGCGTCGCTCATCACCGCCGTATCGAGGACGAAGAGGGCCCAGGCGAGGTTCACGGCGTACAGGGCCAGATAGCAGATGACGATCCCCACGGTCAGAGTCAGAATCGTCGAGGTGTTGTAGAGCCGGGATCTCTCCCGCGACGCGGGCGAGTCGTCCTCGGGGCGGTCCCAGAGCTCGCCGTCGATCACGATCCAGGCGATGAGGATAGCGATGGAGGCGACCATCGCCGCCGCCAGGCGCCAGCCCGACAGGGAGATCGCGAGCGACCACACCGTCGGTTCGATCGTCGCCACGGCGCCAGTCGCCAGGGCCGCGACCAACGCCGACTTGAGTCCCGCGGCGAGCATCCACGGGCGGTTCGCCAGCACCATGCCCATGAGCAGGCGCCCGCGGGCGCTGATCCGGGGGAGCGGCAGGCGCTGATCCTCGCGCGTGGCGGGTTCGGCCATCTCATCCATGAGCCCTCGTACGGCGTGGCGTGCTCGCGCCTGCACCCGCACGCCGCCCAGAGCGGGCAGTGACAGCACCGCGGACCGGCGCCGCGCGTCGATCGCCGCCAGCAGATAGCGGCCGTCGTCGGCGCGCAGCGGGAGCTCGGTGACACCGACGACGAGATCCCACCCGTTCCGCTCGGCGTGCTCGCCGAGCCGAGCCACGGCGACGTCGACATCTTCGGACCCGAGGGTGAACGGTTCGCTGACGACTTCGACCGTCCAGCCGACGGCCTCGGCGGTGATCGGCGGCGCGAGGTCGGTCATCCGACGAGCCACGGCCGTGGGCGAAGCCGGATCTGCGACGAGCCCTACACGCAACGGCTCCATTTCCGAAACATACACCCGCATCGCGCCGGGGCGGCAAGACTGAATAGTCGTTCAAAGTAAATTGCGGATGAAGTGTGGCGCACTTCGCTCATTCGACACTTCCTGTCCAATAGGGTGAGCTGACCGAAATATCGCGGGGGATTCGAAAGAACGCGATGTGCCGGTGGTGCGCGCATCGGTATCCGACAGATGCGCGTAATGATCGGGCCGTTCCGGCGTCTCTTGAAGGGGAGGCGTTGATGGGACGCTGCCCACCTTTTACCCAGGGGAGAGCGCTTGTGAGCGTCAAGAAACTGTCGGCGTTCGCCGGCGCAGCAGCACTGTTGGCCATGTTGTTCACGGGAGTCGCGGCGGCTCCGGCATCCGCCGCTCCGATCGAGTCCAGTTGCGGGTACGCCAACCCGGACGGGGGCGGGAAGTTCCCCGACTCGATCTGTTGGCTCGACTTCGCCGGTTACGACTCCACTGTCGGTTTGACCGCCGAGGGGCAGCAGTTCGAGATGTCGCTGGGCGCGTACGACGTCTCATACACCGTGACCGAGCGCCCGGTAGCCGGGTGGAGCACCCGCGCGGTCACCGCGCAGCCGGCCAACGCCGGTCCATTCGTGATGGGTGTTCCCGGGTACTACAACGGCATCCCGGGTCAGCCGTTCCTCTACTCGTCGTCGGGAGCACTGTACGGCGCGGTGCAGATCAACGTCACCAACTTCCAGGTTTCGCTGAACGGCACCCCCGTGACGGGCTACGACCTCGTCACTGCGGCGCCGGAGACGACGGATGCCGTGACCGGCAACCTCGGAGAGTTCGTCTACTGGTCCTCCAACACTCCTCTCACGCTGATCGACAGCCACGCCCCGATCACCAGCGGGGGCGCGTGCGCGATGCCGCTCAACGGAAACGGCACGACCGCGGTGCAGTGCAACCCCGGTGTCGCGGGTAGCCCGTCGGCCTACGGGTCGATCCTCGCCGCCCCGTCGGCGACCTCGATCACCGGATCGCTCTTCATGTACGCACGCGGTGAGCGCGAAGGCCTCGCCTTCGGCATCCGCACCGCCAGCGTCTCGGTCGACAAGCAGGTCGCCAGCCGCGTCGACCCCACCGACTCGTTCGACCTGAGTGTCGCATCGAGCGAGGGTCCGCTCCTGGCATCCGCCTCGACGGGCGACGCCGACTCGGCATCGACCGACGTCGTGCCGGTGATCCCGAGCGGTCCGCTCACGCTCTCCGAAGCGTCGACCGCGGGCTCTGCGAGCCCGGTGGACTACTACGACGCCGACTGGGCGTGCACCAACGCGAATGCGACCAGCACCACCGAGCTGCCGGAGGGCGCGGGTGCGAGCCAGCAGCTCGCTCTCGTCGCCGGTGACGCGGTCAGCTGCACGGTCACGAACACCGCGAAGGCGGCGTCGCTCGGCCTCGTGAAGACCGTGAGCCCGACCACCGCGGCCGCGGGCGACACGGTCGTCTACGACTTCGCCGTCACGAACGACGGCGACCTGCCGGTCGACGGTCTCGCGATCGACGAGACGGCCTTCTCGGGTACGGGCGAGCTCGGCGAGATCGTGTGCCCCGTCACCGAACTCGCCGTCGGCGAGAGCACCACGTGCCAGGCGCCCTACGAGATCACGCAGGCCGATGTCGACGCCGGTGGTGTGAGCAACGAGGCCGTCGCGACGGCGCTGATCGCCGACACCACGGTGTCGTCGGCATCCGCTGCGTCCACCGCGCTCGTCGCGGTCGAGGGTGAATCCGCCCTCGCCGTGACCAAGACGGCATCCGTATCGACCGCCGCGGTCGGCGACGACGTTCTCTACACGCTCACCGCGACGAACGCCGGCGCCGTGACCCTCTCCGATGTCACGCTGACGGACACCGACTTCTCGGGATCGGCTCCGCTGGGTGACCTCGAGTGCGACGCGACCGCACCCGTGACGCTCGCCCCCGGCGATGTGCTCACCTGCACCGTGTCGTACGAGGTGCGCGCCGCCGACGTCGGCACGCTGACCAACGGTGCCGCGGGTTCCGCGATGGACCCCGATGAGAACCTCCTCACCGGATCGGCATCCGCGGCCGTGACCGTCACCGCACCCGCAGCCCCCGGTGGCACCACCCCGCCCGCGGCCGGCCAGGCAGGCGCCGGCCTGGCCATCACCGGAGGCGACCTGCCCTGGTACGCCGCCGGCTTCGGTCTGATGCTGCTGCTCGCCGGAGCGGCGACGATGGCCGTGCGCCGCGCGCGCCGCAGCTGATCCGCAACTGACACCTGGCGCAGCACGGGGCGGGCTTGATCCTAAGCTTGTCCCGTGCTGCGCCGTCCGCTCTTCTGGGGAGTCGTCCTCCTCGCCGCCGCCCTCGCGGCGACCCTGGCCGGCGACGACCTGAGCTTCTTGCCGTTCCTCCTGATGCTGGTGGGCGGGTGGTGCTTCGGCTTCGCCTTCGTGGGCCTCACGCTGCGGATGCCGAATCGCACGGGCGTTCCCCTTCACATCGGGGTCGCCGTGGTGCTGGCCGCGCTGATGATCGTCGTGGTCGAGTTCGCCGGGCCCTGGCTCGCGACGCTCTCCGAGCCGGTGCGCGCGGTCGTGGTGGTACTGCAGATGGCCGCGATCCCGGCGGCGGGATGGATCTGGCTCGGGCTGCTCTCGCGCGTGACCTCGGTGATGAGCCGTCGAGATGCCGCGAAGCGTCCGGCTCCGGTTCTCCGCACCTGGGAGCGTGCGCCGAGCGGCGACGGCTCGGAGCTGCGCGTCGACGCGGTCGAGATGCGCATGCGCGCCCTCACGCTGGCGATCGTCGGGATGATCCTGCCGGCCGGGCTCGTGGCGTTCGTGCTGATGGTCGTGTTCGACGACCTCGCGATGAGGCTCGGCCCGCGCATCGTGATCATCGCGCTGGGCCTGCTCGTCGGGTTGCCCCTGTATTTCGTGTTCACCGCCAGTGCGCGGCGTCGGTCCGTTCCCACCGTCATCGAGTTCGGGAACGACGAGCTGCGCCTCACGGTCGGCCTGGTGCACCATCGCGTCCCGTATCGCGACCTCAACCACCTGCTGTGGAGGCCACGCAGCGACTACGCGCGTATCGAGGTGCGCGCCGAAGGCGTCGACCTGTCGCTCCTCCTGGGGCTCGTCACACCTCCGCGCGGTGTGGAGCGCGGGCTGCCGGATCTGCCGAAGCGCGTGTTCCGGCGGCTGGAGCTCGCAGGTCTCTCGGTGGATCGATCGCGTCGCGACGAGGTCGTCACGTTCAGTCGGCCGGATACGCGCTCGTCTTCAGCGCCCGGGCGAGATGCGCGGCGTTCCGCGACGCGGTCGTGATCGTCTCCACGACCTTCTCCGGCGTCTCGTCGAGGTCCTTGTAGTCGACGCCCTGCATCGCTTCACCGTTCCAGTAGACCGACGCCTGCGCGGGGATCGTGTACCCGACGTCGTTGAGCGACTGGAAGAGGATCGCGGCGATGTGGTGCGCGCCGTCCTCGTTGCCCACGATCCCGGCGATCGCGACCTTGTCGAACAGGATCGGGCGCCCCTCGGCATCCGTCTCGGCGAGTTCGGCGTCGAGGCGCTCGAGCACCCGTTGGGCGACGCTCGAGTGCTGCCCCATCCACGTCGGGGTCACGAGCACGAGGATGTCGGCGCCGAGCACCTTCTCGCGGATGGCGGGCCACTCGTCGCCGTCCCCCATGTCGGTCTCGACGCCCGGCTTCACGGCGAGGTCGACGGCGCGCACCAGATCACCGGTGACGCCGTGGTCGGCGAGAGCGTCGAGGATCTGCGTGGCGAGCAGGTCGGAGCTCGAGTCGGCGGGGGAGGGCTTGAGCGTGCAGGTGATGGCGAGTGCGGTGAGCGCGGTGTACATGATGACGAGTAGAGCAGCGGATGCCGCGCGCGCGAAGGGGCTTCCGCGGATCGGTGCCCTGCGCTACGCGCGGTAGGCTGGAGGGGCGGCCGCTACGACAGGAGATCCCGTGATCCTCAGCTTCATCTTCTTCCTGATCCTCTTCCTCGGAGGGATCTACCTCATGGCCTTCGCGCAGACCGCCGAGGACTACCAGGCGATCATCTTCGTCGCGGGCCTCCTGATCACGATGCTGTCGCTCGCCTTCATGATGCGCGAGCGCGGCTCGGCCACGCGGCGCTCGAAGAACTGGTCGGGCCCCTCCACCGACTGATCACGGTCGGCGCCGGCGCCCTCACCTCCTGCGCGACAACCGCATCTCGAGGTTCGCGCGCACGGCGGGCCACTCCGGCTCGATGATCGAATACTCGACGCTGTCGCGGAGTGCGCCGTTGCGGTAGCGCGACATCGCGCGCATCACGCCGTCCTGCTTGGCGCCGAGGCGTTCGATCGCCGCACGGGACTGGAAGTTGACCCACTGGGTCGTGAGTCCGACGCGGAAGACGCCGAGCGTCTCGAAGGCGTGGCGCAGGAGCAGCAGCTTCGACTCCGCGTTCGTGCCGGTGCCGTGGGCGGAGGGGCGGTTCCACGTGTACCCGATGTGCAGGCGGGGCACGTCCTCGGCGATGTCGTAGTACGAAGTCAGGCCGAGCACGCGACCGGTCGCATCGACGGCGACGAAGGGGATCATCTCGCCCTTCGCGCAGAGATCGAGCCGCCGATCGATCTCTGCGGCAACCCCGTCGGGTGCGGGCACCGAGGTGTACCAGGCCGTCTGCCAGAGGTCGCCCTCTTCGACGGCTTCGATGAGGGAGTCGCGGTACGACGCGTCGAGCGGGCGCAGTTCGACGAGGCGGCCGGTGAGCGTGACGGGCGCGGGGGGAACGAGAAAAGCCATGCGGCCATTCAACCAGCGCGGCGCTGTCGTTCACTCGGGTGGGCGAGGAGCGCCTGGTAGGCGATCACCAGTTCGACCGTGACGTCGAGCTCGAACGCGAGGCTCGCCGGGTGCGGCCCACGGAGGTTCTCGGCGGCGGCGTAGGCCTGCGGGGAGATCAGGAGGCGTGCGGCCCAGGCATCGGCCTGGCGCTCCTGGCGAGCGCGCAGGCGCGCGTGCGTCGTCGGCGCGTGACGGAGCGTGGCGTGCCCGAGTTCGTGGGCCAGGACGCTGCGGGTGGTGCGGGCGCTCATGCCGGGGGCGACGCGGATGATGCTGTGCGCGGGGTCGAAGCCGCCGCGCGTGGGGCCGGCGCGTTCGACGATGTGCAGCCCGCGCTCCTCGGCGAGGCGGAGGAGCTGCGGGTCCATGTCGTTCCTACGAGTAGAGGTCGTCGGTGTCGCGATCGTGCGGGAGGGGAGAGCCGAAGGCGACTTCAGGGACATCCTGGCCGAGGGGTGCGACATCGGGGCGGCGGTGCAGGGGAGTGATCGTCGCCGGGGCGCTCGCGATGTCGGCGCTCAGGCGCTCTTCGGCGCGCGCGAGCACGAGGTGCGGAGCGACGTTGATGATCGCGCAGACCGTGTAGACGACCGGCACGGGGATGGCGCGTTTGCCGGTGACGTAGTTGTCGAGCGCGCTCCGCGCGACTCCCGCATCGCGCGCCATGGCGGCGATGCTGCTTCCTGCGGCGGCGATCTCGGCCCGCAGCTGACGGCCGACGGCCGCGTTGAACAGCTCCGCTGATGTCTTCACACGAGTCACGATAGCACCGTGATGGATGCAGTATGCCGTCATATTGGACACACGCGGTGTTGCGTGTCGCCAATCGGGAGGATACTGTCTACGTGTGACGGCAGATGATCGACAATTGGTGGCATCCGCGATCGTCTCCGCCCTGCGTGAGAGTCAGCGTTCGAAGAGATGGCTCGCGGAGCACTCCGGAATCGCCTACTCCACCCTACGTCGCAAGCTCGACGCGCAGGCCGACATCAGCGTCGTCGACCTCGCGCGCATCGCCGAGGCGCTGGATCGTTCGCCGGCATCCCTCCTCCCTGACCTGCGCTCGGGTCGCTGACCACTGACCACTGACCACTGACCACTGACGCGGGTGCCCGCCGCCGCGATATCGTGGCGCCATGAAGACCGTGCCTTTCGGAACCACCACCGCACCCGCCGTCGTCGCCGGGATGATGCGCATCGACGACAAGGACGACGCCCACATCCGGGCCCTGTACGACACGGCGCGCGCCGCCGGGATCGACTTCTTCGATCATGCCGACATCTACGGCGGACGCATGCACCACTGCGAGTCCCGGTTCGCCGCTGCCCTGCGTCTCACCGCCGCCGAGCGCGACGAGATCGTGCTGCAGACCAAGTGCGGCATCGTGCCCGACAAGGGGATGTTCGACTTCTCGTACGAGCACATCGTCGCGCAGGTCGAGGGATCTCTGCGTTCGCTGCGAACCGACCGCCTCGACGTGCTGCTGCTGCACCGCCCGGACGCGCTGGTCGAACCCGAGGAGGTCGCGCGGGCGTTCGACGAGCTCGAAGCCTCGGGCAAGGTGCGCGCATTCGGGGTGTCGAACCACACGCCGCGCCAGATCGACCTGCTGCGCACCGCGGTGCGCCAGCCCCTCGTCGCGAACCAGCTGCAGCTCTCGATCACGCACGCCCCGATCATCGCCCAGCCGATCGCGATGAACATGGCGGCCGAGGACCAGAGCATCGTGCGCGACGGCGGCGGGATCGTCGAGTACTGCCGCATCAACGGCATCACGATCCAGGCGTGGTCGCCGTTCCAGGGCGGCTTCTTCACCGGCGTCTTCCTCGGCAACCCGCAGTACGCCGAGCTGAACGCGGTCATCGACCGGCTCGCCGCCGCGCACGGCGTGACGCCGATCGCGATCGCGACGGCGTGGATCGTCCGTCACCCGGCGCGCATGCAGGTCGTCCTCGGCACCACGACGCCCGAGCGGGTGACGGATGCCGCGGCCGGGGCGGATGTCGAACTCACCCGTGAGGAGTGGTACGAGCTGTTCCGGGCTGCCGGGCACCTGCTTCCCTGATCTACTCTGAGTTCATGCCGTTCCTGTTCACGATCATCACTCTCGCGCTGACGATCGGCGCGGTGGTCGACATCGTGCGGCGCGAGGACTCGCAGGTGCGGTTCCTGCCCCGCCTCGTCTGGCTGATCGTGGTGATCCTGCTGCCGCTCCTCGGAGCGCTCCTCTGGTTCGGCCTCGGCCGGGATTACGGCGACGCGGGGATCGCGATCCCACGTCTGCGGAGGGCTCCTCGCACGGCCCCGTCGACGGGCACCGAGGCACCCCCGGCGCCGCCCCGCGACATCCGCACGACCGAGCAGCAGATCGCCGACCTCGACCGCGAGATCGAGGAATGGCGCCTGCGCGAGGAGATCGAGAAGCGCAAGCGAGATGCCGGCGAATCCGGCGGGGAAGGCCTCTGACATGGCGAAACGGGCCGTCATCGGCGGCGGCAGCGGGTTCGTCGGCACGGCGCTGACCCAGGCGCTCGAGGCCGACGGATACGCGGTGAGCGTGATCGGCCGCCACGGCCCGGACGCCCGCTGGGACGACCCCGCCTCGATCCGGCGCGTCGTCGACGGCGCGGACCTGGTCATCGGTCTCGCGGGCAAGAGCATCAACGCGCGGTTCACCGATCGCAATCGCGAGGAGATCCTCCAGTCGCGCATCGACACGACCCGCGCGCTCCACGACGCCATCGCGGGAGCCGAGCATCCGCCCGCCGTCTGGATGAACGCATCCAGCGCGGCGGTCTATCGCTACGCGCTCGACCGCGCTCAGACCGAGGCCGACACCGAGCGCGACACCGGCTTCCTGCCGGACGTGACCCGGGCCTGGGAAGCCGAGCTGTTCCGGGGCGATCTGCCGTCGACGAGGCGCGTGGCGCTGCGGATCACCTTCGTGGTCGGCGACGGTCCCGCGCCGGCACTGCTCTTCCGCCTCGCTCGCTTCGGCGTCGGCGGGCCGCAGTTCGACGGCTGGTGGTTCCCGCACCGGCGCTATCGCGGCATCGGCCCGCACCCGACCGAGCCGCGGAAGCCGCTGGGACGGCGGTCCCGCGGGCATCAGCGGTTCAGCTGGATCCACATCGACGACCTCGTGGGAGCCGTGCGGTTCATCCGCGACGACGCGCGCATCTCGGGTCCGGTGAACATGTCGGCGCCGGGCGTCGTGGACAACCGCGGACTGATGCGGGCGCTGCGTCGTGTCGTCGGGATGCCGATCGGGCTGCCCTCGTGGCGGTTCATGCTCGAGCCGGCGATGTGGGTGCTGCGCGCCGAGCCGGATCTGGTGCTCAACAGTCGGTGGATCGCTCCCGGTGTGCTCGAGGACGCAGGCTACGCCTTCGCCTTCCCCGAGCTGGAGCCGGCGCTGCGCGACGTGCGCGAGAAGGATTCACGGACCGCGCCCTCGAGCTCCGGATAGGCGAAGGCGAACCCGGCGGTCGTGAGCTTCTCGGGGATGACCCAGCGGCTCTTCAGGACCAGTTCGGTCTCGGTGCGGATGCCGATGGCGCCGAGTTCGAGCATCCATCGGGGGAGCGGGGGCCCGAAGCCGACGCCGAGCACTCGGCGCACGGTGGCCATGAACCCGGCGTTGTCGGAGGGGTTCGGGGAGGCCGCGTTCACCGGGCCCTCGATCGAGGGGGTGACCTCGAGGAAGTCGATGATCCGGGCCACGTCGTCGACGTGCACCCAGCTGAACCTCTGCGTGCCGTGGAGTGCTCCCGGGAAGTGCCCGGTTCCGGCGGTGCGGCGCGCCCGGCTGACGGGCCAGCGTCCGTCGTGCTGTGCGCCGCCCAGCCCGAGTCTCGCCAGGCGTTCGAGCGGACCGAGCACACCGCCGTGACCGAGCACGATGGCGCTGCGCAGTGCGACCCGTCGGGTGTGCGGCAGATCGTCGGCGAACAGAGCGCGCTCCCAGGCCTTCGCCACGTCCACGGAGAAACCGGCGCCGAGATCCCCGGACGACTCGGTCATCGGTCGATCCTCGGCATGGCGGTAGATCGTCGCCGTCGAGGAGTTGATCCACAGGGGTGGCGGGTCCGTCGCGTCGGCGATGGCCGAGCTCAGCGACGCGGTGGTGTCGAGCCGCGACCGGAAGATCTGGGCGCGGTTCTCGGGGGTGTATCGGCAGTTCACGCTCTTGCCGGCCAAACCGATCACGAGCGACGCGCCGTCGACGGCGCGATCGATCGCGCGCTGGTCGCCCCAGGAGATGTCGGCCCCGGATCGCGAGATCGTGATGACCTCGCGTCCGGCGGACCGCAGGCGCGGGACGAGGTGCCTGCCCATGAATCCCGAGGAGCCGCCGATGACGACGGGGCCCGCGGGGAGGGGCGTGGCATCGGTCACGGGGTCTCGCTCTCGATCACGTAGTCGAAGTAGCCCGTGTACTCGTAGACGCGACCGAGGAGTGGCGCGTCGATGGTCATGTTCACGTGGTGCTGCTGCCGGCCGTCGTCCCAGCGCTCGACGAGGCCGATGCGCGGGCGCAGAAAGCGCGGAGCGGCGATGCGCACCCGCCCGAACCGCATCCCGACCCGTCGGATGGTGAGCACGACCGCGCCGTCCTGCACGTCGAGGTCGAAGGTCGTCACGACGGTGCGGTGAGGGCCGATCTCGTTGCGGAGGATGCGATTCTCGCCGAGGGCGACCGTGTCGGGCATGACCCAGGTGCGGCCGGGGAGGTCGAAGTACCGCACCGCGACGGCCGTGCCGCCGACGGTGCGGTTCTCGATGCGGAAGGGCACGTCGCGCTCCCACCCGGCGAACGCGACGCCCAGGGACTCGGCGATGCGGAAGACCGGCCACAGCCAGCGATGCGGGGACCCGGCTCGGGTGAAGACCCCGGTACCGATGCCGACCTGACCATCGGGGATCGTGCGGAAGTACCAGGCGGTCTTCGGGTGGAGCTCGGAGATGCGATCTCCGAGCGCGCGCTCATAGGGCGAAATCATCGGGTTCTCACCGACACGTATCGTTCGACGTTGGCGGGGGAGAGCACCTCGCGGGCGACCATGATCGCCGCGCCCAGCACCGCGGCGCGCTCCCCGGTCGGGGACTGCACGATGGCGAGATGCTGCGTGGCGAGGGGGATCGATCGGCGGTAGACGACCTCGCGGACACCGGCCAGCAGGTGCTCGCCCGCTCGTGCGATGCTGCCGCCGAGCACGACGATCGAGGGGTTGAGCAGGTTCACGACCGTGGCGAGCACCTCGCCGACGTCGCGCCCGGCCTGGCGCAACGCTTCGATCGCCGCGGTGTTCCCCGCCCGCACCAGTTCGGTCACGTCTCGGCTGGTCTCGGCGTCGATCCCCTGCGCGCGCAGTGACGCGGCGATCGCGCTGCCGCTGGCGAGGTCCTCGAGGTCGCGCTCCTCATCGGCGGCGTGCGTGGACTCGGCGGAGTGCGGCACGCGGACGTGCCCCATGTCGCCGGCCGAGCCCTGCGCGCCGCGCTGCAGCTGGCCGCCCGCGATGATGCCGGCACCGATGCCGGTGGCGACCTTGACGAAGATGAGATCGGTGGTGTCGGGGAAGCTGGTGGTCTGCTCGCCGAGGGCGAGCACGTTCACGTCGTTGTCGACGAGCACCGGCACGTCGAACGTGCGCTGCACGTAGCCGGGGATGTCGAAGCGGTCCCATCCCGGCATGATCGGCGGGTTGTAGGGGCGGCCGGTCGAGTGCTCGACCGGGCCGGGCACGCCGATCCCGACGCCGACGAGCGCGCTCGTGGGCGTCTCGAGGTCGGAGAGAAGGGCCTCGGCCTCGACGAGCATCCGATCCAGCACCGGCTCGGGCCCGCCGGCGATGTCGAGCGGATGCGTGGTGGAGCCGAGGATCCTGCCGCCGAGATCGGCGATGGCGATCGTGGCGTGTGAGGCGCCGAGGTCGACGGCCAGCACGAGGCCCGCGCGCGGGTTGAAGGCGACGCGCGACGGGGGTCGCCCGCCGGTGGACGCGGCCTCGCCCGCGGCGACGAGCAGTCCGGCGGAGAGGAGGGCATCGACGCGCGCCGACACGGTGGAACGGGCGAGGCCGGTGAGGTGCACGAGGTCGGCCTTGGTGCGCGCCTGACCGTCCAGCAGGAGCTGGAAGATGTCGCCCGCGCCCGTGGAGGCGCTCGAGAGGTGGCGTTCCGCATCACTCATAGGGGTCAGTAAATCACAGGACTTCCACTGCTCAGCGGAGGAGATCTGACGATTGAGAAAAATCTTTTGACGAAGATCTAGCAAAAGTAGGAGGACTCGTGTCAGAATCATCGGCATGACAACGGACGTCACAGCTACCGGCGTCGGGACGATCCGATCCGGATTCCTCGGCGGAGGATTCATGGCCCAGGTGCACAGCCGCGCAGCACGCGCCGCCGGTGCCACCACCGCAGTGCTCGCGAGCTCCTCGCGGGAGCGGGCCCTCACCGCCGCTCAGGACCTCGGGATCGAACGCGCCGCCGAGGATCTCGCCGAACTGCTCACCCAGGACGTGGACGTGGTGCACGTGTGCACCCCCAACGCCACCCACGCCGCCTTCGCCCTCGCGGTGATCGAGGCCGGCGTGCACGTGATCTGCGAGAAGCCGCTCGCCACGCACGTCGACGACGCCCGCGCGCTCGCCGCCGCAGCCGCCGAGCGCGGTGTGGTCGCCGCGGTGCCCTTCGTCTACCGGTACCACCCGATGGTGCGCGAGGCCCGCGCCCGCGTCGCCGCCGGTGAGATCGGAGATCTCCTCACGGTGGACTGCGGATACCTGCAGGACTGGATGCTCCTGCCCGGCGACGACGACTGGCGCGTCACCTCCGCCGACGGCGGACCCTCCCGCGCCTTCGCCGACATCGGCTCGCACCTGTGCGACCTGCTCGAGTTCGTCGCGGGGGAGCGGATCGTGCGCCTCACCGCCCGCACGCGCCGCGTCTACGCCGAGCGCGCCGGGCGCGCCGTCACCAACGAGGACGCCGTGTCGATCCTCGTCGAGATGGAGTCGGGCGCGATCGGCACGCTGCTGATCTCGCAGATGGCCGCCGGCCGCAAGAACTCCCTCACCCTCGAACTCCACGGTACGCAGGCGAGCATCCGCTTCGACCAGGAGCGCCCGGAGGAGCTGTGGATCGGCGAGCGCGAGGGCAGCAGGCACCTCTTCCGCGACCCGCAGACCGCTCACCCCGGAGTCGCCCGGTTCTCGACCGTTCCCGCCGGTCACGCGCAGGGCTATCAGGACGCCTTCAACGGCTTCGTCGCCGACGCCTACGCGGCGATCCGCGGTGAGTCACCCGACGGCCTGCCCACCTTCGACGACGGGGTGCGCGCCGCTCGACTCACCGAGGCCGTGCTGATCGCCGCCGACGAGCAGCGCTGGGTCGACACCCCCGCACTCTGACCCCGGTGCACGCACCTCTCCTGATTCAACGCAGAACAGAAGGAACACAGATGACTGACAACTTCGACCTCGTGATCGTCGGCACCGGTCCGAACGGCGCGATCATCGCGCAGCAGGTGCACCAGCGGGTGCCCGAGGCGACGATCCTGGTGCTCGAGGCCGGTCGCGAGATCACCTCGGTGCCGGGCGAGCACCTCGTCGAGGCCGATGAGAGCGCGATGAACGCCTCGTACGACGACCTCATGCGCCGCGCGCGCCAGATCGAGTACGTCAAGGATGCGGTCTCGATGAGCGCGATCGAGGGCGACGGGTGGGATCCCGAGTCGTCCGGCGTGTTCCCGGCGGCGTTCTTCGGGCACAACTTCGCCGCCTTCCCGGGGGCGTCCGTCGCCTGGAACATCGGCGGGATGGGCGTGCACTGGACCGCCGCGACCCCCTGGCCCTATGCCGAGGAGATCCCCGCCTTCCTGCCGCGCGCCGAATGGGACGCCGACCTCGAGACGGCGCGCGGTCTGCTGCGCACCTACGTCGGGCCCCTCGTCGCGGGCGTGCCGAACCCGTTCGAGCAGCCGCTGTTCGCCGCTCTCCGCGAGGCCGTGCCGAGCCCCGATCCCGCCCGCGAGTTCGGGTACATGCCGATGGGCGGCGTGCCGCGCGTCGGCGAGCCCTTCGCCCGCACCGGCCCGCGGGACATCGCGCCGTTCGTCTTCGACGGAAGCGAGGCGAACGTCACGCTCCGCAGCGGCGTGCTGGTGCACCGCATCGAGCACGACGGAACGCGCGTCACCGGACTCTCCTACCGCGACCTCGTCACCGGCGAGGAAGCGACCGCCCACGGCGCGCAGGTGCTGATCGCGGGCGACGCGTTGCGCACCCCGCAGCTGCTCTGGGCCTCCGGCATCCGCCCCACCGCCCTCGGCGCCTACCTCAACGAGCACGCGACGATCGACGGCGAGGTCGACATCGACGCCTCCCGCTTCGGCCTGACGGATGCCGACATCATCCAGCCGCCCGCGGGGGAGCCGTTCATCGGCTCGTTCTGGAGCCCGTCGATCGGCGCCGCCCGCCCCGCGCACGGCCAGCTCATGGAGCGCGAGTTCGAGGGACGCCACAAGCTCAGCGTCGGATGGTACTGCGCCACCGAGATCCGCGCCGAGAACCGCATCGAGTTCTCCGACGAGCTGACGGATGCCCTCGGCATGCCGCACATGACCGTGCACTTCTCGTACTCCGACGCCGACCTCGAGGAGATCCGCCGCACCCAGGAGGTGCAGCGGACGGCAGCGGCCGTGATCGGGGACTTCCCGACCGAGGACCGCGAGGTGCAGCCCCCCGGGGCATCCCTGCACTACACCGGCACCGTCCGGATGGGCCCCGATGACGACGGCACGAGCGTCGTGGACACGGATGGTCGTGTCTGGGGCTTCGACAACCTGTATCTCGCCGGCAACGGCGTGATCCCGACCGCGCTGACGTGCAACTCGACGCTCACCGGAGCCACGCTCTCGGTGCGCATCGCCCGCGCGGTCGCCGCTTCCCTCTGACCCTGCAGTACCCCTACCCACCAAGGAGATGATCGCGATGCACTTCCACACCACTTCGCGACGCCGGGCGACGATGCTCGGAATCGCGCTGGTCACGTCCGGCGCCCTGCTGCTCACCGGCTGCGGCCGCAGCGGCGACAGCGGCGGCGGCGACGCCGGCGCTTCCACGAAGGTCGACGACGAGCCGGCCACCGGCACCCTCGAGATCTGGACGCAGGGCGCCGACGGCGCCGAACTGCCCCAGATGTTCGAGGAGTTCACGAAGGACAACCCCGACGTCGAGATCAACATGACGCAGATCCCGGAAGCGGAGTTCGCGTCGAAGATGACCGCGGCGATCACCGCGGGCACCGTGCCCGACCTGATCTACGCGTTCACCGAGACGCAGTCGTCGCTGATCTCGACCGGAGGATTCGACGCCGTGCCCGACGGCCTCGTCGACCCGGACGACTTCTTCGAGGTCATCTGGGACAACTCGGTCTACGACGACGTGGCCTACGGCGTGCCGTGGTACGCCTACGCCGACATGGTCATCTACCGCACCGACCTGGCCGAGGCCGCGGGTGCCGAGGCCCCCACCGACTGGGACAGTCTGCGCACCTTCGGTGAGGACCTCAAGGCCTCCGGTGTCGAGTGGCCGCTCGCGCTCTACGCGGCCTACGACTCGTACACCGCCCGTCAGCTGCTGACCTTCGCGAAGCAGAACGGCGGCGGGTTCATCTCCGACGACCTCTCGACGTGGACGATCAACTCGCCCGAGAACGTCGAGGCGCTCGAGTACTGGGCGGGCCTGATGGCCGACGGCCTGGCCTCGCCCGACGGCCCCGCCTTCCTCGACACGGTCTCGTGGTCGACCACCGGTAAGAACGCCGCGATCATCGACGGCGGCCCCTGGTTCGTCGGCTGGTTCGACGATGCCAACGGCGAGGGCTGGGCGGACGAGCACCTCTCGCTCGCCACGATGCCCGTCGGCCCCGACGGCGACGCCGCGACCACGGTCGGCGGCGGCAGCTGGTTCGTGCCCTCCGACTCCGAGAACAAGGACGCGGCGTGGAAGTTCGCCCGCTTCATGTCGGAGCCCGAGAGCCAGGTCAAGTGGTTCGAGATCTTCAAGAACATGCCGGCCGTGAAGTCGGCGTGGGAGGACCCGGCGCTCGCCGGGGACCGTCTGCTGCAGACGGTCGAGGCCGGTCTCGAGACCGGCGTCACCCTGCCGAAGGTCTCGACCTGGAGCCAGGTCGGCACCGTGATCGGTGAGCAGATGGAGAAGGTCGTCCGCGGCGGAGTGTCGGCGCAGGACGCTCTCGACGAGGCTCAGGCGCAGGCCGAGTCCATCGGGACGGGTAACTGACCCCGATCATGTCCACCACTGCGACCCGCACCATGGTCACCTCGGGGGCGTCCTCGCGACGCCCCCGGGGCACCGGTCCTCGACGGATCAGGAAGGTGCACGAGGGATCGCGGGCCGAAGCCACCACCGCGTGGCTGTTCCTCGCCCCGTTCCTCGCGATCTTCCTGCTCTTCACCGGCATCCCCGCCGTGCTCGCGATCGGGGCGAGCCTGACCGACATCAGCGCCCGCGACATCCGCGATCCGTTCAACGTGAACTTCACGGGCTTCCAGGGCTTCATCGACATCATCAACAACCCCGGATTCCAGAGCGCGTTCCTGAACACCGTGATGTTCGTGGTGATCTGCGTGCCGATCAGCATGGCCCTGGGCCTCGCCCTGGCGCTCATGCTCAACAACGGCATCCGTCGCCTGCGCAACTTCTTCCGGGCCGCGGCCTACGTGCCGGTGATCACCAACATCGTCGCCGCCGCCGTGATCTGGCAGTACGCGTTCTCGATCACCGGGCCGGTGAACACGACCCTCGCGGATCTGGGACTCGGAGCGCCGAACTGGCTCGGCGAGCCGGGCTGGGCCATCACCACCGTCGTGATGATGGGCGTGTGGCGCACGACCGGAACCTGCATGATCCTCTTCCTCGCCGGCCTCCAGGCCGTGCCGGAGGAGATCTACGAGGCCGCGGCCACCGACGGGGCGGGTGCCTGGCGCCGGCTCTGGTCGATCACGCTGCCGCTGCTGCGCCCGACGACCCTGCTCGTCACGGTGCTGCAGACGGTCTCGTTCCTCAACATCTTCGAAGAGCCGTACCTGCTCACCAAGGGCGGCCCGCTCGGATCCACCAAGTCGATCGCCGTCTGGGTGTACGAGCAGTTCGGGTTCGGCAACGTCTCCGCCTCGATGGCGGGATCGGTGCTGCTGCTCGTGCTCGTCGGAATCGTCGCGATCGTCCAGTTCAGAATCCTGAGGCCGAAACATTGAAAACTCTGTCTCCGACGCGTCAAGCGCTGAACTACACGGCGCTCACCGTCATCACCGTCTTCATGCTCCTGCCCTTCGTCTGGGTGTTCTTCGGATCGTTCAAGACGCAGGCCGAGTTCCTCGGCAACCCGGGGGCGTGGTTCCCGGAGTCGTTCCAGATCCAGAACTACATCCAGCTGTTCGCCGACCGCGGCTTCGGCACCTACATGCTCAACAGCATCGTGGTCTCGAGCGTCGCGATCGTGGGCAACGTGCTCTTCAGCGCGATGGCCGGGTATGCGCTCGCGAAGCTGCGCTTCCGCGGACGCGGCCTCGTGTTCCCGCTCGTGATCGCATCGATGATCGTGCCGTACGTGGCGCTCTTCGTGCCGCAGTTCGTGATCGTCGTGCAGATGGGCCTGGTGAACTCGCTCATCGCGATCATCCTGCCCGTGCTCGTGCTGCCGCTGTGCGTGTTCATCATGCGCCAGTTCGCGCACGGCGTGCCGTTCGAGCTCATGGAGGCCGCGCGTCTGGACGGCGCGGGGGAGGGCCGGATCTTCTTCCGGGTCTTCCTGCCGCTCACCGGTCCCGGCCTCGCGACCGTCGCGATCCTGTCGTTCCTCACCTCGTGGAACAACTTCCTCTGGCCGCTCGTCGTCGCCCAGTCGCAGGACACCTACACCGCGCCGGTCGGACTCTCGGTCGCGTCGCAGGCATCCAACACCATCTCCTTCGGTCTGCTGCTGGCCGGTGCGATGGTCGTGCTGCTGCCGATCCTCATCCTGTTCCTCTTCCTGCAGAAGTACTTCATCCAGGGCGTCGCCGCCACCGGTCTGAAGTGACCGCCGCGTCGTGACCCCTGCAGCGACCCCCTCGAAAGGACCCCTCCCATGGCCGTGAAGGACCTGAAGTTCGCCCTCAACGCGATCCAGTGGATCAACGTGAAGGAGGACCCGGAAGACCTCGAGAGCGCGAGTCTGTGGCGCTTCGCCGACCCCGCGTTCGTCGCCGAGTACCCCGATGTGCTCCGCGAGATCCGACAGGCCGGGTTCGGGGCCACGATGATGGAGGTGCTCGACACGCAGACCCTGAAGAACTACGCGGCGATGGTGCGGGAGTCGGGTCTGGCCCTCGCCCCGGGGTACGTGCAGGTTCCGCTGGCGAGCGATCACGGCGGACGGCTCGAGCGCGGCACCTTCGAGCGCATCCACTGGTTCGATGCGGTGCGTCGCAAGGCCGAGGAATCGAACTACTTCGGGATCGGCACGATCTTCCTCGCCGCCGAGGTCGACCAGACGGCGATCCGCTGGCAGAAGCCGGCCATCGGCGCGGACTTCTCGCAGGATCGCCTCGACGAGCTCACCGACCTGATCGACGAGGCCGTCGACGTGCTGAACGCCGAGGGCGTGAAGCCCGGGCTGCACAACCACGTCGGCACCTGGATCGAGACGCAGCACGAGTACGAGCACGTGCTGAACGCGATCGACGCGCAGCGCCTCGGCGCGGCCTTCGACATCGGTCACCTGGAGTGGGCGGGCATCAGCGCCAAGGACACCATCGCGCGCTGGGCGGACCGCGTGCAGGATCTGCACCTGAAGGACCTCGATCTCGAGCTCGCGCGGCGCAGCCGCGAAGAGGGACTGAGCTACGAGCGGGCGACCGACCTCGGACTCTACCTCGAGCCCGGGCTCGGTCAGGTCGACCTGCGGGGCACGCTCGAGCAGCTGCCCGAGGGCTGGGACGGCTGGGTGATCATCGAGGTCGATCGCGCCAGCATGGACCCGGTCGCCAGTGCCCACCACACGGCCCGCTGGGTCGCAGAGATCACGGCCTGACGGTCGAGGAAGGGAACGACGATGACACTCACCAGGGACCACTTCTCGCTCAACACGCTCCAGTGGATCACCGTCTCGCTCGGCGACTCGACGGGCGACCCGGGCAGCGTCGGATGGGAGTTCGACCGCCCGAGCTTCCTCGCCCGCCAGCCGATCGTGCTCGGTCAGGTGCGCGACGCCGGGTTCTCGTCGGTCATGCTCGAGGTGCTCCCGACCCAGACCCTGCAGGCGTACGCCCGCGTCGTCGCGGATTCGGGGCTGACGGTCACACCGGGCTACGTGCACATCGGCCTCCCCGAGGAGTTCGGTCGCGATCACACGGGTGACGACGAGGCGCACTTCCGCTGGTTCGACGGCATCCGTCGGCGTGCCGAGGAGTCGCTGTACCTCGGTCTCGACCGCGTGTTCCTCGCGGCCGACATGGCCCCCGGGCGGCCGCGCATCGACGAGGCGGCGGCCTCCGGCCACGCCTTCGACGCCGCGCGGCTCGATCGGGTCGTGAACGTCATCGGCGAGGCGGCAGAGGTGCTGACGGCCGAGGGCGTGACGCCCGCGCTGCACAACCACGTCGGCACGTGGATCGAGACCGAGGCCGAGTACGACCACGTGCTCGACGCGATCTCGCCGTCGCTGCTCGCCGCCGGGCCCGACATCGGTCACCTGGCGTGGACGGGCACGGATGTCGTGGCCTGGGTCGCCGCGCACGCCGACCGCATCTCGGACCTGCACGTGAAGGACATGGACCTCGCGCTCGCGAAGACCGCGCGCGAGAAGAAGACGCCCTACTTCGACGTCATGGCCGAGCGCTTCTTCCTCGAGCCCGGGCTCGGCGACGTGCCGATCCGCGAGGCGCTCGCCGAGCTGCCGGACGATTTCGGCGGTACGGTTCTGATCGAGGTCGACAAGCCCAGCATGGAGCCGTTCGAGAGCGCGAAGACGAGCTGGGCGTGGATCGCCGAGAACTACCCCGCAGCGCCAACGGAGGCACATCGATGAGCACGCATCCCGTCACCCTGTTCACCGGCCAGTGGGCCGATCTGCCGTTCGAGGAGGTGGCCCGGCTCGCCGCCTCGTGGGGCTACGACGGGTTGGAGATCGCGGCATCCGGAGACCACCTCGACCTGCAGCGCGCGGACGAGGACGACGCCTACGCGGCCTCCCGCCTCGAGATCCTCGACCGCCACGGCCTGCAGGTCTTCGCGATCTCGAACCACCTCGCCGGTCAAGCGGTGTGCGATGCGCCGATCGACTTCCGCCACCAGGCGATCCTCCGCGACTACGTGTGGGGCGACGGCGAGGCCGAAGGCGTGCGTCAGCGTGCCGCCGACGACATGAAGCGCGCCGCGCGCGTGGCCCGCAAGCTCGGCGTCGACACCGTGGTCGGGTTCACCGGGTCGTCGATCTGGCCCTACGTGGCGATGTTCCCGCCGGTGCCCGAGTCGGTGATCGACGGAGGATTCGACGACTTCGCGGCACGCTGGAACCCGATCCTCGATGTCTTCGACGCCGAGGGGGTACGGTTCGCGCACGAGGTGCACCCGAGCGAGATCGCCTACGACTACTGGTCGTCGGTGCGGGCCCTCGAAGCGATCGACCACCGGGAGGCCTTCGGCTTCAACTGGGACCCCTCGCACATGATGTGGCAGAACATCGATCCGGTGGGTTTCATCGTCGACTTCGCCGACCGCATCTACCACGTCGACTGCAAGGACACCCGGCTGCGCCCGCACAACGGACGCGCGGGCGTGCTCGGTTCGCACCTGCCCTGGGGCGACCCGCGCCGTGGCTGGGACTTCGTCTCGACCGGGCACGGTGACGTGCCCTGGGAGGATTCGTTCCGCGCGCTCGACGCCATCGGATACGCGGGCCCCATCTCGATCGAGTGGGAGGACGCCGGCATGGATCGCCTGCACGGCGCAGCACAGGCCGTCGAGTACGTGCGGTCGCTGCTGTGGCCGAAGCCGACGGCCCCGTTCGACGCCGCATTCAGCAACCAGTGAGCTTCTGGCGCGATCGCTTCACGCGCGAATCCCTGACCCGCTCGTTCGCCGCGCTCCGCATCCGCGACTACCGCCGGTGGAGCATCACGCAGCTGCTGTCGGCGGCGGGCGGGGCCGCCTCGCAGATCGCGATCGCGTGGCTCGTGGTCGAACTCGGGGGCGATGGGCTCGCGCTCGGTGCCGTGACGGCCTGCATGATGGTGCCGACGCTCGCCCTCGGCCCGTTCATCGGCGTGCTCGTGGATCGCTACTCGCGGCTCTCGGTGCTGCTGGTGACGGCCGTCGCACAGATGGCGGTGGCCGCCGTGCTGGCCGCGCTCGCCTTCGGCGGTGCGCTCGAGATCTGGATGCTGATGGCGCTCTCGCTCGCGCACGGCCTCGCGTTCGCCGCCGACAACCCGGCGCGGCAGCTGCTGGTGCTCGACCTCGTCGGGCGCGAGCGCGTGACGAGCGCGGTGAGCATGAACGAGGTCATCATCAACGGCGCGCGGGTGCTGGGCCCCGCGGTGGCGGGAGTGCTGCTCGTCTTCGCGGATGCCGCGTGGTGCTTCGTCGTGAACGCCCTGGTGTTCGTGCCGTCGATCATCGTGCTGCTGACGCTGCGGCCGCGGTCGCGGCCGACGTCGGATCCGGTGGTCGAGGAATCGGCCGCGCCCGACCCGCCGACGACGGGCGCCTGGCGGTTCGTGGCCCGCACGCCTGCGGTGCGGCAGACGCTCCTGCTCGCCGTGTGCGCGGCGGCCGGGTACAACATCGCGGTCGTGATCCCCTTGATCGTCGCGAACGTCTTCCGCGCCGACGGCGGAACCTACGGGCTGCTGGCCGTCGCCTTCGGTCTGGGCGCGCTGCCCGGCGCATTCTTCTCGGCCACCGGGCCGACGACGCCGCGCGGCGGCGAGGTGCGGATGCTGGCGGCGCTGATGGGCCTGGCGGTGCTGCTCTCGGCGGCGGCACCCACGCTGCCGCTGCTGTTCCTCGGCCTCGCGGTGGTCGGGGCGATCGTGATGTGGTTCATCGCGCGCGCCAACGCGCTCGTCATGCTCTCGACCCCGACGCCGATCCGCGGCCGCGTCATGGGCATCTGGGCCATGGCACTGCCGGGATCGACCGTCGTGACCGGCGTGCTCGTGGGGGCGCTCGCGCAGCTCACCGACCCGCGCCTCGCCTACGCCGTCGTCGGGGCGGTCACGGTCGTCGTGGCCGCCCTCTCGTGGCGTGCCCTCGGGCGTCACGACACGGGCGGCGACGAGGTCAGCGGTCGCGCAGCCTGACCAAGCGCTCGTGCCCGGTCTCTTCGAGCTCGGCGATGTCGTCGCGGGACTTCAGGAAGTCCGAGAACGACCGGTAGCCGAGTCCCTTCTCGCTGAACGACGGATCCATGCGGCGCATGTGCGTCTTGACCGCCGAGCTGTGCAGCCACTCGTCGGCATCCGCCTTGTCGTGCCCCAAGCGCAGCGCGCGCTCGAGCAACTGCGTCGCCTCGTTCTGCGGGTCGATCACGGGCTCGGGCGGCGGCGCGGCCGGTGCCGACTTGGCGCGACGCGAGCGGGTGCTCTTCTTGACCGTGTCGGTCGGAGCCTCAGCCGCCGGCTCGGCCTCCGCTTCGGCCGCCTCGGCGGGCGCGGCGGCGACCTCGGCCACCGGGGCGGCCTTGACGGGACGGTGCACGCCGGGGAGCGAGTCGTAGGCCTCGAACTCGTCGCAGGCCGCGGCCAGCGACTTCGCCGTGGACCCGGCGACGCCGACGCCGATCACGTACCGGCCGAGACGCTTGCAGCGCTGGGCGAGCGGCACGTAGTCGCTGTCGCCAGCGACGATCACCACGTGAGTGAGGTCGGGCAGGCGGAACATGTCTTCGACCGCATCCACCGCGAGACGGATGTCTGCCCCGTTCTTCGCGTATGCGGCGGCCGGGAACAGCTGCACCAGGTCGACCGCGCGGGCGACGAGCTGCGAGCGGTAGACCGCGTTCACGGGCGAGGACCAGTCCGCGTAGGCGCGGGTGAGCACGAGCGTGCCGAAGGAGGCGGCGTAGTCGATGATCGCGCCGACCTCGATCATCGCGAGGCTCAGGCGCTCGGCGACCTCGGGATCGTTCGGGTTCTCGCTGATGCGCTGACGGTCCTTGCCGTAGGCGTTGCGACCGTGCACCCGGTCGTACCAGGAGATGACGATGTTGTCGAAGTCGAGGTAGACCGCGACGCGGACGTCGGTGGGCTCGGCCATGCTCAGGCCTGCTCGCCGGTCGACTCGCCGGGATAGCGGACGCCGATCTGACGGCGGATCTCGTCGAGCGTGCCCATGATCGCGACGGACTCGGCGAGCGGCAGGATGTCGCCGGCGAGGTTCCCCTCGCGCACGAGGCGTTCGGCGGCGAGAGCCTCGAACTGCATGCCGCGGCCGCCGGCCTCGGGGTCGAGACGCCCGTCGAACTCCTCGAGCACCGTGCCCTCGGGGTCGATGACGCGCAGCACCGACGGCGACCAGAAGAAGCGATCGATCTCGATGCGGGCCTTCGTGCCGAGGATCGTCGCGCGGTTCGGGCCGGCCGTGCGCGACGAGGAGAGCGTGGTCGAGACGGCGCCGCCCTCGTGGGTCATGACGGTCGCGACCTCGGCGTCGGCACCGGTCTCGATCAGACGCGCGACGCTGTGGATGCTGGTGGGCGCACCGAGGATGTCCCAGACGAACGAGATCGGGTAGATCGCCAGGTCGAGGAGCGCGCCCCCGCCGAGCTCGAGCGCGTTCAAACGGTGCTCGGGGTCGGAGGGCAGCAGCTGCGTGTGGTCGGCGCTCACCGAGCGCACCTCGCCGAGGATGCCGGAGGCGACGATCTCACGCGCGCGGATCATGTGCGGCAGATAGCGGGTCCACATCGCCTCGGTCGCGAGCAGACCGCGCTCGGTGGCGAGGGCCTGCAGGTCGGCGGCCTCGGCCTGGTTCAGCGTGAAGGCCTTCTCGACGAGCACGTGCTTGCCGGCCTCGAGCGCCAGGCGCGCGTTGGCGTGGTGCATCGGGTGCGGGGTGGAGACGTAGATGATGTCGACGTCGGGATCGGCGACGAGAGCCTCGTAGGACGGGTGGGCGTGCGGGATGTCGAAGCGGGCGGCGAAGGCATCCGCCGATTCCTGCGAACGCGACCCCACGGCCACCAGGTCGAGACCAGCGGCGCGCAGGTCGGAAGCGAACGAGCCGGCGATGCCGCCCGTCGCGAGGATTCCCCATCGAAGACCAGTCATGTCCCCAGCGTAGAGGGTGCCTGCGACACCGCGGACGTGCGGGGCGTATGTCGGTCTGTTGCGCCGCGTGACCCGCGGCTTCGCCGACCGAGCACGGGGCGATCCGCGCTCCTACCGTGGCGGGCATGACCGAACCACTCATCATCGGCGCCATGGTGCGCACCCTCGGCGCCTATCCCTCCGGCTGGCGCCACCCCGGCGCCCATCGCGATCCCGCCGGAGACGCCGCGGTGCTCCGACGCATCGCCGAGCTGGGCGAGGAGGCGGGTCTCGACTACCTCTTCTTCGGAGACTGGCTCGCGACCGGTCCGGATCTGGAGTTCCGCGACCCCTACCTGCTGGCGCGCATCGACCCGCTGAGCGCGGTGCTCTTCCTCGCCGGGGTCACCTCCCGGATCGGGCTGATCGCCACGGTCAACACGACCTACGCCGACCCCTACGCGACGGCCAGGGCGCTCGCCTCGCTCGACGTGCTCACCGGCGGTCGCGCCGGGGTGAACCTCGTCACCGGCGTCGAGCCGCGGGCGGCCGGCAACCACGGCCGCGACGCGCACGCCGACAACGAGAACCGCTACGACCGCGCCGAGGAGTTCGTCACGGCGCTCGACCGGCTGTGGGACTCGTGGAGCGCCGACGCCTGGATCGCGGATGCCGATCGCGGTGTGCTCATCGACCCCGACGGGCTCCGCGAGGCCGGGGTCGAGGGGGCGCACGTGCGCGTGACCGGCCCGCTGAATGTCGCGCGGCCCCCGCAGGGACGCCTGCCGATCGTGCACGCGGGCACCTCGCCGCGTTCGCGCGCGCTCGCCGCGACCGAGGCCGACCTCGCCCTCATCGCCGCGCCCTCACTGGCCGATGCGGTGGCGACGCGCACGGGCCTGCGTCTGCTCGCGGCCGAGGCCGGGCGTTCGCCGGAGGCCGTGCGGGTCATCGCCCCGGTGCTGCCCGTGGTCGGGGAGACGGATGCCGAGGCCCAGGCCATCGTGGCGCGGCTGCTCTCGCTCGTCCCGCTGGCCGAGGAGCATCAGCGATCTCGTCCGGCTTTCCCCGTGAACCGCTCGGTCACCGCCCTCGCGGATGCGCTCGGCGTCGCGGCCGACGACCCGCTCCGCTCCGCGGCCTTCGACGCCCCGGTGACCGCCGCCGAGGCCGAGCGACTGGGCGAGGAGGGAGCGGCGCTGATCGAGCGCCTCGCCCGCATCGCCGGACTCGAGATCTCCGGGTCCGCTCGCGGCACCTCGCTCACCTGGCGGCACCTGGTCGCCGCACACGCCGTTCCCGGTGCGTTCGTGGTGGGGAGCGCGGCATCCGTCGCCGACCACTTCGAGACGTGGCGCGATGCCGGCGCCGCCGACGGCTTCAACGTGCTCTCGGCCTTCCAGCCGGCGCAGTTCGAGGCGTTCACGCGTCTCGCGGCCCCCGAACTGCGCCGCCGCGGTCTGCTCGGACGCGAGGGATCGACCCTCCGGGAGCGCCTGAGTGTTACCCCGCGAGTCGGGTCGAGTCGGCTCGTGTCGAGCGGTGTCGACGCGTGACCGCACGGCCGCACGGCACCGATCGCTCTGCCTAACGTGAACCCCATCCCGCACCGCACACCCCTCCGGAGGACCCTCGCATGACACGTCGCATCACCCGCGTCGCCGCCCTCGCACTCCCGTTCGCCCTCGCGGCGAGCCTCGTCGCCTGCTCCTCGTCGCAGGCTCCGTCCGACGTGCCGACCGAGGCGGGCGACCCCGTCGAGGGCGGCACTCTCACCTACCTCGAGCACCAGGCCTACACGAACCTCTACCCGCCGCAGGCCGGCTTCTACCCCAACGGCGGCATCGTCAACAACATCGCCGCCCGGCTCACGTGGCAGAACCCGGAAACGCTCGAGATCGAGCCGTGGATCGCGGCCGACTGGACCGTGAACGACGACGCGACCGAGTACACGTTCGACCTCAAGCCCGATGTGACGTTCTCGGACGGCACCCCGGTCGACGCCGCGGTCGTGGCGAAGAACTTCGACACCTACGGCCTCGGCGATGCCGATCGCGGACTCACGATCTCCGAGGCGATCAACAACTACGCCAGCAGCGAGGTCGTCGACGACGACACCGTGACGTTCCGCTTCACGGCGCCGTCGCCCGGATTCCTGCAGGCGACCTCGACGATCAACTCCGGGCTGCTGTCGTCCGACACGCTCGACGGCACGATCGAGGACTTCGGGGCGGGCAACGCCGCCGACATCGTCGGCGCCGGCCCCTTCACCGTCTCGGACGAGAAGCTCGGCACCGAGTACACGCTCGCCGCGCGCGAGGACTACGCGTGGGCGCCGGAGAGCGCCGAGAACCAGGGCCGCCCCTACCTCGACGCGGTGCACGTGCTCATCACCCCCGAGGACTCGGTGCGCATCGGCTCGCTGCTCTCGGGTCAGGCCGACTACGTGCGCTACGTGCAGGCGTTCGACGAGGACCGCGTCGAGGCCGCGGGTTTCACGCTCTACGCCCCGCAGACCCGCGGCGTGAACAACTCGATCGCGCTGCGCCCCGAGAATCCGCTGCTCGCAGACATCCGCGTGCGGCAGGCGATCATCGCCGGCGTCGACGCGCAGGAGGTCGTCGACACGCTCTTCACCGAGAACTACCCGGTGGCGACGTCGGTGCTCTCGTCGCAGGCACTGGGCTACAAGGACGAGTCGGAGCACTACGCGTACGACCCCGAGAAGGCCGAGGAGCTGCTCGACGAGGCCGGGTGGGAGCCCGGAGCCGACGGCATCCGCGAGAAGGACGGCGAGCGCCTGTCGATCACCGTCTACGAAGCCAAGCCGCAGCCGCTGTCGAAGCAGTCGCTCGAACTGGTCGGCCAGCAGCTCGCGAAGATCGGCGTCGAACTGACCGTCAAGCCCGGCGACGCCGGCACCTACGCCGAAGACACGCGCGACCCGCTCAAGACCGGCTTCTACCACTCGATGGTCGGCCGGGCCGATCTCGACGTGATCAAGAGCCAGTACTTCACGAAGAACCGCGACGTGCTGATCTCGCAGGACGCCGAGCTCGACGCGCTGCTGCTCGCGATCGCCTCCGAGCCCGACGCCGACGAGCGCGTCGCCGCCACCGAGGCCGCGCAGGACTACATCGCCGAGCAGGCGTACGTGATCCCGCTGTTCGAGGAGCCGCAGGTGTACGGCGCCGCCACCTACGTGCAGGGCGTGGACTTCGAGTCCGTCGCACGTCCGACGTTCTCGGGCGTCTGGCTGCAGGAGCACTGATGACCTTCGTCCTCCGACGAGCCGGGCAGGCCGCGATCGTTCTGATCGCGGCCTTCACGGCCACCTTCTTCCTGCTGCAACTGCTGCCGGGTGACGCGATCCTGATCAAGTTCTCGGACCCGAGCCTCGGGCTCTCTCCCGAACAGCTCGACAGCATCCGCGCCACCTACGGGGCGGACCTGCCCTGGTGGGAGCAGTACCTGCATGCGGGACTCGGGTTCCTCGCGGGGGACTTCGGCTATTCGACCCAGTTCGGCACCCCGGTGCTGACGATGCTCGCCGAGGCGCTGCCGCAGACGCTGCTGCTCGCCTCGCTGGGCCTCGTTGTCGCGCTGCTGATCGCGGTGCTCGTCGCGGGACTGTCGTCACTGTCACCGTTCGGGTGGCTGCGCGACGGTCTGCGGCAGGTGCCCGGGCTGTTCGTCGCGGTGCCGGTGTTCTGGCTCGGCATCCTGCTCATCCAGGTCTTCTCGTTCGGGCTCGGCTGGGTGCCGGTCGTGGGCGCGGATCCGGTGAGCGGCCTGATCCTTCCCGTGCTCACGCTCGCGGTGCCGATCTCGGCTCCGCTGGCGCAGGTACTCGTGCGCGCGATCGACCAGGTGCAGGCGCAACCCTTCATCACGGTGGTGCGCGCCAAGGGGGCGCCGCCGGTGTGGGTGCTCACGCGCTCCGTGGCCCGCAACGCCGCTCTGCCGGTGCTCACGATCGCCGGCGTGCTGTTCGGCGAGCTGGTCGGCGGAGCGGTCGTGACCGAGACGGTGTTCGGCCGCTCGGGCATCGGCCGGCTCACCGAGCAGGCCGTCGCCAACCAGGACATCCCGGTGCTGCAGGGCGTCGTGCTGCTGTCGGCGCTCGGGTTCGTCATCATCAGCTTCGCCGTCGACCTCGTCACGCCGCTCATCGATCCGCGGCAGCGACGCACGGGCCGTGGCCGCGCGCGACGGGCACCCGCCGCGCCTTCCCCGACCACCCAGGAGGTCCCCGCATGACCGTCTCCGTCTCGCCCGCCGATACAGAGAAAATCGGCACAGAGAGCGCCGTCACAGAGAACGCCGTCATCGGGCAGGTAGCCGAGAAGACGGATGCCGCGGCCGACGAGTCCTCGCGGCGACGCCGACGGTGGTCGCCGCGCGCGCGTCCGTGGGGGCTGTATCTCTCCTTCCTCGTCGTCGCGCTCGCCGTGCTGTGGGCCGTGGTGCCCGGGGTCTTCGCGCCGGGCAGCCCGATCGATGCGGTGCCCGCCGATAAGCTGCTGCCGCCGAGCGCAGCGCACTGGTTCGGCACAGACACCCTCGGACGCGACCTCTTCGGCCGCGTCGTGCACGGCGCCGTCCACTCGCTCTCCGGCGCCCTGATCGCGGTGACCGTCGGCCTCGCCCTCGGCACCCTCATCGGTGCCGTCGCGGGGGCGCTGGGCGGGGTGATCGACGACATCCTCATGCGGGTCGTCGACGTGCTCCTCGCGATCCCGGGCCTGCTGCTCTCGCTGTCGGTGATCATCCTGCTCGGGTTCGGCACCGTGAACGCGGCGATCGCCGTGGGTCTCGGCAGCGTCGCCGCGTTCGCGCGGCTCATGCGCGCCGAGGTCGCTCGGGTGCGGCGCACCGAGTACGTCGAGGCCGCCTACGGCAGCGGCGGCACGTTCGTCACCGTGCTGCGGCGGCACGTGCTGCCCAACTCGCTCACCCCGATCGCCGCGCTCGCCGCGTTGCAGTTCGGCACCGCGATCCTCGCGATCTCCACCCTCGGCTTCCTCGGCTACGGCGCCCCGCCGCCCACCCCCGAGTGGGGTCTGCTGATCGCCGAGGGCCGAAACTACGTCGCGACCGCCTGGTGGCTCACCGCGCTGCCCGGCCTCGTGGTCGTTGCCGTCGTGCTCAGCGCCAACAGGATCAGCCACCGTCTGGGAAGGAACGTCCGATGAGCGTGTTGAGCGTGCAGGATCTGAAGGTCTCCTACGGCGCCCGCGAGGTCGTCCACGGCGTCTCGTTCGAGATCGTCGAGGGCGAGACCCTCGCTCTCGTCGGTGAGTCCGGATCGGGCAAGTCGACGACCGCGCACGCGATCCTGGGCCTGCTCCCCGCCGGGGGACGGGTCGACAGCGGCGACGTGCGCCTCGGCGAACTCGAGATCGCCGGCTGGAGCGATCGAGCCCTGCGCGGCTTCCGCGGTCCGGAGATCGGCCTCGTGCCGCAGGATCCGGTGACCTCGCTCGATCCGGTGCGTCCGATCGGGGCGCAGGTCGAGGAGATCCTGCGGCTGCACGGTCACCGGGATCGCCGGGCCCGCCGCGCGCGGGTGATCGAACTGCTCGACCGGGTCGGCATCGACGATCCGGCGCTGCGCGCCCAGCAGTACCCGCACGAGCTCTCCGGCGGCATGCGCCAGCGCGTGCTGATCGCGACGGCGATCGCCCTGCGCCCCCGGCTGCTGATCGCCGATGAGCCGACGAGTGCGCTGGACGCCACGGTGCAGCGCCGCGTGCTCGACCTGCTCGACGAACTGCGCGAGGAGGAGGGCACCAGCATCCTGCTCGTCACCCACGACCTGGGTGTCGCGGCCGATCGCGCGCAGCGGATCGTCGTACTCAAGGACGGCCGCATCGTCGAGCAAGGCGAGAGCGGACGGGTGCTGGAGGCGCCGACGGATGCCTACACCCGCAAGCTCCTCGCCGACGCCCCCGCGTTCACGACGGGCTTCCGGCGCCCCGAGGCGCCGCCGTTCCTGCGCGATGCGGCGGCGGTCGCGGCCGAGAAGCCGTATGCGATCGTCGCGTCGAACCTGGTCAAGGAGTTCCGGGTGGCGGGGCGCGAGCGCTTCTGCGCGGTCGACGACGTGTCCTTCCGGGTGCGCAAGGGCACCACGCACGCGCTGGTGGGGGAGTCCGGCTCGGGCAAGACCACGACCGCGCGTCTGGTCACGCGGTTCCTGCAACCGGACGCCGGCACGATCGAGGTCGACGGTGCGGATGTGACCGATGCATCACGGGAGCGCCTGCGGGCGCTGCGCCGGCGCATCCAGCTCGTCTATCAGAACCCGTTCGCCTCGCTCGATCCGCGGCAGCGGGTGGTCGACATCGTCGCCGAGCCGCTGCAGAGCTTCCGCGTGGGCAGCAGTGTCGAGCGGCGGGAGCGAGCCCTCGCCCTGCTCGATCGGGTGTCGCTGCCGCAGGATCTCGCGCAGCGCCGACCGAGCGAGCTGTCGGGCGGTCAGCGCCAGCGCGTCGCGATCGCCCGTGCGCTCGCGATCGACCCCGAGATCGTCGTGCTCGATGAGGCGGTCTCCGCTCTCGACGTCACGGTGCAGGCCCGCATCCTCGAGCTGCTCGCCTCGCTGCAGAGCGAACTCGGACTCACCTACCTCTTCATCTCGCACGACCTCGCGGTGGTCCGCCGCATCAGCCACACGGTCTCGGTGATGCGGCACGGGCGCATCGTCGAGGAGGGCGCGACCGAAGAACTCTTCCACGACCCCCAGCACGACTACACCCGGGAACTGCTCGCCGCGGTCCCCGGCAGAACGGAGGTGCCCGCATGACGGCATCCGCTCCCACCGTCGCCTTCTTCACCCGGCTGCTCGATGATGCGCCACCGGCCGAGCGGTACGCGCTCGCGAGCGCGCAGATCCAGCACGCGGAACGGCACGGGATCGGCCGCGCCTGGGTCGCGCAGCACCACTTCCACGCCGCGGAGGGCGGGCTGCCCTCGCCGCTCGTGTTCCTCGCGCACGTCGCCGCGCAGACCGCCCGCATCCGCCTCGGAACCGGAGTGGTGACGCTGCCGCTGGAGGATCCGGTGCGGGTGGCCGAGGATGCCGCGGTCGCCGATCTGCTCTCGGGCGGGCGGGTCGATCTCGGGCTCGGCAGCGGCGGCACCCCGTCGTCGTTCGTGCCCTTCGGGGAGGACGTGCGCGCGAAGGCCGCCACCTACGACCGCAAGCTCCAGGTTCTGGTCGACGCCCTGGAGGGGCGGGACGTCGGTGCGGGCAACGCCATCTACCCGGATACCTCGACCCTCGCCGAACGCGTCTGGCAGGCGACCTTCTCGGCTCCCGGCGGTCATCGCGCCGGCATCCGCGGGCACGGGCTGCTGCTCTCGCGCACGCAGCCGCGCTCGGCGGAAGCGCCGCACGCGCCGCTGTCGGCGCTGCAGGATCCGATCATCGACACCTACCTCGCCGCGCTGCCCACAGGCGTCGCCCCGCGCATCACGGCGTCGCGCACGGTGTTCGTCGCCGACGACCGGGCCGAGGCGCTGCGCTTCGCCGAGGTCGGGCTGCGCCGCGCCGCCGAGGGGTTCCGGGCGCAGGGGCAGACGATCCCGGGCGACAGTCTCGAAGAGCTGATCGTGGCGCTCGACACGCACCTCGGCACGCCCGAGCAGGTGGCCGAGTCGCTCGCCGCCGACACCACCCTCGCCCGGGCGACCGAGGTCGCCTTCCAGGTGCATTCCGTCGATGCCCCGCACGAGCACGTGCTGCGCTCGATCGAGCTCTTCGCGGGCGAGGTAGCCCCGGCCCTCGGCTACTCCGTGTCCCAGACGCTCACATCCCACACACTCGAGGAGAACAAATGACTCACGACGTCGTCGACCGGATCGTGGGGGTGACGCCGGAGCTGAACGCTCTGCGGCACCGTCGCCCCGTCACCCGCGATCAGCTGCAGGCGAGCTTCGATGCGCTGTTCGCCCCCGTCTCGGATGCGGAGGTGTCGCAGGCCGAGCGCGAGATCGTCGCGGCGTTCGCGACGGCTCTCGCCGGCGCCGACGACCCGACGGCGGCGTTCTACGCCGCACGGGCGCAGGAGGCGGATGCCGAGCGCTCGGCGGTCGCGCTCGCCGAGGCCGCGTCCGCCGCGGTCGCAGGACCGTTCGGCGCGTACACCGAGCTGGGTCTGCAGTCCGAGAACACCGATGGATCGCGCTACACCCCGTCGGATGCCGCGGTCGCCGCTCTCGGGGAGCGCCTCGCCGCGGCCCTCGCCCACGCGCACCTGCTCGTGCTGCGCCCGCGTGAGGCCTCGGGAGACGACCTGGGGCGTCTCGTCGAGGCGGGGTGGTCGGCCGACGGCATCATCACCCTCTCGCAGCTCGTCTCGTTCCTCGCGTTCCAGCAGCGCGTCGTCACCGGATTGAAGGTTCTCGCATGACATCTCCCACCGCCGTCGACGCCCGCACGGCCAGCCCGCTGCGCCACGCCGATTCGCCGCATCCGCACGCGTTCACGCGCGCGAACGTCGGGTGGACGCCGCACCTGGCGCCGCTCGCGGTCGAGGAGCTGACCGATCGCCACTATGAGGGGCTGGTCGATGCGGCGCGTGCGAAGAACGACTACTTCCGGCTGCTCGCGCGTGATCCCGAAGTGCTCAAGGCGCGCACGCTCGTCGACAACGACATCTTCTACAACGTGGCGGAGGGGTTGCCGCGCGCGGATCGCGAGCTCGCGGCGACGGCCGCCTCGCGCCGCAACGGGTGCGTGTTCTGCGCCTCGGTGCATTCCCGCTTCGCGGCGCACCACGGCAAGCGTCCCGACGACGTCGACCTCCTGCTCGATGAGGGCGTGGGCGCGGATCTCGGAGAGCGGTGGAACGCGATCGTCGCGGCATCCGTCGCGCTGACCGACACCCCCAGCGCTTTCGGGGTGGCGGAAGTGGAGCGGCTGCGCGCGGCGGGGCTCGACGATCTCGAGATCGCCGACGTCATCCACGGTGCGGCGTTCTTCAACTGGGCGAACCGCCTGATGCTCTCGATCGGCCGGGCGGTCGCGCCGAGCGACTGAGGTCTCGCGCCCTACGGCACCAGCACGATCTTGCCCGCGACGTGCGCCTCGACGAGTTCGTGGGCCCGGGCGGCCTCGGCGAGGGGCAGCTCGGGTCCGAGCTCGATCACGAAGTCGCCGCTCGCGAGGAGTTCGATGGTCTTCGGCAGCGCCTCGGCGCGCCAGGCCTGCTCCTCGTCGGTGAGCGGGACCGGCGAGCCGCCCGAGAAGGCACGGATACCGAATGATGCGGCGTCCGGTCCGCGCACGATCGTGCCGATGCGGTCGCGGTCGGCGACGAGCGCGAGTGACACCTCGATGGCTTCGTCGGTGCCGGCGCCGTCGAACACGACGGTGACGTCGGACGGTGCGGCGTCGCGCACGCGTTCGAGCAGGCCGTCGCCGTAGGCCACGGGGATCGCGCCGAGCTCGCGCAGCTGCGCGTGGCGCGAGGGGCTGGCGGTCGCGATCACGGTCGCGCCCCACGCCACGGCGAACTGCACGGCGGCCTGGCCGACGGCGCCGGAACCCGCGTGCACGAGCAGCACGTCGTCGGGGCCCACGGCGAGCGAGCGCAGCACCTGGTAGGCGGTGCCGGCGGGGATGCCGATGCCGGCGCCCTCCGCGGCGGTCACCGCGTCGGGCAGGAGGGCGAGGTGCTCGGGGCGCACGAGCAGGGCCGACGCGTAGGTGCCGTGGGCGTCGCGGATCGCGACCCGGTCGCCGACCGCGAAGCCTTCCACACCGTCGCCGACCTGATCGACGACACCCGCACCGTCGAAGCCGACCGGGCGGGGTTCGGTGATGGGCGGCGAGGGGCGGCGTCCGCCGCGGATCTTCGCGTCGATCGGGTTGACCCCCGCGGCCTCGATGCGCACCACGATCTCGCCGGGACCGGCGAGGGGATCGGGCACCTCCGTGAGGTGGAGGACGTCGGGGGAGCCGATTTCGGTGTAGACGATCGCGCGAGCCATGCCCTCAGGCTACCCGCGCTACTTCCCCGCGAGGGCCTTCATGATGCGCTGCGGCGACACGGGCTGCGCGGTGCCGAGGCGCTGGGCGAACACGCTCACCCGGTACTCCTCCAGTAGCCAGCGGGTCTCGACGAGCGACGCAGCGGCACCGCGGGGGAGCGGGATCGTTCCCCCGGCATCCTCGAAGGCCTTCGCCATCCGTTCGTACTCGCTCATGCGCGTGCGGTCCTTGCCGGGTTCCGACGAGAGGGTCTTCAACCGGTCGACCATGCCGCTGAGGTAGCGGGGGAAGTGCGCGATCCGGTCGACGCCGGCGGCCGACACGAAGCCCGGATGCAGAAGCCCCGAGAGCTGCGTGCGGATGTCGTTCAACGGCCCGAGGAGGGCGAGGGAGTTCTGCGACTTGATGCCGCGCTCGACCTCGCGCGACTGCGTGAGGATGCGGGCGACGAGCGAGACGCATGCGAACAGCTCGTCGACGAGCGCGGCCGACACGGCATCCCGCACCCGCCCGAAGTCTGCCTCGGTGCGCACGACGCCGACACCCCCGGTCGCTGAGCCTGTCGAAGCGTCGATCACCTTGCGGGCCACGGCCGCACGGCAGTCCTCGATGAGCGCGGCCGCCGACGGGTACGGCGAGGCCGCGAGGGCGAGCTTCTCCTGGCTGGTGAGGTGCTGCTGCACGTACGACGAGGGCGACGGCACGGCCAGCAGCACGAGACGCAGCACGCCGTCACGGGTGGCGTCGGCCGCGGCATCCGCCGATGACTCCACGCGCACCGCGACGCTCTTGCCCTCGTCGACGATCGCCGGGTAGCCGCGCACGACGCCACCGGCGACGCGCGTATCGAGCACCTCGGGAAGGTCGCCGAACGTCCAGGCGGTGAGACCCGCCTGCTCGATCGGACCCCGAGCGGATGCCGCGGCCACCGCCTCGGAACCGCCCCGTGCGCGCGGCCCGCGTTCGGGCTTCGCGATCGAGCGCGCGACGCTGCTGCGCGCGCGATCGGAGAGTTCCGCCTGCAGGGTCGTGAGGTCGCGGTGGGAACCGGCCACGCGCCCGCGCTCGTCGACCGCACGGAAGTTCATGCGCAGATGAGCGGGCACCCGCTCGTCTTCGAAGTCGGCGGCCGAGACGAGCTGGTTCGCGAGGGGCTGGATCAGGCGCGCGAGCGCCTCCTTCAACGACCTGTTCGGGCGACCGTCGTGGTCTTCGGGTCCCTGGCCCGCGAGCTCGGCGCCGAACTTGTCGGCCCAGTCGGCGGCGGGCACGACGTGACGCCGGATCGCCTTCGGCAGCGCCCGCAGCAGGCCCGTGATGAGTTCGGCGCGCAGCCCCGGCACCTGCCAGTCGAACCCGGTGTCCTCGATCTGGGCGAGCAGGGCGAGCGGCACCACGACGCTCACGCCGTCATCGGCGGCGCCCGGCTCGAACCGGTAGGCGAGGCCGAGCACCTGGTCGCCCTGCGTCCAGCGGGTGGGGAACTCGCTCTGCGAGGCCCGCCCGTCGTCGTCGATCAGGTCGGCCTCGCGCATGACGAGGAGCTTCGGCGTCGTCGTCAGCGCCTCCCGCCACCACGTCTCGAACGACCGCACGTCGAAGACCTCGGCCGGGATGCGCTCGTCGTAGAAACGGAACACCGCCTCGTCACCGGCGAGGATGTCGCGGCGGCGCTCGCGCTCCTCGAGCTTCTCGAGACGCTTGCGCAGCTCGGCGTTGCTGCGCCAGAACGCGCTCACGCGCTTGTCGATGCGGCTCGGATCCCACTCGCCCTCGACGAGCGCGTGCCGTACGAACAGCTCGCGCGAGGCCGCGCGGTCGATGCGCGCGAACTGCACGCGCCTGCGCGGAATGATCTCGAGGCCGAACAGCGTCACCTTCTCGTAGGCGACGGCGGCGCCGGCATCCTTCGACCAGTGCGGCTCGGTGACCTGGCGCTTGGCGAGGTCGCCGGCGAGCGGCTCGGCCCACGCCGGATCGATCGCGGCGACGGTACGGGCGAAGGTGCGCGAGGTCTCGACGATCTCGGCCGCGATGACCGCGCGCGGGCTCTTCTTGCGCAGACCCGACCCCGGGAAGATCGAGAAGCGGATGCCGCGCGCTCCCCGGTACTCGGTGATGCGGCGCCCCTTGTCCTTCGCGGGTGCGTGCGTCTTGCCGGCGGGGGCGGTGCGCTCGTCGAGCACACCGATCTGCGAGAGGAGTCCCGCGAGGATCGCCCGGTGGATCGCATCGGGATCGCTGCTGCCGTCGCCCTTCGGCTCGGCGCTCTTCACCAGCGTCTTGAGCTGACGGTGCACGTCGAACCACTCCCGCACGCGCACGTAGTTCAGGTGCTCGGCGCGGCAGAGGCGGCGGAACGCGCTGGATCCGAGCTCGCGCTGCTGTTCGCGCAGGTGGTTCCAGAGGTTGAGCAGGGTGATGAAGTCGCTGGTCGGGTCGACGAAGCGCGCGTGCAGCCGGTCGGCCTCCTCGCGGCGCTCCTCCGGTCGCTCGCGGACGTCTTGGATCGTCATGCCCGACACGATCGGCAGCAGATCGTGGGTGACGCCGTGGCGCCCGGCCTCGATCAGCATGCGGGCGAAGCGCGGGTCGATCGGCATGCGCGAGATGTCGCGGCCGATGCGCGTGAGGTGCGGGGACCCGTCGCGCCGCGACGGTTCGACCGCACCGAGTTCGGTGAGCAGGTCGAACGCCGCCTTCACACCCCGCGAGTCGGGCGGGGTGAGGAAGGGGAAGTCCGAGATGTCGCCGAATCCGAGCGACAGCATCTGCAGGATGACGGAGGCGAGCGAGGTGCGCAGGATCTCGGGCTCGGTGAACTCCGGCCGCTTGGCGAAGTCGTCCTCCGAGTACAGGCGGATCGCGATGCCATCGCTCGTGCGACCGGCGCGACCGGAGCGTTGGTTCGCGGATGCCTGCGAGATCGCCTCGATCGGCAGACGCTGCACCTTCGATCGGTTGCTGTAGCGCGAGATGCGGGCGGTGCCGGTGTCGATCACATAGCGGATGCCGGGAACCGTGAGGCTCGTCTCGGCGACGTTCGTCGCGAGGATCACGCGGCGGCGGACACCCGCCACTCGGCTGCGCTCGAACACGCGGTGCTGCTCCGCGGCGGAGAGGCGCCCGTACAGGGGGAGCACCTCGGTGGGGGAGCGGTCCTTCGAATACGCGCCCCGCACGGCGTCGGCGGCGTCGCGGATCTCGGCTTCGCCGGGGAGGAAGACCAGCACGTCGCCAGGCTCCTCGCGGTCGAGTTCGCGGAGCGCCGCGACGATCGCCGAGACCTCGTCCTCGGGCCCTTCGACAGGCTCAGGGACCCATGATGGGGCATCCGTCTCGCCGTCGTCGCCGTCGGCGACCAGCGGGCGGTAGCGAATCTCGACCGGATAGGTGCGGCCGGAGACCTCGATGATCGGCGCCGGCACTCGGTCGTCGCCCGGGCCGGGAGCGGAGAAGTGCTTCGCGAAGCTCTCGGGGTCGATCGTCGCCGAGGTGATGATCACCTTGAGGTCGGGGCGTTCGGGCAGGATGCGCGCGAGGTAGCCGAGCAGGAAGTCGACGTTGAGGGAGCGCTCGTGCGCCTCGTCGATGATGATCGTGTCGTAGCGGGTGAGCAACCGATCGCGGTGGATCTCGTTGAGCAGGATGCCGTCGGTCATCAACGCGATGCGGGTGTCGTCGGACACCTTGTCGGTGAAGCGCACCTTGTAGCCGACGAGGGTGCCCAGCTCGACCTGCAGCTCCTCGGCGACGCGCTCCGCGATCGTGCGGGCGGCGAGACGTCGCGGCTGCGTGTGCGCGATGCGCTCGCGCCCCAGTTCGAGGGCGATCTTGGGGAGCTGCGTGGTCTTGCCCGAACCCGTGGCACCGGCCACGATCACGACCTGGTGGTCGCGGATGGCGTCGGCGATCTCCGCCCGGGCCGCGCTGACGGGCAGCTCCGGGGGGAAGGAGATCACGGGAGAGGACATAGCCCTTCATCGTATGCCGACCTCGACCCCCTACGATGCATCGGGTGACCACCGTTCCGCCTTCCCTCAGCGCTCCCGTGCGCTGGTTCCGCGAGTTCGGCCGCCCGCCGCGCATCCTCGGCCTCGACGTGGCCCGCGGCCTCGCGATCCTCGGCATGGCCGGAGCGCACATCGGCGAGACGTCGACGTTCGACTGGCTCGACCCGGCGACCTGGACCGACCTCGTGCACGGGCGCTCCTCGATCCTCTTCGCCGTGCTCGCGGGGGTGTCGATCGCCCTGATGACCGGTCGCAGCGCGCTGCCCGACCCCGCCCGGTTGCCCGGCATCCGTCTCGGGCTCATCGGCCGCGGCGCCGTGATCTTCCTCATCGGCCTCGCCCTCGAGTTCCTCAACACCCCGATCGCGGTGATCCTCACCCTCTACGGGCTGCTCTACGTCGCCGTCATCCCGTTCCTGCGGTGGAAGCCGTGGCAACTGCTGCTCGGAGCCGGCGTGCTCGCGCTCGCGGGGCCCGCGCTGCTGGCCCTCCTCGGCGCCGTCACGCTGAACCCGTTCGGGGCGGGCATCGGATTCGTGCTCTACGGCAGCTACCCCATCACGGTGTGGATGGCGTTCGTGCTCGGCGGCATGGCGCTCGGGCGCTTGCACGTCGCGACCGTGCGCACCGCGGTGATCGCCCTGGTCACCGGCGTCGTGCTGGCGATCGTCGGCTACGGTCTCGGCGCCGCCGGGAGCGACGTCGTGCGCGGCTTCGAGTCGGGTTCGTCGTTCGAGGAGCCGCCCGCGTCGGGGTGGCCCGGATACGCCGATGCGCTCGCTCAGGCCGATCCGCTCGGGGCGCTGCTGCACGCGATCTTCGCCGTCGAGCCGCACAGCGGTGGCACCGCCGAGATCCTGGGCTCGGGTGGTTTCGCCCTCGCGGTGATCGCGCTGTGCCTGCTGCTCAGCCGTCCGCTGCGCTGGCCGCTGCTGCCGATCGGCGCGCTCGGGTCCATGCCGCTGTCGGCATACAGCGGACACGTGCTGGCGATCGCGCTGATCACCGGGCCCGGTGGGTACTACACGAGCAACGTGTTCTGGGCCGTGCTCGCGATCGGGATGCTGCTCGTCACCACCGCGTGGTCGATCTTCGTCGGGCGGGGTCCGCTCGAGCGCCTGGTCGGTTTCGCCGCGCGCAGAATGGCGGAGGTTCCGGCCCGGCCCGACATCACGCGTCCTAGGCTGGATGCATGACGATTCCCTCCCTCGAACTGAACGACGGCTCCTCCATCCCCCAGCTCGGCTACGGCGTCTTCAAGGTGCCGGCCGACGAGACCGAGCGCGCGGTGAGCGAAGCGCTCGAGATCGGCTACCGCCACATCGACACCGCCGCTATCTACGGCAACGAAGAGGGCGTGGGCGCGGCGATCGCGGCCTCGGGCATCGCTCGCGACGAGCTCTACATCACCACGAAGCTGTGGAACGACCGCCACCACGACGACGAGCCGCGGGCGGCGATCGGCGAGAGCCTCGACAAGCTCGGACTCGAGAAGGTCGACCTGTACCTCGTGCACTGGCCGACCCCCGCCAAGGACGACTACGTGCACGCGTTCGCGAAGCTCATCGAACTGCGCGAGGCGGGCCTGACCCGCAGCATCGGCGTCTCCAACTTCCTCGTGCCGCACCTCGAGCGCGTCGTCTCCGAGACCGGCGTCACCCCCGCCGTGAACCAGATCGAGCTGCACCCTGCCTACCAGCAGCGAGAGGTCGTGGCCTGGGCCGACGCGCACGGCATCAAGATCGAGGCCTGGGGTCCGCTCGGCCAGGGCAAGTACGACCTGTTCGGCACTCCGGCGATCGCCGAGGCCGCGGCGGCCCACGGCGTCACCCCCGCGCAGGCGGTGCTGCGCTGGCACCTGCAGAAGGGCGTCATCGTGTTCCCGAAGTCGGTGCGCGCCGAGCGCCTGCGCGAGAACCTCGACGTCTTCGGGTTCGAGCTGACGGATGCCGAGATCGCCGCGATCGACGCCCTCGACCCGCTCGACGGCTCGGGCCGCGTCGGTGCGCACCCCGACGACGTGAACTGATCCCGTCGCGGATTCGACAGGAATCCACAGATGACGCCCCGTGTCGCCAGCCCGCGACACGGGGCGTCTTCGTGGGTACCGTCGAGGACATGACAGCTCCCTACCGCGTCGTCGCCGTGTCCGGGTCGCTCCACGAGCCCAGCAAGACGACCGCCCTCATCCGTGCGATCGCCGCCGCCGTGGCCGAGCGCACGGCGGTCGAGGTCGAGGTCATCGAGCTCACCGACATCGGCCCGGACCTCGCGGGTGCTCTGAGCCGCGATCAGCTGCCGGCCCGGGTCGAGGAGAAGCTCGTCGCGATCGAGCAGGCCGATCTGCTGATCGTCGGCAGCCCCGTCTACCGTGCGTCGTTCACGGGACTCTTCAAGCACCTCTTCGACTTCGTCGGGCAGTACGAGCTCGTCGGCAAGCCGGTGCTGCTGGCGGCCACGGGAGGCGGCGAGCGCCATGCCCTCATCATCGAGCACCAGCTGCGCCCGCTGTTCGCGTTCTTCCAGGCGCTCACGCTGCCGATCGGCGTGTACGCGAGCAACACCGACTTCGACGGCTACGAGATCAACTCGGACGTGCTGCGCTCGCGCATCGACCTCGCCGCCGATCGCGCGTTGCCGCTGGTGAACTACGCGGCCTCGCAGCCCCTCGCCGCTCTCGCGATCTGAGTGACGTTCCGGCCGCGACGTCGGTCGGGGCGCGTAGCGTGAGGGCATGACCAACCGGCTCGCCGACACGCTCAGCCCCTACCTCCGCGCGCACGCCGAGAACCCCGTCGACTGGTACCCGTGGGGCGAGGAGGCGTTCGCCGAGGCGCAGCGCCGCGACGTGCCGCTGATGATCTCGATCGGGTACTCGACGTGCCACTGGTGCCATGTGATGGCGCGCGAGTCCTTCTCCGACCCCGAGACCGCGGAGATCGTGAACCGTGATTTCGTGGCGGTGAAGGTCGACCGCGAGGAGCATCCCGAGGTAGACGGGGCGTACATGGCCGCGGCATCCGCCTTCACCCAGAACCTCGGCTGGCCGCTCACCGTCTTCGCGACCCCGCGCGGGCGCACGTTCTTCGCGGGCACCTATTGGCCGCCGGAGTCCCGTCCGCCGATGCCCTCGTTCCGCGAGGTGCTCGCGGCGGTGCAGGAGGGGTGGACGCAGCGCCGGGCGCAGGCCGAGGAGTCGGCGGATGCCGTGATCGAAGCGCTCGCGCGCGCCGCCGAGACGACGCCCTCGGACCTGCCCGATCCCGTGGCGCTCGCGGGCGCGGCATCGGCGATCGCCGACCGCGAGGACCCGCAGCACGGCGGTTTCGGGGGTGCTCCGAAGTTCCCCGTCGCGACGGTGCTGCGGTTCCTGCAGGCGCCGCTCGTGCGCCGGGAGAACGCGCCGGCGGCGGAGGCGGGGCGGCGCGCTCTCTCCGCGATGGCCGCGAGTGATCTGCGCGACGACGTCGAGGGCGGGTTCTTCCGCTACGCGACGCAGCGCGACTGGACGGTGCCCCACTACGAGCGGATGCTCACCGACAACGCGCAACTGCTGGATGTCGCGCTGGACGACGGCGATGAAGTCACGGTGCGAGGGATCGCCGGGTTCCTCATCGACGTCCTCGAGCGCGAAGGCGGCGGGTTCGGAGCCGCCCAGGATTCCGAGTCGTGGATCGACGGCGAGCGCAGCGAGGGCGGCTACTACCTCCGTGATGCCACCGGCCGTCGGGGTCTCGAACCGCCGGCCGTCGACGGCAAGGTGATCACGGGCTGGAACGGCCTCGCGATCGGTGCCCTCGCGCGCGCAGGCGCTGCTCTGGGCGAAGCATCCTGGGTCGACGCCGCCCGGCGGGCCGCGGACGGCGTGCTCACCACCAACCGCGACGCGAGCGGTGCCCTCGTGCGCGCGTCGCTCGACGGTGTGTCATCGACGGCCGTCGCGGCCCCCTCCGATCTCGGTCTCCTCGCCGACGGCCTCTTCGCGCTGGCTCTCGCGACGGGGGAGGCGACGTGGGCGATCGCCGCACGGGGCATCGTCGATCTCGCCCTCGACGGCATCGCTGGCGATCCGCTCCTGAGCGCGCAGGGGATCGCCTCGTCTCCCGATCAGACCGACGGCGATCTGCCGTCCGGCCCCGCGGCACTCGCTCAGGCGGCGCTGACCGCGTGGCGCCTCGGGGCGGGGGAGCGGTATCGCGAGGCGGCCGCCTCCGTGGTGCACGCCTACGCGGCATCCGCGCTGTCCCAACCGTTCGCGCACGGCAGTCTGCTGCGCGTCGCGGCCGGGCTCGTCGATCCGCCGCGGCAGATCGTGGTGGTCACCGACGATCCGGCGGGCGCACTCGCCGTCGCCGCCCGACGTGCGGATGCCGACGTGGTCGGCGTCGTGTCGCCCGTACAGGCCGAGGAGTTTGCCGCGGCCGGGTTCGAGCTGTTCGCCGGGCGCTCGGGCACGGAGGGTCTGGCCTACGACTGCCGCGGCTTCGTGTGCCTGCTCCCGGTGAGCGAGCCTCACGAATTGTCGCGCGAGAGGGTCGCCGTCTAGGGTGGCGCGGTGACCGACTCCGCCCCCACCGCACCCGCCACCGCGTCGAGCACCGCATCGACCTCGTTGAAGCCGGGGCTGACGCGCCGTCAGATCTCGATGATGGGACTCGGCAGCGCGATCGGTGCCGGTCTCTTCGTCGGCTCGGGGCAGGCGATCGGTCTGGCCGGTCCCGCGGTGCTGATCTCGTACCTCGTGGCGGGTTCCATCGTCGTGCTGGTGATGGCGATGCTCGCCGAGATGGTGGCCGCGCGCCCCAGCTCCGGCGCCTTCAGCTCCTACGCGCAGGATGCGATGGGGCGCAGCGCCGGCAGCGCGGTCGGATGGATGTACTGGATCCAGCTCGTGGTCGTGATCGCCGCCGAGGCGACGGGCGCCGCGGGGATCGTCGCGGGGCGGGTGCCGGCCGTGCCCGCCTGGGTGTGGGTACTGCTGTTCGTCGCCGCGTTCACCGCCATCAACCTCTTCGCGGTGAGCGGCTACGGACGGTTCGAGTTCTGGTTCGCGGCGATCAAGGTGACCGCGATCATCGTGTTCCTCGTGATCGGCGTCTGCGCGATCCTCGGGCTGTTCCCCGGGGTGCCGGCGACCGGCATCGCGCATCTCTTCGACGAGGGCGGCTTCGCCCCGAACGGCGCCGCCGGCATCGCCGCCGCCCTGCTCATCGTCGTCTTCGCGTTCGGCGGCACCGAACTCGTCGCGATCGCGGCGGCGGAATCGGCGGACCCCGGCCGCAGCATCCGCCGGATCGTGCGCCAGGTGCTCGTGCGCATCCTCGTGTTCTACCTGGGCTCGATCTTCGTGATCGTCGCCGTGCTGCCGTGGAACACCCCGGCGGTGCTCGACGGTCCGTTTTCGGCGGTGCTCGCCACCCTGCGCCTTCCCGGCGTCGATCTGGTGATGTCGATCATCGTCGTCGTGGCGCTGCTGTCGGCCATGAACGCCAACATCTACGGCGCCTCGCGCATGGTGTTCTCGCTGGGGGAGCGCGGCCTCGCGCCCCGCGCGCTCACGCGCACCACCGTGAAGGGGGTTCCGCGGATCGCCGTCGTGGCCTCGGTCGTCTTCGGCTTCGTGGCCGTGGGGCTGAACTGGGCGTTCCCCGACGTCGTGCTCCCGGTGCTGCTGAACGTCGTCGGCTCGACGCTGCTCGTGACGTGGGCGGCCGTCGCGGTGTCGCAGATCATCCTGCGCCGCCGCGCCGAGCGCACGGGCACGGAGCTGCCGATCCGCATGTGGGGCTTCCCCTGGCTGTCGTGGCTGTGCGTCGCGCTGATCGCCGGCGTCGTCGTGCTGGCGGCGTTCGATGCCGCAGCTCGCACGCAACTGCTGCTCACGGCCGGGCTGACGCTCGCGCTCTGGGTCGTCGCACGCCTCACACGCCGGCGCTGATCACACCCAGCCGGGCAGCCAGTTGTGCACGAGCCAGAACGGGTACGGCACGCTCATGCCGACCCACGAGGGCAGGAAGAAGATCGACACCAGCACGGCGACGACCAGGAAGACGATCACAGTGCGCTCGCCGGACTGCCGTCGGTGCAGGGGGTCGTCGCGCCGACCGGCGATCGTGCGCAGCGTCAGGGCGAGCGCGATCACGAGGAACGGCATCATCACGACCGTGTAGAACTGGAAGATCGTGCGCTCGGGGAACATCAGCCAGGGCACGTACGTCACCGCGAGGCCGACGAGCGGGATGCCGATCTCGGCGCCGACCGGCTGCCGCAGCACCCAGCCGCGCACGAGCCGGTAGAGCAGGTAGACGGACGCCGCGACGCCGGCGTACCAGATCAGCGGGTTCGGGATCGAGGAGATCACCGCGATGCAGTGGTCGGTACCGCAGGGCCCGGGATCGCTGTCGACCCACACCGCGGTGGGGCGCAGGAGGAACGGCCACTCCCAGGCGGGACTCGCGTAGGGGTGCCCGCGGGTGAGCCCGACGTGGAACCCGAGCATGGACTGGTGGTAGTTCCACAGCGCGATCAGCGGATTCGGGTCGCTCTGCCGGTCGTACCCTCCCGCAGTGACCAGCCATCCTGTCCAGCTGACGAGGTAGGTCGCGAGCGCGGGGAAGACCAGCAGCACGAACGAGACCGGGCCCTGCCGGAAGACCGCGTCGGACGGCCAGACCACGACGCCCGCGCGGCGCCGCGCGAGGGCATCCGTCACCACGACGTACAGGCCGAAACCCGCGAGCGCGTACAGGCCCGACCACTTCACGGCGGAGGCAGCGCCGAGGGCGACGCCCGCCGCGATCAGCCAGGGGCGCCGCCACAGGATCGGACCCCACAGCGGCTCGGGTCGGTCGGGGTCGCCCCGTTCGAGGAGCGGGATCGTGCGGCGCCGGTCGAGCAGCACGAAGAGCACCCCGAGCAGCACGAAGAAGGTGAGCGGGCCGTCGAGCAGGGCGATGCGACTGAGCACGATGCTCAGTCCGTCGATCGCGAGCAGGAAGCCGGCGACGGTCGCGACGACGGTCGATCCCGTCAGCACGCGTGCGATCAGGTAGACCAGCAGCACGGAGGCGGTGCCGAGGATGCCGGTGGCGAGGCGCCAACCGAGGCTGTCGGCCGGTCCGCCGGCGGCCATGCCCAGCGCGATCAGCCACTTGCCGAGCGGCGGGTGGACGATGAACGAGCCTTTTTCCGACAGCGGGAGATCCTGGTTCGCGACGAAGGCCTCGTTCGCACCGTCGCCCCAGGTGCCCTCGTAGCCGAGCGTCCACAGCGACCAGGCGTCCTTGACGTAGTACGTCTCGTCGAAGGCGAGCTCGTGCGGGTGCCCGACGTTCACCAGTCGCAGGAAGGTCGCGAGCAGGGTCACCGCGAACGGCGCGAGCCAGTTCAGGATGCTGTTCCACTCCGGATCGAGCAGCAGACGGTCGCGGGTGCGCCCCCACCAGGTCATGCGCTCCGCGTGTGCGGGCAGGTGCACAGGCAGCGCAGGAGCGGGATCGGGCGACGTCACGGGTACAGCCTAGGCTGGGCGGGTGATCATCCTCGCTGCGACCCCGATCGGAAATCTCGGCGATGCCTCGCGCCGCCTCATCGAGGTGCTCGAGAACGCGGAGGTCGTCGTGGCGGAGGACACCCGCACCACGCAGAAGCTGCTGAAGGCGCTCGAGATCGCCAACCGTCCGCGCCTGATCGCGCTGCACGATCACAACGAGAAGCAGAAGGCCGCCGAGCTCGCGACCCTCGCGATCGAGACCGACGTCGTCGTGATGAGCGATGCGGGCATGCCGACGGTGAGCGACCCCGGCTACGGGCTCGTCGCCGAGGCGATAGCCCAGGGTGTGACGGTCACTGCGATCCCCGGGCCGAGCGCGCCGCTGATGGCCCTGGCGATCTCGGGCCTTCCCACCGACCGCTTCACTTTCGAGGGGTTCCTGCCCCGAAAGCCCGCCGAGCGCCGCACGACGCTGCGGGCGCTCGCCTCCGAGCCGCGCACGATGGTGTTCTTCGAGTCGCCGGCCCGCCTCGCCTCGGCGCTCGCCGACATGGGGGCGGCCTTCGGCGACGACCGGCGCATCGCCGTCTGCCGCGAACTCACCAAGTTCTACGAGGAGGTGCGCCGGGGAACGGCCGCCGAACTCGTCGCCTGGGCCGAGGGCGGCGTGAAGGGTGAGATCGTCGTGGTCGTCGAGGGGGCGCCGCGTCGCGATGCCTCGCCCGAGGACGCGCTCGCGCAGGTGCAGCGGCTCGTCGCCGACGGCATCCGCCTGAAGGATGCCGCCTCGGAGGTCGCCGGACTCACGGGGCTGTCGTCGCGGGATCTTTATCAGGCCGCGCTCGCCGCGAAGAAGGGCTAGCCACGCGCATGTCGGACGCGGTCGCGTCGGAGGCGGTCACATCGGACAGCGTGATCGCCGCGGCGTACTCCGCCCGCGCCGAGGAGTACGTGCGCGCGCTCGGCGACATCGAGCAGATGGATGCCGCGGACCGCGCAACCATCGCGGCCTGGCGCGACTCCACGACGGGGACGCTGCTGGACGCCGGCAGCGGGCCGGGCATGTGGACGCGGTTCCTCGGCGGCGGCGGCGGTGGTGGCGGCGGCACGCGCGACGAAGGCGGGCGCGACGTCTGGGGCCTCGACGTCACCGAGGCGTTCGTCGCCTCGGCCAGGGCGCGATTCCCGGAGACGACCTTCGCGGTCGGATCGTTCCGGGATATCCCCGCAGCGGATGCCTCGCTCGGCGGCATCCTCGCCTGGTACTCGCTGATCCACACCCCGCCCGCCGAGGTGCCTGCGGTGCTGGCGGAGTTCGCGCGGGTGCTCCGGCCCGGCGGGAGCCTGCTGCTCGGCTACTTCGACGGCACCGCACGCGAGGCGTTCGGGCACCGGGTGACGACCGCGTACTTCTGGTCGGCCGAGGCTCTCGGGGCGCTGCTCGTCGACGCGGGCGTCACGGTGGTGTCGGCCGAGCGCCGCGATCGTCGGTCGGGCGAGGCGAGCTCGCGCCCGCACGGTGCGCTGACCGCGGTGCGGCGTGATCCGCCGGGTACCCTGGCCTGACGTCCCGGCGCCGGGGCGCGACCACCAGGACGGAGCATTCATCGTGAGCAGGTCCGTGACCGTCTACGACGTCGCCGCGCGCGCCGGAGTCTCGATCGCCACGGTCTCGCGGGTGCTGCGCTCGCCGGATGCCGTCCGTGCGGCCACGCGCGAGCGGGTGCGCGAGGCGGTCGCCGAACTCGGCTACGTGCCCAGCGGCAGCGCGCGCGGGCTCGCCGAGCGGCGCACGGGAGTGCTGGGGCTGTACTTCCCGGGGTTCGACGCGGCCGAGGAGGCCCCGCATCTCGACGTCTTCGTGGACGACCCGGCATCCGTCCCGCCGTTCACCCTGGCGCACGACGACGGGGAGGTGCATCCGACGTCGCTGTTCCTCGACGAGGTGCTGCGCGGGGCCGAGCTCGAGGCGTGGAAGCGCGGTTTCGTGCTCATGATCGGCGTCGGCCGCGACGACCCCGACCGCTCGACGGTGCGCGACATGGCGGGGCGTGTCGACGGCCTGGTCGTGCTCGCCCGGAGCGTGCCCGACGACGTGCTCGCCCGACTGTCGCGCCGCATCCCCGTGGTCGTGCTCTCCGGGCCACCCCGCGGAGACGACTACGACCACGTGACGGTGAGCAACAGCGAGGCGATGGCCGAGCTCACCCGGCACGTGCTCGCGCAGGTGCCGGAGGGGGCACGCGTGGCCTTCCTCGCCGGCCCCGAGGACTCGCCGGACGGCGGGCAGCGGTGGGAGGGCTTCTCGCAGGCCGTGCGCGCCGCGGGAATCGGAACGGATGCCGTGACCGTGGTACGGGGCGACTTCACCCGAGAGTCCGGGCGCCGAGCAACGGAGGGCCTGTTGGTCGGGGGAGCCCCCGACGCCCTCGTCGCGGCCAACGACCAGATGGCGCTCGGTGCGATCGACGTGCTCCGCGACGCCGGGTTGGGGGTGCCGGAGGACGTGCTCGTGACCGGGTTCGACGGCATCGAGGCGGCGGCGCTCTCGCGGCCCGCGGTGACCACGATCCGGCAGCCGATGATCGACCTCGGTCGCGCGGCGGTGCAGGTGCTCGCGCGTCGGTTGGAGCATCCGGATGCCCCGCCCGCCGTCGTGCGCCTGCCCCTGCAGATCCTGCTCCGGGAGAGCTCTCAGCGCCCGTCCTGAATTCGTCACCCCCCTTGCGCGATCGAAATGTATGCGCTTACAGTGGCTTCTCGAGGGGCCACCGGGTCCCTCCATGACGACGACGACATGAGGTGGACGCGTGGCGAAGACGCACATGCTCCGACGCTGGCGCAGGACGGCGGTGGTCGCGCTCGCGGCGGCGGCCGTGGCGCTGAGCGGATGCAGCATCCAGATCACATCCCAGCCCGATCCCACGATCGGCGACGACACGATGCTCATCAACGCCGACCACGGAAACCCGTTCTTCACCCGGAACTTCAACCCGTACCTGACGAACACGCGCACGGCGTCGCGCTGGATCTACGAACCGCTCATCCTGGTGAACCCGCTCGACGGCGAACTGAACCCGTGGCTGGCGACCGAGTGGTCGCAGCCCGACGCGAAGACGATCGTCATGACGATCCGCGACGGCGTCGAGTGGAGCGACGGCGAGCCGCTCACCCCGGATGACGTCGCGTTCACGTTCCAGCTGTTGAAGGACGAGCCCACGCTCGACATCAAGGGTGCCTGGCAGCACATCGAGAGCGTCGAGACGCAGGGGAACGACGTCGTCTTCCACCTGCTGAGCGAGGACGCCCCGTCGCTGTCGATCATCGGCCTCACGATGATCGTGCCCGAGCACCTCTGGGCCGACGTCGAGGACCCGGGCACCTATCGCAACGAGGAGCCGGTCGGCACCGGGCCCTTCGTGCTCGGCAACTACAACGACCAGCAGTACTCGATGGATCGCAACCCCGACTACTGGCAGGCCGACTCGATCGAGATCGAGCACATCGTCCTGCCCGCCACGAACAACCAGCTCGACACCGTCAGCCGCGGATACGACTGGGCGTACGCCTTCATCTCCGACGTGGAGGGCACGTGGGGCGCGGCGAGCGAGCACAACTCCTGGTGGTTCCCGCCGGGCGGGGTGATCGGGCTCATGCCGAACCTCGAGGTCGCGCCGTTCGGCGACGTGAACGTGCGGCGCGGCATCGCCCTCTCGCTCGACCGCGAGGAGATCGCCGAGACGGCATCCGAGGGGTACATGAAGCCCGCCGGCCAGACCGGCCTCATCCTGCCCAACCAGGAGAAGTACCTCGACCCGTCGATCCCCGACTCCGGCATGATCACGCAGGACACGGATGCCGCGCTCGCGGCGTTCGAGCAGGCCGGGTACACGCTCGACGGTGATCGTCTCGTCGGCCCCGACGGCGCGCAGCTCGAGTTCGCGCTCACGACCGCGAACGGCTTCACCGACTGGACCCGCGCGGCCCAGAGCGTGCAGAGCCAGCTCGCCGCGGTGGGCGTGAAGGTCACGCTGAAGCTACCGCAGCCGGCCGGGTACCAGAGCGCCATCAGCAACGGCGACTTCGAGATGGCGATCGGCGGCATGGGCAACGGTGACGCCTACCAGGCCTACAACAACCTGCTCTCGAGCGAGTTCTACGTGCCCTCCGGAGAGCCGACCGCGAACAACTTCGAGCGCTACCGCTCGGACGAGGCGGATGCCCTGCTGCTCGAGTACCGCGAGACGGTCGATCCCGACCGGCAGGCCGAGATCGTGCGCGAGCTGCAGAACCTCGTCTACGACGAGATGCCCGTGATCGGGCTCTACTACGGCGGCATCTGGGGTCTGTTCAGCGATGCGAAGTTCACCGGCTGGCCGAGCGCGGACGACCCGTACATGATCCCGCAGAACTACGACTCGGCGCCCCTCATGATCTTCACGAAGCTGAAGCCCGTGAAGGAGGGCGACCGATGATGCATCCGATGGTGGAGCTCTTCACGAAGCTGAAGCCCGTGAAGGAGGGCGACCGATGAAGTACCTCCTGCAGAAGCTCGGCCTGTTCGTGCTCACGCTGTGGGCCGCGATCACCCTGAACTTCTTCCTGCCGCGGCTCATGCCCGGCTCTCCCGCCGACGCGGCGATCGCGAAGCTCTCGCAGAACGGACCGGTGTCCGACGCGACCCGGGCCGCCATCGAAGCCCAACTCGGTGTGCCGGGCGGATCGCTGTGGGACCAGTACGTGGCCTACCTCGGTCAGGTCGCGACACTCGACTTCGGCGTCTCGTACACCTTCTATCCGCAGTCGGTGGCGAGCATGGTCTCGACCGCACTGCCGTACACGATCGGACTCGTCGGGATCGTCACGATCCTCGCGTTCGTGATCGGCACGCTCATCGGCGTCGCGGCGGCTTGGCGCCGCGGCACCTGGCTCGACTCCCTGCCGACGCTGACGGGCTCCTTCCTCAGCACGTTCCCGTACTTCTGGACGGCGCTGCTGCTGCTGTTCTTCCTCGGCTACGTGCTGCACTGGTTCCCGACGACCGGCGCCTACTCGGCGACGACGACCCCGGGGTTCACCCTCGAGTTCATCGGCGATCTCGCCCGGCACGCGGTGCTGCCCGCGCTGACGATCCTGCTCACATCGCTGGGCGGATGGATCATCGGCATGCGCAACGCCATGATCAACACGCTCGGCGAGGACTACATCACCTTCGCCGAGGCGAACGGGCTCCACGAGCGCACGATCGCCGTGCGCTACGCGGCGCGGAACGCGATCCTCCCCAACCTCACCGGTTTCGGGCTCACGCTCGGCGGCGTGGTGGGTGGGTCGATCCTCGTCGAGCAGGTGTTCGGCTATCCCGGCATCGGGTACCTGCTCTTCAACGCCGTGATCGGGCAGGACTACCCGCTCATGCAGGCGCTCTTCCTGATGATCACCGTGAGCGTGCTCATCGCCAACTTCCTCGTCGACATCCTGTACGGCGTGCTGGATCCAAGGACCCGCCGATGACTTCCACCATGAACGTCAAGATCCCCTCCGATCGCATCGCCCAGCCGAGCCGTTGGCGCTCGGTCGGCCGCATGGTCGGCACGCTGTGGTCGAACGGCAAGGCCCGCATCGGGCTGTGCCTGCTCGCCTTCTTCGTGCTGGTGGCCGTGTTCGCCCCGCTCCTGGCTCCCTACGGCGCGAAGGAGAACGGCTTCGAACGCAACGCGGATGCCTCGGCCGCGCACTGGCTGGGCACCACCGCGGCGGGAGAGGACGTGCTGAGTCAGCTCATCTACGGCGCACAGGTCAGTCTGCTGGTCGGCTTCGCCGCCGGCATCCTCTCGACCATCGTCGCCGTGCTGATCGGTCTCAGCTGGGGGTACATGCGCGGGTTCTCGGGCGAGGTCGTCGGCTTCGTCGTCAACCTGTTCCTGGTGATCCCCGGCCTGCCCCTCATGATCGTGATCGCCGCCTACTTGCAGAACGGCGGCATCCTGATGATCATCGCGGTGATCGTCATCACCGGCTGGGCGTGGGGAGCGCGCGTGCTGCGCAGCCAGACGCAGTCGCTGCGCGGCAACGACTTCGTGGCCTCGGCGCAGTTCTCTGGCGACAGCCCGGCACGCATCGTGTTCCGCGAGATCCTGCCGAACATGACGTCGATCATCGCCGGCACGCTCTTCGGGGCGGCCACGGCGGCGATCCTCGCGGAGGCGGGCCTGGAATTCCTCGGCCTCGGCGACTCGAGCATCGTCAGCTGGGGCACGATGCTCTACTGGGCGCAGAACTCCAACTCCCTGCTCACGGGCCAGTGGCTGCTGCTGTTCGCCCCCGGTCTGTGCATCGCGCTGCTGGCGCTGAGCCTCACACTCATCAACTTCGGCGTGGACGGCATCTCCAATCCGCGCCTGCGGGAAGGGAAGGGGCGATGACCGCCATGACCGTGTCAGAGACGACCGAGACCCCGATCCTTCTCGAGGTCGAGCAATTGTCGGTGGAGTATGCCTCTCCCGGCGCCGAACCGGTGCAGGCCGTGCACGACGTGTCGTTCACGCTGCGGCAGGGCGAGTTCGTGGGACTGGTCGGCGAGTCGGGGTCGGGCAAGTCGACGCTCGGCTTCGCGCTGACCCGGCTGCAGAAGCCCCCGGCGCGCATCAGCGGCGGACGGATCCTGTTCGACGGCAAGGACATCCGCGACCTCGACGCCGAGGGGCTGCGCCGCCAGCGTCAGGGCGGGTTCGCGATGGTGCTGCAGTCGGGCATGAATGCGCTGAACCCGGTGCGCACGGTCGGCCACCATTTCGCCGACATCTTCGCCGCTCACGGTCACGTGCCGCGCGACGACCGCGACGCCCGCGCCCGCGAGCTCGTCGCGAAGGTGGGGCTCGACCCGGCCGTGCTCGCGCGCTACCCGGGCGAGCTGTCCGGCGGCATGCGCCAGCGCGCCTCGATCGCCCTCGCCCTGTCGCTCGAGCCGCAGCTCATGGTGTTCGACGAGCCGACGACCGCGCTCGACGTGCTCGTGCAGCACGCCGTGATGGACACGATCCGAGACCTGCAGCGCGCCGAGGGGTTCACCGCGATCCTCATCAGCCACGACCTCGGCATCGTGCTCGAGGCCACCGACCGCGTGATGGTGATGCACGAAGGCCGCATCGTCGAAGATGCGGCGAGCGCCGACATCCTGCACTCCCCGCAGGACGAGTACACGCGCATGCTGCTCAGCCACTACGCCGATCCGCGTGCCGAGACCCTCTCGATCCCCGGGTTCGTGGATGCCGGCACCCGCCGGCGCGAGGGGCGCTCGCGCACCGATGTGACCGAGACGCTGCCGACGGTGTCGCAGCGCGAGACGCGGCGGGCGGACGCCGCGATCGTCGTCGACGGCGTGAGCAAGCGCTATCTCGCTCCGCGTCGCGGACAGGATGCCGTCACCGCGGTCGACGACGTGTCGTTCCGGCTGGAGCCGGGGGAGGCCCTGGCGCTCGTCGGCGCCTCGGGGTCGGGCAAATCCACGATCGCGAAGCTGCTCACCGGCATCGAGAAGCCGACCGCGGGCACGGTGCGCTTCGGCGAGACCGACGTCGCGTCGCTGAAGCGTCGGGGTCTGCGCGATCTGCGCAAGGACGTGCAGATGGTCTTCCAGGATCCGTACGCCGCGCTCAATCCGCTGCACACCGTCGAGTACGCGCTCAGCCGGCCGATCCGCAACTACACGCCGCTGCGCGGGGCGGAGGCGCGCGCCCGGGTGCTCGAACTGCTCGACACCGTCGGACTCACCCCCGTCGAGCAGTTCGCGGCGAAGCTGCCGCACCAGCTGTCGGGCGGTCAGCGTCAGCGCGTCGTGATCGCGCGGGCTCTGGCGAGCGACCCGCAGGTGCTGATCGCCGACGAGCCGGTGTCGATGCTCGACGTCTCGCTGCGGGCCGGTGTGCTCGCCCTGCTCGAGGATCTGCGCGAGCGCTGGGGCATCAGCATGCTCTACATCACGCACGATCTGCTCAGCGCCCGCCTCGTGACCGAGAACATCCTCGTGCTCAACCGCGGCCGCGTCGTAGAGCGCGGCGAGACCTCGCAGGTGCTGCAGCACCCCGAGGACCCCTACACGGTCGAGCTGCTCGATGCCGTCCCCAACCCCGCGCGTTCGCGCTGAGACCCCACAAGACCCCTCATGAAAGGAGCATCCGTGCTCGCATTCCCCGACGGCTTCCTCTGGGGCGCCGCGACCGCCGCCCACCAGGTCGAGGGCAACAACACGACCAGCAACTGGTGGCGCATGGAGCATGCGCCGGAATCGACGATGGTGGAGCCATCCGGAGACGCCGCCGACCACCTGCACCGCTATCCCGAGGACATGCGGCTGCTCGCCGATGCGGGGCTCAACTCGTACCGCTTCTCGCTGGAGTGGGCGCGGATCGAGCCGGAGCGCGGGTTCGTCTCGCGGGCGATGCTCGACCACTACCGGCGCATGATCGACACCGCTCGCGAGAACGGTCTCGATCCGACGGTCACGCTGATGCACTTCACGGTGCCCGAGTGGTTCCAGCGCGACGGCTTCTGGCGCGCGGATGACGCGGTCGACCTCTTCTCGCGCTACGTCGAGACCGTCCTGCCGATCCTCGACGGGGTGCGGTACGTGTGCACGATCAACGAGCCGAACATCGCGGCCATGCTCGCGGGCGGCGAGGACGCATCGAACCTCGTGGCCTACGGTCTGCCGAACCCCGATCTCGCGGTCGCCGACACCCTGCTCGACGCCCACCACCGCGCCTCCGAGATCGTGCACTCGGTGTCGGGCGCGCAGGCGGGGTGGACCATCGCCACCCAGGCGTTCCACTCGACCGGCGAGCCGGGCGCCGACGAGATGGTCGCGCAGTACGGCGATCCGCGTGACCACTGGTACCTCGAGCAGTCCGCGGGCGACGACTTCGTGGGCGTGCAGGCGTACACCCGCACCTTCATCGGTCCGGAGGGGCCGCTGCCGGTCTCGGCCGATGTCGAGACGACGCTCACCGGATGGGAGTTCTTCCCCGAGGCGTTGGAGTTGGGAGTGCGCAGCGCCTGGGAGCGCAGCGGTGGGGTGCCGGTGATCGTGACCGAGAACGGCATCGCGACCGCCGACGACACCCGCCGCATCGCCTACACGCAGGGGGCGCTGGAAGGGTTGCACCGGGCGATCTCCGACGGCATCGAGGTGCGCGGCTACCAGCACTGGAGCGCGCTCGACAACTACGAGTGGGCGAGCGGTTTCGCCCCGACGTTCGGGCTGATCGCCTTCGATCGCGAGACGTTCGCGCGCACACCGAAGCCCTCGCTCGCGTGGCTCGGAGAGGTCGCGCGGCGGAACGCTCTCTGAGAGCCGGCGCACGAGAGGCCGTCCGGTCGCCGGGCATGCGCGGCGGCGTACGATCAGGAGATGATGCAGACGCCGCAGACGCCGCCGCAGGCGCTCGGGGCTCCGAGCGATCGGGGCTCGGCGGAGCGCGTCCGGGCGGCGGCCGCCGGGCTCGCCGCCGCCACTCTCGGCGTGGGCGTCGCAGAACTCGTCGCCGCCCTCATCGCCCCGGAGGCGAGTCCGTTCGCGGTCATCGGCGGCGGGCTCATCGATCTCGCACCGGCCTGGGCGAAGGACACGGCGATCGCGCTCTTCGGAACTGCCGACAAGGTCGCCCTGCTGGTGGGCATCGGGGTGGTCCTCGCCGCGGTCGCAGCTCTGGCCGGCGTGGTCGAACGGCGCATCTCCGGCCTCGGGGCGACGATGTTCGGTGTTCTGGGCGCGGTGGCGGTGCTGGTGGCGTTGACGCGGGCGAACCCGGGCCCGTACGCGTGGGTGCCCGGGATCGTCGCGGGCGGGATCTCGGCGTTCGTCCTGCGGCTGCTGATCCGCCGACTCCGCCCGATCGTGGGCGTCGCGCCCGACCCCGACGATCGCCGCCGCTTCCTGCTGTGGACGGGCGGCGTCGCGGCCGCAGGCGTGATCTCCCTGCTCATCGGGAATGCGGCCCGCGGCGCCTCACGATCTCTCGAGGCGGTGCGGAAGGCGCTGACGCTGCCGAAGCCGACGACCGCGGCGGGGGCGGTGCCGAGCGGCGCCGAGCTCGATCTGCCGGGCCTCGCCCCCGTCGTCACGCCGACCGAGCAGTTCTACCGGATCGACACGGCCCTCGTGGTCCCGCGCGTGGACCCCGCCGACTGGTCGCTCCGCATCCACGGCATGGTCGATCGCGAGGTGGTGGTCACCTGGGACGAGTTGCTGTCGCTGCCGATGACCGAGTCCTACGTCACACTCTCGTGCGTGTCGAACGAGGTGGGCGGCTCGTTGATCGGCAACGCCCGCTGGCTCGGCTATCCGTTGCGCGAACTGCTCGCCCGCGCCGGGGTGCAGTCCGACGCCGACATGGTGCTCTCGACCTCGGCGGACGGGTTCACCGCCTCGTCCCCGATCGAGGCGCTCACCGACGATCGCGATGCGCTCCTGGCGATCGGGATGAACGGTGCCCCCTTGACCCTGGAGCACGGCTTCCCCGCGCGGATGGTGGTGCCGGGGCTCTACGGATACGTCTCGGCGACGAAGTGGGTCACCGAGCTCGAGGTCACGCGCTTCGACCGGGCGATGGGGTACTGGACCCCGCGCGGATGGTCCGACCACGGCCCGATCAAGCTGCAGTCGCGCATCGACGTGCCGCGCGGCGGACGGACGGTCGTTGCGGGGGAGACGATGATCGCGGGCATGGCCTGGTTTCCGCACACGGGCGTCGCGGGCGTCGAGGTGCGCGTCGACGGCGGGTCGTGGCAGGCTGCCGACCTCGCGACCGGGATCTCCGACGACACCTGGGTGCAGTGGAGCATGCCATGGTCGGCGCAGGTCGGTGAGCACAGCATCGAGTGCCGGGCGATCGGTGCCGACGGCGACACGCAGACCGAGCAGCGCGCGGCCCCCGCACCCGACGGCGCCCAGGGCTGGCACCGCATCGACGTGACGGTCGGACCGGCGTAACGTCGCCCTGCGGGCACCTAGAATTGCTCCATGCCCGCAGGCGAATCGTTCTACATCACCACGCCCATCTACTACCCCTCCGACGTGCCCCACATCGGCCACGGGTACACCTCGGTGGCGGTCGACACGCTCGCGCGCTGGCACCGCCAGGCGGGCGACGACACCTGGATGCTGACGGGCACCGATGAGCACGGCCAGAAGATGCTGCGCGCGGCGGCGGCGAACAACGTCACCCCGCAGGAGTGGGTCGACAAGCTCGTCACCGAGGCGTGGTTCCCGTTGCTGAAGACCCTCGATGTCGCCAACGACGACTTCATCCGCACGACGCAGGAGCGTCATGAGGAGCGCGTGAAGAAGTTCGTGCAGGCGATCTACGACCGCGGCTACATCTACGCCGGCGAGTACGAGGCGCTCTACTGCGTGGGCTGCGAGGAGTTCAAGCCCGAGTCCGAGATCCTCGACGGCACCGGTCCCTTCGAGGGACTGAAGGTCTGTGCGATCCACTCCAAGCCCCTCGAGCTGCTGCAGGAGAAGAACTACTTCTTCAAGCTCAGCGAGTTCCAGGACCGTCTGCTCGAGCTCTACAAGGAGCAGACCGACTTCATCCGCCCAGAGTCGGCGCGCAACGAGGTCGTCTCGTTCGTGCGCCAGGGTCTCAAGGACCTCTCGATCTCGCGGTCGGCGTTCGACTGGGGCATCGAGGTGCCGTGGGACGACGCGCACGTCATCTACGTGTGGGTCGACGCACTGCTCAACTACGCGACCGCGGTCGGCTACGGCGACGACGACGCGAACTTCGATCGGCGCTGGCCGGCCTACCACGTGGTCGGCAAGGACATCCTGCGCTTCCACGCGGTCATCTGGCCGGCGATGCTGATGGCCGCGGGCGTCGATGTGCCCAAGGGCGTGTTCGCGCACGGCTGGCTGCTGGTCGGCGGCGAGAAGATGTCGAAGTCGAAGCTCACCGGCATCGCGCCGACCGAGATCACCGATGTCTTCGGCTCCGACGCGTACCGCTTCTACTTCCTGTCGGCGATCGCCTTCGGTCAGGACGGCTCGTTCTCGTGGGAGGACCTCGCGGCGCGCTACCAGGCCGAGCTCGCGAACGGCTTCGGCAACCTCGCCTCGCGCACGACCGCGATGATCGAGAAGTACTTCGAGGGGATCGTGCCGCCCGCGGGCGAGTACACCGAGAAGGACCTCGCGATCCAGCAGATCGTGGCGGATGCCGCGACGAAGGCGGATGCCGCGATCGAGCAGTTCCGCATCGACGAGGCGATCTCGTCGATCTGGAAGATCGTCGACGCGCTCAACGGCTACATCACCGAGAGCGAGCCGTGGGCGCTGGCCCGTGACGAGGCGCAGCGCGAGCGGCTCGGCACCGTGCTGTACACGTGCGCCGAGGGACTGCGCGCGCTCGCCGTGCTGCTGTCGCCGGTGATGCCGCAGTCCACCGAGAAGCTCTGGGAGGCGCTCGGCGCCGGAGACGACCTGGGCCGCCTGCAGGATCAGCCGATCCGCGAGGCGGGCGCCTGGGGTGCGCTGAAGCCGGGCACGAGCGTCAACGGTCTCGCGCCGCTGTTTCCGCGCGTGGAGACGACCGCCTGAGAATCGACGACCGCCTGAACAGGAGGGGCGCGCGAGCATGACGTACGTGCAGCAGCGAAGCAACGACGGGCGCAAGGATCTGCGGTATCCGGCGGCTCCCGAGCCGCTCGCGGTGCCCGTGTACGACAACCACGCGCACCTCGACATCGTCGACGGCGATGAGCCGCTGACGCTCGGCGAGCAGCTCGATCGCGCGCAGGCGGTCGGGATCGCCGGCGTCGTGCAGTCCTCGGGAGATATCGAGTCGTCGCGCTGGGCGGTCGATGCCGCGGCATCCGATCCCCGTGTGCTCGCCGCGGTCGCGATCCACCCGAACGACGCGCCCACCTACGCCGACGAGGGGCGCCTCGACGAGGCCATCGCGGTGATCGACGAGCTCGCCGCGCACCCGCGCACGCGGGCCGTCGGCGAGACCGGCCTCGACTTCTTCCGCACCGAGCCCGAACGCCGGGGCCCGCAGCACGCCTCGTTCGAGGCGCACATCGCGATCGCGAAGAAGCACGGCATCGCGATGCAGATCCACGATCGCGATGCGCACGATGCGGTGCTCGAGACGCTGACGCGGGTCGGCGCGCCCGAGACGACGGTGTTCCACTGCTTCTCGGGCGATGACGCGATGGCCCGCGTCTGCGCCGACGCCGGGTACTACCTGTCGTTCGCCGGCAACGTGACGTTCAAGAACGCACAGAACCTGCGCGATGCGTTGAAGGTCACGCCCCTCGACCGCATCCTGGTCGAGACGGATGCCCCCTTCCTCACTCCCGTGCCGCTGCGCGGACGGCCGAACGCGCCGTACCTCGTGCCGATCACGGTGCGCTTCATGGCCGCCGAACTCGATCTCGAGGTCGACGAGCTCTGTGCGCGGATCGCCGCGAACACGCAGCGGGTCTACGGCTCGTTCGAGGGCTGAGCCGGGTCGTCCTGTGAGACTGGCCTTGCCTGAACGATCGCGCTGATCGGTTTCCAAACGAACAGCAGGGTCAGCGCCGCTCCGGCGAAGGCGAACCACCACGGAGCCGTGAGGCCCCAGATCTCGGCGATCACGCCGCCGAGGGCCTGGCCGATCACCATGCCCCCGAACACGCCGACCATGTTCACCGAGGCGACGCGGCCCTGCAGTTCGGCGGGCACGAGCCGCTGGCGCACGGTGGTCGAGATCGTGCCCCAGACGAAGGCGTAGGCGCCGAAGAAGAACATGATCACGAGCGCCACCCACCCCACGGTGGTGAGTGCGAAGGCCAGGTGCATGAGCACCTCGAGGGTCAGCACGATGCGCATGAGGCTCGCGAACGAGATGTGCCGCTCCAGCCACCCGAAGCTCAGCGTCGCGAGAATGCCGCCGACGGCCGAGGCCGTGGTGAGCGCTCCGTAGCCCACCGCTCCCATGTGCAGGTGCTCGGTCGCGTAGAGCACGAGCACACCCCAGGGCGCGGCCCAGGTGACGTTGAAGAGCAGGATGATGAGCACCAGCATCCGCACCGGAGGGTTGCGCCACAGCCACCGCAGACCCTCGGCAATGTCGGTGTGCACGGGAGGGTGCGCGGAGCCGCCGCCGTCGGCGCTCTCACGCGGGGGCACCGGGGTTCGGGCCAGGCGCGAGATCAGCACGACGGCTGCGAGCACGCAGACGATCTCGACGAGGAACGGCCAGGCGCTGCCTGCCGCGAAGAGGAAGGCGCCGAGCGGCGGGCCGGCGAACTGGTTGGCCACGAGATAGCCCGCCTGCAGCCGTGCGTTGCCGATGCCGAGATCGGCGGGCTGCACCAGCATCGGCAGCAGCGTGCTGCCCGCGGTGTCGACGAAGACCTCGGCCGTGCCGTAGAGGAAGGCCACCGCCAGCACGATCCAGATGTTGGCGGTACCGGTCACGAGGAAGACGCACAACGCGGCGAGGACGACGGCGCGGGCGGCGTTGGCGAGCATCACCAGTCGCCGCCGGTCGAAGCGGTCGGCGATCGCTCCCGCGTGCAGGCCGAAGAGCAGCCACGGGAGGAACTGCAGGATGGCGCCGGCCGCGACGAGGATCGGCGACGAGGTCATCGAGGCGATCAGCAGGGGAGCGGCCGCGAGAGCGACGCCGTCGCCGACGTTGCTGGTCCACGACGATGCCAGCAGCCACCGGAAATCGCGCCCCATGCGGCGCGGGGCGATGAGTTCTCCGAGGGTGGGCACCACCCGAGAGTACTGGGAGCCGGGGACATCGTCCGCCGTAGGGGAGAATGGAGCAATGACCGTCACCCTGCTCGGCGCCACCGAGATCCGCCGCCTCGCCGCCGAGCTCGACGTCACCCCCACCAAGAAGCTCGGCCAGAACTTCGTGGTCGACGCCAACACGGTGCGCAAGATCGTGCACGCCGCGCGCGTGCAGCCGGGGGAGCGGGTCGTCGAGGTCGGACCCGGCCTCGGGTCGTTGACGCTCGCGATCCTCGAAGCGGGGGCGAAGGTCACCGCCGTCGAGATCGATCACCGGCTCGCCGCCCGCCTGCCGCAGACCGCCGCGGAGCGCGGCGTTCCCGAGGGCATGCTGACCGTCGTGGATGCCGATGCCCTGCGCATCACCGAGCTGCCGGGAGAGCCGACGGTGCTCGTCGCCAACCTCCCGTACAACGTCTCGGTGCCGGTGCTGCTGCACTTCCTCGAGAACTTCGCCTACCTGCAGCGCGGCGTCGTGATGGTGCAGGCCGAGGTCGCCGAGCGTCTCGCCGCGAAGCCGGGGTCGAAGATCTACGGTTCTCCGAGCGTGAAGGCCGCCTGGTACGGCGAGTGGAAGCTCAGCGGAAACGTCTCGCGCCAGGTCTTCTGGCCGGTGCCCAACGTCGACAGCCTGCTGGTCGGCTTCGACCGGTCCGAGGGCGAGCGGGGGAGCGAGGACGAGCGCCGCCGCACGTTCCAGATCGTGGATGCCGCGTTCAACCAGCGCCGCAAGATGCTGCGCCAGGCGCTGTCGGGGATCTTCGGCAGCTCGGCCGCGGCATCCGAGGTCCTGACCGCCGCCGGTGTCGCGCCGACCGCCCGGGGCGAGGATCTTACGGTCGATGACTACCAGAGGATCGCCGCGCAGGCCGCAACGACTAATCTGGCACCGTGACCGACTCGCCCCGCTTCAGCCCGAACGTCCCCGAACTGCACCGCCCGTACGCCGCCGCCGACGGCCGCTACAGCGAGTTCGCTTATCGCCAGGTCGGCTCGTCCGGCCTGTACCTTCCGCCGATCTCGCTCGGCCTGTGGTGGAACTTCGGCGACAACATCCCGCTCGACAACCAGCGCGCACTGCTGCGCCACGCGTTCGACCGCGGCATCACGCACTTCGACCTCGCCAACAACTACGGCCCGCCCTACGGCTCGGCCGAGAAGAACTTCGGTCGCATCTTCGCCGAGGACTTCCGCCCGTACCGCGACGAGCTCATCATCTCGTCGAAGGCCGGGTGGGACATGTGGCCCGGGCCCTACGGAGACTTCGCGAGCCGCAAGTACATCCTCGCGAGCGCCGAGCAGTCGCTCACGCGCATGGGCCTCGACTACGTCGACATCTTCTACTCGCACCGCGTCGACCCGGTCACCCCGATCACCGAGACCGTCGCAGCGCTGGACACCCTTGTCCGCCAGGGCAAGGCGCTCTACGTGGGCATCTCCTCGTACAGCGCCGAGCGCACGGCCGAGGCCGTCGCCGTCGCGAAGGAACTGGGCACCCCGCTCGTCATCCACCAGCCCGCGTACTCGATCCTCAACCGCTGGGTCGAGGACGGCCTCGACGACACCCTCACGCAGAACGGCCTCGGTGCGATCGCGTTCACCCCACTCGCCCAGGGCCTGCTCACCGACAAGTACCTCGGCGACGGCACGGCCGATCGCGCGCAGAAGCGCGGCTCGCTGCCCGAGGGGCGTCTGAGCGACGAGGCCGTGCAGACCCTGCGCGACCTGAACGAGGTGGCGAAGGAACGCGGACAGTCGCTCGCCCAGCTCGCCCTGCAGTGGACGCTGCGCAACCCGGTCGTCGCCTCGGCGCTGATCGGCGCCTCGCGCGTCTCGCAGCTCGACGAGAACATCGCCGCGGTGAACGGTCCGGAGTTCACCTCCGAGCAGCTCGCCCGCATCGACTCCCTCTCGGGCAAGGTCGACGTCAACCTGTGGGCGAAGTCCTCGGAGCTGTGAGCCGATGAGCTCTGCCGCGTCCGTCGATCGGGTGCACGTCCGCGCCCCGGGGAAGATCAACGTCTTCCTCGGGGTCGGCGGGCGCCACGACGACGGGTATCACGCCCTCGCGACCGTCTTCCAGGCGGTGTCGCTGTACGAGGACGTGATCGCACGGGCGGCGGACGACTTTTCGGTGACGGTTCGAGGAGCGGTGGACGCGGATGCCGTTCCGCTCGACGACCGCAACCTCGCGATGCGTGCGGCGAAGCTGCTCGCCGCCGCCGCCGACTACCACGGGGGAGTGGCGCTCGAGATCCGCAAGAGCGTGCCCGTCGCCGGCGGCATGGGCGGGGGATCGGCGGATGCCGCAGCCGCCCTCGTGGCGTGCGATGCACTGTGGGGCACCGGGTTCTCGCCCGCGCGGCTGCACGAGTTGGCTGCGCGGCTCGGGGCCGACGTGCCCTTCGCCCTGCACGGGGGCACCGCCGTCGGCACGGGGCGCGGCGATCAGCTCAACCCCGCGCTCGCCCGCGGCCGGTTCGACTGGGTGCTGGTCACCAGCGACGAAGGCCTCTCGACCCCCGCCGTGTACGAGCAGCTCGACCTGCTCCGCGAGGAGGAGGGGGCGCTCGCCGACGATCCGCCGTCGAGCCTCGACGTGCCGATCCCCGTGCTGCAGGCGCTCCGGTCGGGCGATGCGGTGCAGCTGGCGGCGAGCCTGCACAACGATCTGCAGGCGGCCGCGGTGCACCGGCGTCCCGACCTCGAGGAGACGATCCGGCGCGGCATCCGCGCGGGTGCGCTCCACGGCATCGTGTCGGGCTCCGGACCCACGGTCGCCCTCCTGTGCGGTGATCCGGAGTCCGCGCAGGCGGTGCAGACCGCGCTGCAGCAGGCGGGTCGGGAAGCGCTCCACGTGCACGGCCCCGTGCCGGGCGCGCGCATCCTGGTCTGACCCGATTCCCGACCCGCGCTCCGTTCCCGCGCTAGGCGCTTTCGTGCGCTCAGGGTCATAATGTACGTACGATGTGACCGTGCACATAAGGGTGCACATGCAAGGAGGCCGTGATGTCCACTGCCTCCGAGCGCGCCCGGATGCCCAGCATCCGCGATGTCGCCCGTCTCGCCGGGGTCTCGCATCAGACCGTCTCCCGCGTGCTCAACGATCATCCGAGCATCCGCCCCGAGACGAAGGCGAAGGTGCTCGACGCGATCTCGGTGCTCGACTACCGCCCGAATCTCGCCGCCCGTGCGCTCGTCACGAGCAGATCGAACATGCTCGGCGTGCTCTCGGCCACGATCGGGGAGTTCGGGCCGACCTCGTCGATCGCGAGCATCGAGGATGCCGCTCGCGAGGAGGGGTACTCGGTCTCGACGCTCAACCTCGCGGCGACCACGCCGGAGGCGATCGGCAGCGCCGTGCGCCAGCTCGCACGCGAACAGGTCGACGGAATCGTGGTGCTCGCTCCTCAGGTGCGCGTGTTCCACGTGCTGCGGGGGATGGCGGTCGACTTCCCGTTCGTGACGCTGCAGACCGCGTCGGGGTCGGACGGGGTGAGTCTGTCGGCGGATCAGGTCGCTGGGGCGCGAGCCGCGACCGAGCATCTCATCCGCCTCGGGCACAGCGACATCCTGCATCTGGCCGGCCCGCAGGACTGGATCGAGGCGGAGTCGCGTATGCGCGGATACCTCGACGGCCTGCGCGAGGCCGATCTGCCGACCTTCCCGCCGATCCGCGGCGACTGGACCGCGGACTTCGGCTACTTCGCCGGGCAGGAACTGTCGCGCCGGCGCGACTTCACGGCGGTGTTCGCGGCGAACGACCTCATGGCGATCGGGCTCATGCACGGGTTCCGCGATGCCGGGGTGCGCGTACCCGACGACATCAGCGTCGTCGGATTCGACGACGTACCGGTGGCCGCGCACGTGGCACCGACCCTCACCACGGTGCACCAGGACTTCCCCGAACTGGGCCGTCGCGCGGTGAAGATCCTGCTCGCGCAGATCCGCGGGGAGCAGGCTCCGGAGTTCGGTCCGATCCAGACCACGGTGCGCGATCGCGAGTCCGCGGGGCCCCACGCGCCGCGCAGGTCACGGTAGCGACACGAAAATCCGCGCCGGACTTGACAGGCCCGGTGCGCCGGAGTTGTATGTACCAATGTGAACGGTCACATCGAAGGTGACCGCACGTCGCGAGGAAGATCCGTGAGCACCACAGCAACGTTGCCTACCGTGTCTGGCCCGATCCTGGAGATGAAGAACATCACCAAGGAGTTCCCGGGGGTCAAGGCTCTCGCCGACGTCTCGATCACTGTCCGCGCCGGCGAGATCCATGCGATCTGCGGCGAGAACGGTGCCGGGAAGTCGACGCTCATGAAGGTGCTGTCGGGGGTGTACCCGTACGGCACCTACGACGGAGAGATCCTGCTCTACGGCGAAGAGCAGCGCTACAAGGACATCGCGGCGAGCGAAGCCGCCGGCATCGCCATCATCCACCAGGAGCTCGCGCTCATCCCCGAGCTCTCGGTCACCGAGAACATCTTCCTCGGCAACGAGATCCGCCGCTTCGGCACGATCGACTGGCAGGCGCAGACGAAGCGCGCCACCGAGCTGCTCGCCCGCGTGGGTCTCAATGAAGACCCCGACGTGCAGATCAAGACCCTCGGCGTCGGCAAGCAGCAGCTCATCGAGATCGCCAAGGCGCTCAACAAGGACGTCAAGCTGCTCATCCTCGACGAGCCGACCGCCGCGCTCAATGAGAACGACTCGCAGCACCTGCTCGACCTGATCCTCGGCCTCAAGGCCAAGGGCATCGCGTCGATCATGATCAGCCACAAGCTCAACGAGATCGAGCAGATCGCCGACGAGATCACGATCATCCGCGACGGCCGCACGGTCGAGACCCTCGACATCTCGCGCGGCGAGATCAACGAGGATCGCATCATCCGCGGCATGGTCGGTCGCTCGCTCGAGAGCCGCTACCCCGACCGCACCCCCGAGATCGGCGAGGTGTTCTTCGAGGTCAAGGACTGGTGGGTGCAGCATCCGACCGTCTCCGAGCGCATGGTCGTCAAGGGTTCCAGCCTCAACGTGCGCCGTGGTGAGGTCGTCGGCATCGCCGGACTCATGGGCGCCGGACGCACCGAGTTCGCGATGAGCATGTTCGGACGCTCCTACGGCACGTTCCTCGGCGGCACCATGGTCAAGGACGGGCAGGAGATCTCCCTGCCCGACGTCGCCTCGGCGATCAAGCACGGCCTCGCCTACGTGAGCGAGGACCGCAAGGTGCTGGGCCTCAACCTGCTCGACACGATCAAGCGATCGGTCGTCGCCGCCAAGCTCTCGAAGATCACCAAGCGCGGCGTCGTCGACGACCGTGCGGAGTTCGCGGTCGCCGACCAGTACCGCAAGGCGCTGCGCATCAAGACCCCCTCGGTCGAGGAGGGCGTCGGCAAGCTGTCGGGCGGCAACCAGCAGAAGGTCGTCCTCGCGAAGTGGATGTTCACCGACCCCGACCTGCTGATCCTCGACGAGCCCACCCGCGGCATCGACGTCGGCGCGAAGTACGAGATCTACGCGATCATCAACGAGCTCGCGGCGCAGGGCAAGGGCGTGATCGTGATCTCCAGCGAGTTGCCCGAGCTGCTCGGCATCTCCGACCGCATCTACACCGTCTTCGAAGGTCGGGTCACCGACTGCATCCCGGCCGACCAGGCGACACCCGAGGCCCTCATGCGCAGCATGACCTCCGCTACCCAGAAAGCATCCGCATGACCACCGAGACCACGACCGCGAAGCGCGGGTTCCACTTCAAGGACATCACCAAGATGTTCGGCGGCGGCGGCACCTCGACGCTGCGCCAGTTCGGAATCCTCGGCAGCCTGATCGTCATCATCGTGCTGTTCGAGATCCTGACGCTCATCCGCAACGGGCCCAACGGCGCGACGCTGACCTCGGGCAACCTGATCAACGTCATCAACCAGTACTCGTTCATCCTGATCCTGGCGATCGGCATGGTGATGGTCATCATCATGGGACACATCGACCTCTCGGTCGGATCCGTGGCGGCCTTCACCGGGATCATCGTGGCGAAGGCCATGCAGGACTGGAGCCTTCCCTGGCCGCTCGCGATCCTGCTCGGCCTGGCCGTGGGTGCCGCGGTCGGCGCCTGGCAGGGTTTGTGGGTGGCGTACGTCGGAGTTCCCGCGTTCATCGTGACGCTCGCGGGCATGCTGCTCTTCCGCGGCTGGCAGCAGGTCATCGGCGACTCACAGACGATCCCCGTCCCCAAGGGGTTCCAGGTCATCGGTACCGGCTATCTGCCGGAGATCGGATTGCCTCTGCCGTTCAACATCCCGACGATGCTCCTCGCTCTCGTGGCAGTGGCCTGGCTGGTCTTCTTCGAGATCCGCACCCGTCGCGTGCAGCACAAGATGGGATCGGAGAGCGCCCCCCTCTGGGTGAGCATCACCAAGGTCGTGCTCCTTTCGCTCGTCGTGCTCGTCGCGGCCTGGATGTTCGCGACCGGTCGTCCGGGCACGAGCTTCCCGGTTCCGGGTCTGATCCTCCTCGCCCTCGTCATCCTCTACACCTTCATCACGAGCAAGACGGTCTTCGGTCGTCACATCTACGCCGTCGGTGGCAACCGCCAGGCCGCGCGCCTGTCGGGCGTCAAGGACCGCTGGGTCGACTTCTTCGTCATGATGAACATGTCGATGCTCGCGGCACTCGCCGGAATGATCTTCGTCGCCCGTTCGCAGGCCTCCGGCCCGAACGACGGCACCGGCTGGGAGCTCGACGCGATCGCCTCGGTCTTCATCGGTGGCGCGGCCGTCGCCGGTGGTATCGGTACCGTGATCGGATCGATCATCGGTGGACTCGTGATGGCGTTCCTCAACAACGGCCTCGCCCTCCTCGGACAGGGGTCGGACGTCGTCGCCATGGTCAAGGGAATCGTGCTGCTCCTCGCCGTCGGCATCGACGTCTGGAACAAGCAGCAGGGACGCCCGTCGCTCATCGGTTTCATGACGCGCCGCTTCGGCCGTCAGGTGGATCCCGCCACAGAGACCTTCGAGCCCAACAAGACCTACCAAGCCCCACCCGTCGACAAGACGAGCGGAAAGTAGGGGTCCGATCGCGTGGCCCACGCGCGTTCAGACCTTCACACACCAGAGAAAGAGATCACATGAAGAAGATCCTTGTTTCGGCGACAGCGCTTGTCGTCGCGGGCGCCTTCGCCCTCACCGGCTGCTCATCGGAGCGCGGCGGTGACACCGGATCCGGCAGCGGCGAAGAGGCCACCAGCGGCTTCGAAGCGGGTTCGACGATCGGTGTCGCACTCCCCGACAAGACGTCGGAGAACTGGGTGCTCGCCGGCAAGCTGTTCACCGACGGACTCGAAGCCGCGGGTTTCAAGGCCGACGTGCAGTACGCGCCGTCGAGCAACACGGTCGCAGAACAGCAGAACCAGATCCAGGCCATGGTGCAGAACGGTGCCAAGGTCGTCATCATCGGCGCGAACGATGGCAAGCAGCTGGCCACCCAGGTGCAGGCGGCCAAGGATGCCGGTGCGTACGTGATCGCGTACGACCGTCTCATCGAGAACACCGAGGCTGTCGACTACTACGTCGCTTTCGACAACTTCAAGGTCGGCCAGCTGCAGGGGCAGGCGCTCCTGGACGGTCTCGAGGCGAACGCGGGCCACGAAGCTCCGTACAACATCGAGCTCTTCTCCGGCGCGGCGACGGACGCCAACTCGTCCGTCTTCTTCGACGGCGCGATGGATGTGCTTCAGCCGAAGATCGACGACGGCACGCTGAAGGTCGTCTCCGGTCAGACGGAAATCGCCCAGACGGCGACGGAGGGATGGCTCCCGGAGAACGCCCAGAACCGCATGGACACGATCCTGACCGGTTCGTACAGCGGTGACACCGTCATCGACGGCGTCCTCTCGCCCAACGACACGCTCGCACGCGCCATCATCACCTCGGTGCAGCAGGCCGGCAAGCCGGTTCCGGTCGTCACGGGTCAGGACTCCGAGGTCGAGTCCGTCAAGTCGATCATGGAGGGTGTGCAGTACTCCACGATCAACAAGGACACGACTCTCCTGGTGGCGCAGGCCATCAAGATGGTCGAGCAGCTCCAGAAGGGCGAGGAGGTCGACGTCAACGACACCGAGTCCTACGACAACGGCGCCAAGATCGTCGACTCGTACCTGCTTGACCCGGTGATCGTCACCAAGGACAACGCCGCCGAGGCCTACGCCAACGTTCCGAGCCTGCTCGAGATCGTGAAGTCGTACCAGTAAGCGTTCTCCGAATTCGCCAACGAGCCGTCCACCCCTCGGGTGGGCGGCTCGTTGGCGTGAGGACCGCGCTGCGAATATGGAGGAAACTCACCGCCGGAGGAGCTGTGTCCTCATGCGTGGGTGCGGTGTCGGTGTACAAGGTGATATTTTCCGCCGATGAATTTATCCACAAATTCGATGGGTTGACAAAGGGTGTACGGGTTGGAAATCTACCGAGGGTGAACCGCCGCGAAGACGGTGATCCGCACAAAGAGGTGAGATCGGAGGAATCATGAAGAAGAAATCATTGATTGGCTGGGGGGCCGCCGTCGTCGTCGCATTGTCGACCTTGGTCGCGCCGAGCGCCGCCAGCGCGCAGAGTGAACCGACCGCTGTTCAGTCCCCTACATCCGCTGCCGTTCAGCCCGCGTCAACGGGTGAATACGAGTACATCTGTCTCGGCACTGACGGGTCGTCGTATTCCATGGCGAGTGGGGCGCCGCTCAGCGATTGCAAGGGGTCCTACCTCCAGAAATACATCAATGGACAGCAGGTAGATAGCATCAGCCTTTCCGGAAATGGTGAGGTGGCAAGCGTGCCTGCAGATAAAGTTCAGTGTGTTATCTGGCTCGGAAAGACTGCAGGTGGAATGGTGCTCGGCATCGTTGTCATGGGGGCTGGGCCATTCACGCTGGCCGGTTTCTTGTCCAAGGTTGCTCTGGGGGCCCCCAATTGCACCGCCTGATCATATGATTCATCGATGACACATTAGCGTTATCGAGACGTACACAACCGCCCGGGTCATCCGACCCGGGCGGTTCGTGCGTTCGCGGGTGTGCGAGTGCGTCGGGTGCTCAGTCCTCGGCGACCTGCAGCGCGAGCTCGCAGAACATCGACTCCGCCCACGAGAACCACGGGCGGCTGAAAACGGCGGGATCGTCGACGTCGATGCTCTCGTGCACGTGCCCGGTGCCGGCATCCGTCTCGGCGATCATGCGCAGCAGGCGGGTGCGGTCGTCGGCAGTGCCGACGAGCCCTTCGACGGCGAGGGCGATCGGCCAGACGCGCCTCTCGCGGGTGTGGGGGCTGCCGATGCCGCGGAGGGCGGTGCCCGCGAACCAGTACGGGTTCGCGGGGCTCAGTACGACGTGACGCGTCGCCTCCCAGATCTCGCGGTCGATCACCTCGGGGGCGATCAGCGGGAGCGACAGCAGCGACGGGGTGTTCGCGTCGTCCATGACGAGCGCGCCGCCCAGGCCGTCGACCTCGTACGCGTAGATCGGCTCGCCGTCGGGCCCGTCGATGATGCCGTGCGCACTCACACCGGCTCGCAACTCGTCGGAGAGGGCGAGCGCGTCGGCGGCGAGCACCTCGTCGTGGAGCACCTCGCGGGCGATCTCGGCGAGGGCGCGCAGCGCCTGGGCGGCGAAGAGGTTCGCGGGGACGTTGTACCCGAAGGTGCACGCGTCGTCCGAGGGGCGGAATCCGCTCCACGTCATCCCCGTGTGCGCGACGGCGGAGCCGCGACCGCCGCGGGGGAGCGTCTCGGTGGGGATCGCGGTGTCGCGCTCGAACCGGTACGCGGACTCCTCGTGGTGCTGCTCGGCGCGGAGCTGATCGACGATCACACGGAGGACCGCATGTGTGCCGTCGTCGAACACCGACGTGCGTCCGGTGCGCCGCCAGAGCGTGTGGGCGAGCGAGACCGGGTAGCAGACGCTGTCGACCTCGTACTTCTGCTCCCAGACCTCGGGGTCGTCGCAGACGTCGTCCGCGTCGTAGTGGGCGCCGGTGGGGCCGTCGTTGAACGCGTTGGCGTAGGAGTCGTGCGCGAGGAATCCGAACTGCCGACGCACCACACCCTCGACCAGGTCGGCGAGCTGCGGACTCCGGTCGAGGAAGCGCAGGTACGGGGTGAGCTGCGTCGTGGAATCGCGCAGCCACATCGCCGGGATGTCGCCGGTGATGATGAACACCCGCCCCTCCTGGTCGATACCCACCGTCTCGGTGAGGGTGCGCAGCAGGGCGGCCTCCACGAGGTCGCCGATGCGCTCACCACTGGTGCGCCGCACGCCGTCGGCGGCGTCCGCGATCAGATTCCGCGTGCGGACATCGGGCGTGAACGCCGTCAGCTCGTCCATCCGGTGCGGCCCTCGTCGTCGGTGATGCGGATCGTGATCGCGTCGTGGGTGGGATCGTGCGCGGATGCCGTCCACGCGAGGATCTCAGCGGGCAGAGCCTCGGGCCGCCCGCTCGCCCAGGAGCCCAGCGCGTCGAGTCCGAGGTCGACCGGGGCCGTGGTGCGGCCGCCCGCTGCGACGGTCACCCGGGTCACCGCCAGCAGCGTCCGACGTCGGGGACGGATGCCGCGCTCGTGCCGCCGCCCGTAGAGAGGAACGGCGAGGGAGATCTCGGATGCCGAGGCGTTCGCGACGTCGATCAGGACCGTGACACGCTCGCCCCTGCGCAGGTCGGCGGTCGAGACGGTGGGGGACTCGCCGGGAGCAGCGGGGCGCAGACGGACCTCGACCGTCGACGATGTGCCGGTGCCGAAGAGCACTCCGGCGGGGTGGCGTGCATCGAGGTAGCCGCGCGCCGTCTCGCGGCGCTCGTCGTGCGCGACCGGCAGCACTCCGTCGGCGGAGGGGAGCGTCGCCGGCAGCAGGCCTCCGCCGACACCGGTGGTCAGGGCGGTGACGATCGCCTCTCCACCGCCGGGACCGGGGAAGGGCGCGAGGATCACGGCATCCGAGAGTGCGATGACGTCGTCGAGCGGGCGCGGGCGCCCGTCGATCACGACCGCGATCACCCGAGGTGCCCCCGAGGCGCGTGCGGCGCGGAGCAGGGCGAGCTGTGCGTCCGGCAACCCGAGGTGCGCGAGATCCACGCCCTCGCCGTTGGTGGTGTCGGGTGCCGGCGCATCGATCGCGCCGTTGTCGGCGAACTCGTCGTCGTAGCTGCGGCGGCTCGTACCGCCGAGCACCACGAGGGCGACGTCGGCGCCGTCGAGGGCTGCGCTCACGGCATCCCGGGCGCCGGCGGGATCGGAGAGTTCGCCGCGATGCGTGGAGCCCTGCGCGACGCGCACCCGCTCCGCGCCGTATCGGGTGACGAGTGCGGAGTGCACGGTGGAGGAGGTCGGGTCGGGGACCGGACGCGGGGGCGTGTAGTCGCCGAGCTGGGCGTCGAGGTCCGAGGCGTTCGGTCCGAGGAGGGCGATCACGGGGCCGGCATCCGCGCGATCTTCGGCAGCCGGAAGCGGGAGCGCCCCCGCGTCGTGCACGACGACGACGGACTGGGCGGCGGCACGCGCGGCGAGGGAGAGGAACGCGCGCTCGCGCTCGGGGTCGGCAGGAATCGCGGCCGGCACGTCGGCTTCCCCGAGCAGACCGAGGCGGCGCTTGAGTGCGAGCACGCGGTCGGCGGCCCGCGTGACGACCCCTTCGTCGAGGATGCCGCGATCGACGGCCTCCTCGACGTGCGTGAAGGCCTCGTCCCACAGGCTGAGGTCGACACCCGCGGCGAGAGCGATCGCCGCGGCCGTCGCCGGATCGGGGGCGCTGTCGCGAAGACGATCGATCGCGGTGCCGTCGGCCATCACGAGGCCGTCCCAGCCCCACCCCTCGCGCAGCGTGCCGGTCAAGAGCTCACGATTCGCACTGCAGGGGATGCCGTCGATGTCGTTGTACGCGGCCATGAAGCCGGCGACCCCGGCCCGGGCGGCGGCGTATGCCGGACGCAGATGGATCTCGCCCAGCTCCCGGCGCCCGATCGGTGCGCCGGAGCCGTTGCGGCCTCCGATGCCCGCGCCCTGCGCCGCCAGGTGCTTGGCGACGACGGCGACGCGGTCGGGGGCGATCGCTGATGCTGCAGCCGCGGCATCCGTGCCCTGCATCCCGCGCACCGTCGCCTCGACGAGCAGGGCGGCGAGCGCCGGATCCTCGCCGAAGCACTCTTCGGCGCGGCCCCAGCGCGGGTCGCGCAGCACGTCGAGTCCCGACACCAGCGCGACGTGCGTGCCGCGCAGGCGCGTCTCGGCGGCGACGTGCGCCGCGAGCTCTTCGGTGAGGGCGGGATCCATACCCGCGCCCAGGGCCAGGTTGACGGGGAGGGTCGTGCCACCGAGGGCCATGAGCCCGCGCGGCACCTCCTCGACGAACAGCGTCGGCAGGCCCGCGCCGTGCGTGACGATGTACTCCTGCACGGCCCGATAGGCCTCGGCGCTGCGCTCGGGCGGGATGCCGTTGCTCCACCGCACCTGTGACCACGGGTCGGCGCGCAGCACGCCGTAGATCGCGCCGATCCCACCCCAGCGGTCGACCTCGCGGCGCAGGACGTCGGTGATGCGGGGTGCGCCGTCGACCCAGCGCACCGCTTCCCAGCCCTTGAGACGCTGATTGATCTGCCCGACGCGCTCGCGCAGGGGGAGATGTGCAGAGCCCGTCATCCCTTGATCGCCCCGGAGACCAGCGCCTTCTGCATCTGCTTCTGCAGCACGGTGTAGACGAGGTAGACGGGGAGCAGGGTCAGGAGGGTTCCGGCCATCAGCACACCGTAGTCGGTTCCCGCGTCGACCTTGAGGGTCGGCAGCGCCACCTGGATCGTGCGCTGGGCGGTGTCGGGCCCGATGAGGATGAGCGGGTACAGGTACGCGTTCCAGAACGAGAGGAAGTTCAGCAGCAGCACGGTCGCGATACCGGGGATGCAGATCGGCAGGTAGACCTGGCGGAGCACCTGCAGCGTCGTCGCGCCGTCCATCGACGCCGCCTCTTCGAGCTCGCGCGGGATGGTGCGCATGAAGGCGGTGAGGATGACGATCGACAGCGGCAGGGCGGTCGCCGGGAGCAGCAGCACCACGAAGGTGCGCGTGTGGAACAGGCCGAGCGATGCCGCCAGCAGGAAGGTCGGGAACAGCGCGGCGAACGAGGGGATCAGGAAGCCCAGGCTGAAGACGGTCTCGATGATGCGGCCGATCCTGCCGGTGGCACGGGCCAGCGCGAACGCGGCGGGGAGCGCGAGGAGCAGCGTCAGGATCAGCGCGGCCACGGTCGTGAGGGCGGAGTTGGCGACCGCGAGGCCCAGATCGGCCTGGCGCAGCGCCGTGGTGAAGTTCGAGAAGTCCCAGCTCGTGGGGAGCGCGAGGGGCGACTCGAAGATCTCCTCGTTCGTCTTGAACGACGACGCGATGAAGTAGTAGAAGGGGATGATCAGGATGGCCGCGTACAGCCAGGCCAGCGTGCCGCTCGTGATCGATCCGACCCGGTCGCGGAGGGGGAGGACGGTGCGTGATGCCATGGGATGCTCCTTCGTCCGGTCAGTGGGTCGCGCGCAGCGTGCGGCGGATCAGCCACATGCCGAGCAGTCCGAGGATGAACAGGATGACGCCGACGGCCTGGCTGTAGCCGAGGTTCGTCTCGACGAACGCCTTGCTGTAGATGAGGTACGACAGCGTCATGGTCGAGGTACCGGGGCCGCCCTGGGTGAGCAGCAGCACGGTCTGGGCCGAGTTGAACAGCAGCGACAGGAACTGCAGCATCGTCACGACGCCGATGAAGTCCTGGGCGATCGGCCAGTACATGCGCCACGCCACCCGCCAGTCTCCGGCGCCGTCGACACGGGCGGCCTGCACGATCTCGGTGTCGACGCCGTCGAGGCGCGCGGCGATCAGCACCGCCGAGTAGCCGATGCCGCTCCAGAGCTCGACGGCGATGATCGCGCCGAGCGCCGTGCTCGGGTCGGCCAGCCAGGCGTTCCCTCCCAGGCCCAGGGGAGCGAGGATGCCGTTGATCAGGCCGTCGGGGTTGAGCATGGCGTAGAAGACCATCGCCGTCGCCGGGGCGGAGATGAGGGCCGGGATGAAGAGCAGGTAGCGGAGCACGCGGTGACCGCGCGGCTTCTGCACGACGTAGAACGCGAGCAGGAACGCGAGGATGATCATGATCGGCAGGCCGACGACGATCTGGATGGCGGAGTTGCCGAGCGCGGCCCAGAAGGTCGCATCGGCGAACACCGCGCGGAAGTTGTCCCAGCCCGCGAAGGTCGGTGTCTCGAGCATGCCGGGCCAGCGCAGGAACGAGATCACGAAGATCGCGACCACGGGGCCGATCATGAACACGGCGTACCAGATGAGCGCCGGCAGGGCGAGGCCGGGGAACCGCTCGCGCAACGACGAGCGACGGGGGCGTCGGTTCGGGGGCAGGGCGGTGACGAGCTGTTCGGTCGTGGGGGCGGGGGCGAGCGCGGTCATGGTGTCCTCTCGGGCCCTCAGGCCGCGGCGTAGGCCTTCTCGAACGTGTCGATGATCTGGTCGGCGGAGGCGCGGCCGTAGGCCATCGCGGTCGCGCGGATCATCGGCTCGAAGACGGCGTCGGGGATGAGCAGGTCGGGCAGCATCACCGGGGTGACCTGATCGGTCGTGAGCTGGGAGGCCTGTGCGACGAGGGGGAAGTCGCGGCTGACCACATCGGTGATCCGGCTCATGTCGCGGCCGGAACCGAGGATGAACTCGCTCGTGACCTCGGGCGTGTAGAGGTTCTGGATGAAAGGCTTCAGCAGGTCGAGCTTCTCGGCGCCGTTCGCGCTGATCCAGATGCCGTGGCCGTTGAAGCTCTGGATCACGGTGGGATGGGCGACGACGCCGCCGCGCGACGGGGCGGGCCAGCCGCCGACCGTGACCTCGGCCGCGCGTTCGGCGGGCACGAGGGCGAGCGCCGACGACATCGCCGGGACGATCGCCGCTTTGCGGGTGTTGAACTGGGTGAGTTCGGAGTCGGACGTGTAGCCCTGCACGTTGTCGACGAACACGCCCGCGTCGCGCAGCTCGACGAAGTGCTCGACGCCGGCCACGGCGCCCGGGAACTCCGAGAGCTTGCCGGAGGAGAACGCCTTCTTCGCCTCGTCGCGGGTGAGGAAGCCCTGCAGGATCTGCAGGAACATCTTCTGGCCGCTCCAGTCGGAGCCCCCGACGGTCACCGGGCCGATGCCCTTCGAGCGCAGCGCGTCGGCCACGGCGATCAGCTCGTCCGAGTTCGTCGGCATGCCGACGCCGGCCTCGTCGAGGAGCCCCGTGTTGAAGGAGACCGGCCAGTTGGTGCGAGTGAACGGGAAGGCCCGCAGGTTGCCCTCGGCATCCGTCCATTCCTCGAGCGCCTCAGGGATGATCTTGTCGCGCAGGCCCCACTCGTCGAGCAGATCCTGCACCGGGATGGTGGCACCGAGGCGGGTCCACGAGAGCGTGCGTCCCTGCAGGTTGACCATCGCGATGTCGGCCTCCTTGCCGGCCAGCGAGCTGGTCTCGAAGACGATCGGCAGGTCGGAGCCGTTCTTGAGGAGGGCGACGGGCCGATCGTTCGCCCGCGAGTAGGCGGCGACGACGTCCGAGAACACCTGGGCGCCCGAGACGGCGCCGCTGAGCTGGGTGTGCACGGAGATCGAGCCGGCCGCGCTGGACGTCGGCATGAGGGGGCCGCACCCGGTGAGCAGGGGGATCATCACGCCCCCTCCGATCACCGCCCCGAGAAAGGTGCGCCTGCTGATGCCTTCGGTCATGAGCCCTCCTGAGAGCTGCAGTGCTACGGATGGATGTGTCGCGGCGCGCTTTGTAAAGCGGTACACGTCAACGTGCGATTAATGTATACCGCTTTACAACGGAGGGTCAACACCCTAATCTCGGTGGTGTGAGCGAGAAGGTGACGAACGAGAAGAAGCCCGCCCGCGCGACGATCGCAGCGGTCGCCGCGCGCGCCGGGGTGTCGCCCTCCGCCGTGTCGCACGTGTTCAACGGCCGGCCCAACGTGTCTGCGGCGACGGCCGCGCGCATCCGTCAGGCGGCCGACGAGTTGCACTGGCGTCCGAACTACGCGAGCCGCAAGGTCAGCGGTCAGGGTGGACGCAGCCTCGGCCTCGTGATCGCCCGCTCGGGCGACACGTTCGAGCGCGATCCCTTCTTCATGCGGCTGATCGCGGGCCTGACCGAACCGCTCGCCGAGATCGGATGGTCGCTCTCGCTCACCCTCGTGCGCGCCGACGACGAGGAGCGCGTGTACCGCGAGTGGTGGAGCGAGCAGCGAGTGGATGCGTTCCTGCTCGTCGACCTCCGCGACGACGACCCCCGCATCGGCTTCGTTCGCGAGCTCGGCGCACCCGCCGTGCTGCTCGGAGCGCCGGTCGACGACGCCGTGCCGGCCGTGACCGTGCACGATGATGCCGCGTACGAGGAGGTGCTCGAGCACCTTCACGGTCTCGGCCACCGCGCCGTCGCGCGCGTGAGCGATTCGCCCGGTCTCGTGCACGCCCGCGATCGTGATCGTCGATTCGTGGATGCCGCAGAGAAGCGCGGCATGACCTCGCTCGTGCTGCGCTGGGAGCGCGCGGCATCCGATCCGGTGGCCGATCTGCTGGCGCGCGCCGAAGCGACGACGGCCCTGCTCGTCGACAGCGAGGCCCTCGCGGCCGAGATCGTCGCGCATGCGCCCGAGATCGGTGTGCGCGTGCCCGAGCAGCTGTCGGTGATCGCGTGGGAGGACTCCTGGGTCTCGAGCCTGGTGCGCCCGCGGCTCACCGCGCTCGACGCCCCGGTCGAGGAGAGCGCTCGCACCGCCGTGGCGCTGCTCGCACAGCTCGTGAGCGGCGAGGACGTCGTGTCGCAGAGCGTGTCGGCGCGGCGCCTGATCGTGCGCGAATCGAGCGGCCCCGCGCCGACGGATGCATGATCCCCGATCCCCGAGACTTCCTGCCCACGATCGAGAAGGACCACAGATCAGTGACTGACAACACTCCGCGCTCCGATGCTCCGCGTTTCGATGCACCGCGTTTCGGGGCGAACTACACGCCCTCCCAGGACTGGATGTTCCAGTGGATGGGGATCGACGCCGATGTCGTGCGCGCGGACTTCGAGGCGCTCGCCGGGCTGGGGCTCGATCATGTGCGGGTGTTCCCGCTGTGGCCCGTGCTGCAGCCGAACCGGACGCTCATCCGCCGCAAGGCGCTCGACGACATCGCTCTCGTGGCCGACATCGCGGCCGAGTTCGAGCTCGACATCGCTGTCGACGTCATCCAGGGCCACATGTCGGGCTTCGACTTCGTGCCGGCGTGGCTGGTCAACTGGCACGACGGCAACATGTTCACCGACGAGAAGGCGATCCAGGCGCAGGCGGCGCTCGTCGCCGCGGTCTACGATGCAGTGCGCGACAAGCCGAACCTCATCGGTCTGACGCTCGGCAACGAGCTCAATCAGTTCCAGCTGCCCAACCCCGCCGCGATGCCCGCCGAGAGCGCGCAGATCACGCACTGGCTCGAGAGCCTGCTGGGGGCGCCGCGCGATCGTGATCCGCGCCACCTCATCGCGCACAGCGAGAACGACCACCTCTGGTACCGCGACGGGCATCCGTTCCTGCCCGAGCACGCGTCCCGTCTCGGTGATGTCACGACGGTGCATTCGTGGATCTTCAACGGCACCGCGGCGCGCTACGGCGGCCTCTCGTCGCCGTCGGTTCGCCACGCCGAGTGGATGATCGAGCTCTCGAAGGCGTTCGCGACCGATCCGCAGCGCAAGGTGTGGCTGCAGGAGGTGGGTGCACCGTCGATGAATCTCGCCGACGACGAGATGCCCGAGTTCGCCTCGCGCACGGTCGAGGCGGCGCTGACCACCGAGGGCCTCTACGGCATCACGTGGTGGTGCTCGCATGACGTGTCGCGCTCGCTCGGGGACTACAAGGATCTCGAGTACTCGCTCGGACTGCTCGACACCGAGAACGTCGTCAAGCCGCTGGGTCGGCGGTTCGCGGAGCTGGTCGCTCAGGCGCGGGCGGATGCTGCGGGTGCCGGTGACTCTCCGGTCATGCCGCGCACCGTGGGCGTCGTGATCGACGTGGATGCCGATGACCTTCCGCTCTCGCGCACCGACCTCGCCCCCGGCGGGCGGGTGTTCGAGCGCTGGCACGAGCTGCGGGAGCAGGGCGAGCCCGTGACCGTTGTCACCTCGCGTACCGCTCAGGATGCCGCCGCCCTCGCCGCCCGCGGAATCGACACCGTCGTCGAGGTCGCGCAGCGCGCCTGATGGCGTCGCGCCTGACGGCGTCGTGCCTGATGGCGTCGCGCCTGACGGGATCGGGCCTGACGGCGTCGTGGCTGACGGCATCGCGCCGGAGGGCAGCGCATCTGACGGCATCGCGCCGGAGGGCGATTCACCGGCTGTCGGTGAACCTGACCGTGTTCTGCTCGGGCGGGCGGTCGATGTAGGTCGTTCCGGTCGGGCTGGTCCAGACGAGATCGCCGGTGGTTCTGATGGTCTGATCTGCTCGTCCGCCTTCGAGATGGAGCCCGACGTCGTCCTCCCTGGGGCGTCGGTGTTGGACGCGCCAGAGCGAGTGGTGTTTGAGCGTGTGGTGTCGTCGGCAGAGGTGCGCGAGGTTGGTGGCGCAGGTCTCACCGCCGTCGGACGCGGCGTGGGTGTGGTCGATGTCGCATCGTCGTGCGGCGATGTTGCAGCCGGGGAAGCGGCAGCGTTGATCGCGAGCCCGGAGGTGTCGGGTGAGCTGATCCGACGGGCGGTAGCGGTCGACGGCGAGGAGTGCGCCGGTGATCGGGTGTGTGAGCACCCGTTCCCATCCGGTCGCGTCGCCTGCGAGGAGGCGTGCGGTGCGGGTGTCGATGGGGGAGCGGCCGTCGAGCTCTGCCGGGGGTGCGCCGGAGGCGCTACCGCCGTTGTGGCCGCCGGTGTCGTCGTCCATGAGGGTGAAGACGGGGACGGTGACCTCGACCCGCGCGCGGATCTCGCCGAGCAGTCCCGCCTCCGTGTCGTGCCCGGTCGGAGCGCCGGTGAGTGCGATGTCGGCGAGCAGGTCGGCGCGCAGCTGATCGGTCGTGCGGGTGTCGGAGTCGCGGTCCGTGTCGGTGGGGGAGCCGAGGTCCGTGTCGGTCCCCTTCGCCGCCTTCCGTGCCCGCCCGTTCTCCACGGTGATCGTCCGCGCCATGCGCGTCAGCCGGTCGTGGATTCCGTGGACGAGGACGGCGGGCCCGAGCATCCCGAGTTCGGCCATCCCGTCGTCGAGGTCCTTCACCCACACCCGCCGCAACTCCCGCGCGTCGCGGTGACGCTCGGTGACGGTGCGGGTCTGGTACTGCTCCGCGATCCGCCGCGCCACCCGCCGCAGCCTGTTCGGCGACTCGACCACCGCCGCCTCCACCGCTCGCGCCGCATACCGCGCTCGATCGGCCGGGTCGTCCAGATGTGCGCCCGCGTCGACGATGACCCGGGCGTGGGCGGCGCTGATCCGCCCCGCGCCCTGCGCCGCCCACACCTCGGCGAATCGCTCGACCGCCCACGATGCCTCGTCCATCCGCCGCTCGATCGTACGGTCGCTCGCCCGCACTGCCGCCCCGATCTCCGCCGCCACCGCCCGCAGGGCCATGTCGCCGTGATCGGGATGCGCCGCCTGCCGTGCGATGTCGACCGCGACGCGAGCGGCGACGGCGAGCATCCCGTCGCGCACGGCTGACAGCCGAGCGATCGTCTCCTCGACCGCCCGCACCGAGCCCACCAGATCGGCGATCATCGCCGTCTGGGAGTTCGTTGCGTCGAGCAGTTCCGTCATGCGAACAGCCCACCACAGACCACCGACATTCGAACATATAGACGAAGAATCTTCGCCAATCGGACCGGAGGTTCCCCACAGCGCCGCACCGCAGCTCTGGGCCGACCTCACATGTCCGACGAGTGCAGCCACCTCTACCGTGGCTTCCCACCGGCGGTATCCAGCGGTATCCGGCGGCATCCGATGAAGGGGAAAACGACATGAGATTCGACCTCCGCCGACTGCTCGGCATCCCGACCGCGATCGCACTCACGGCGGGCGCGACCCTGGCGCTCGCCGCCGCGACCGACACGCCCGCGTCGTCCTCCCCACCCATCACCTACACCGCCGCAGCCTCGGCCGAAAGCCCCGACGACTTCATCCGCGACGTCCAGACGTGGACGACCACCTCCGCCGCCGGCCGCGACTACAAGATCTCGGTCGCCCTCCCGGCGAACTACGACGAGAACGGCGATCCGCACCGCGTCCTTTACGTCACCGATGCGAACGCCGAGTTCGGGATGGCGGTCGAGACCGCCCGATTGAACGCGCCGGGCACGATGGTCGTCGGCATCGGGTACGACGACCCCGGCCAGGGCTTCGCGGCCTCCGGAGTGCGCCGCACCCTCGATCTCACCCCGACCGAGATCACGGCCGACGTGCCGACCGGCGGTGCTCCCGAGTTCCTCGACTTCCTGAGATCCGAACTCGTCCCGCAGATCGAGAGCGAGTTCCGCGCCGACCCCGCTGACCGCGCACTCATGGGCCATTCCTTCGGCGGTCTCTTCGCCACCTATGCGCTGCTCCACAACGACGGACTCTTCCACCGGTTCGTCATCGCGAGCCCCTCGATCTGGTGGGACGACCGCACGATCCTCGACATGGAGGCCGACTACGCCGAGACGCACGACGCGCTCGACGCGCGCGTCTTCCTCTCGGTCGGAGAGCTCGAGGAGACGACCTCCGGGTTCCCGATGACCAGCGACATGACGAGCTTCGCCCACACGCTCGCCGCCCGCGCTTACGACGGACTCGAACTGGGCGCCACGATCTTCGACGACGAGACCCACCTCTCGGTGATCGGAGCGGCGTTCAGCCGCGGCCTGCGGTTCATCTACGCAGCGCCTGGCACCGACATTCCGGGAACCTCCCTGCCGGAGCAGCAGGACGTCGCCCCGCAGATCGTCACGCAGCCGTCGGATGCCGAGATCCCCGAGGGCGCGACCGCGACCTTCACCGCCACAGCGACGGGAACCCCCGAACCCACGGTGATCTGGCAGACGCAGCTGCCGGATGCCGGTGACTGGGTGACGATCCCGGATGCCGCCGCCCCCACCCTCTCGATCGACGCCGTCCCGGCATCCGCCTCCGGCACCCGCTATCGCGCGGTCTTCACCAACGCCGTGGGCGAGTCCGCGACCGAGCCCGCCACGCTCACCGTGACGGTCGCCCCGGAGGTGCCCGCCTCCCCGTCGGCCGACGACCTCACCGACGACAACCGCGGCCCCGTCACCGCACCGGCCACCGTCGCGCAGGGGGCGCCCTTCGATCTCTCGCTCGGGACCGACCTCGCCGGCGCAACCGTCGACGTCTACCTCTTCTCCGACCCCACCCACCTCGGCACGCTCGCGGCCTCGTCTGCCGGCATCGTGCAGGCGATCGTTCCGACGGATGCCGCGCTCGGGGCGCACCGCGTCGCCGTCTACGCCACCGACGGCGCCCTCATCGGTTGGGTGCCGGTCGAGATCGTCGCGGCCCCGTCCGGCGGGGCGACCGCTCCGGGCGACCGCCTGGCCGACACGGGAGCGGACGCCGGGACCATCGCCCCGATCGCCCTCGCCGCGAGCGCCGCAGTGCTCCTCGGGGGAGGGGCCGCGCTGCTCGCCCGCCGGCGACGCAGCGGGATCGACCCGACACCGTGATTGACTCGACGGATGCTTCTGCACGCCGAGATCACGCTGCCGACGCACCAGGCCGCTGACAGCACACGCGAGCACGATGTCGGGAGCATCGTCCTGCTGCACGGACTCATGGGATCGACCGAGAGCTGGCACGATCTCGTTCCGCTCCTCGCCGCGAACGGCTGGCGCGTCGTCGCGATCGACCTCCCGGGCCACGGCCGCTCGCCGCGCGACCCGGGTCTCACGGTCGCGCGCGCCGCGGCATCCGTCGTGCGCACCGTGCAGACGCACCTGCGTCGTCCACCCGCCGTGGCGCTCGGACACTCGTACGGTGGCACCGTACTCGCCGCTGCGGCTCCTGCGCTCGAGTCCGGTCTCGCCGTGTTCGTCGACGCCGCTCTCGGCTTCGCCGGGGGCGCCGACCACGCGGCCCTCACGGCGCAGTACGCTGCGGACGCCGCGTCGCGCACCGTCGAGGCGCTACGTGAGCGCCCCGGGTACTCGGTCGCCGCTGCGCAGCGGGAAGCACGCGCCGCCCAGCTCTTCGACCCCGCGACGTCGGCGTCGATCTCGTGCGGCGCGAACGTCGACGAGCAGCCGCCACCCGGATCGATCGCCGTCGTCGCCGACCCCAGCCGCTTCGTCTCCGATGATGCCGCGAGCCGATGGGAAGAGGCCGGCATCGATGTCCGCCGGATCCGCGGTGCCGCCCACACGCCCTGGTACGGCCACCTCGACGAGTTCGTCTCCGCGCTCCCCGAGGTCTTCCAGCCCCGCGCACCCGGTTACCCTGGACAGTGACATGGCACATCTTCTGGGGGCCGAGGCCCTGCACCTCGAATATCCGACGAGGGTCGTCTTCGACTCCGTGACGCTCGGCATCGAGGAGGGGGATCGCATCGGCATCGTTGGCCGCAACGGCGACGGCAAGTCGAGCCTGCTCGGCATGCTCGCGGGCATCAAGGAACCGAACTCGGGTCGCGTCACGGTGCGCGGCGGAACGACGATCGGCGTGCTCGATCAGGCGGACACGCTCCCCGACGACCTCACGATCAGTCAGGCCGTGGTGGGCGACACCCCCGAGTACGAGTGGGCGGGCGACGCTCGCACCCGCGACGTGATCGAGGGGCTGCTGACCGACCTCCCGTGGGATGCCGAGATCGGCTCCCTCAGCGGTGGTCAGCGCCGCCGCGTCTCGCTCGCCCGCCTCCTCGCCGGCGACTGGGACGTCATCGCCCTCGACGAGCCGACCAACCACCTCGACGTCGAGGCGATCACGTGGCTCGCCGGGCACCTCAAGAAGCGCTGGGCCACCAACTCGGGCGCCCTGATGGTCGTGACCCACGACCGGTGGTTCCTCGATGAGATCTGCACCGAGACCTGGGAGGTGCATGACCGCATCGTCGAGCCTTTCGAGGGCGGGTACGCGGCGTACATCCTGCAGCGCGTCGAGCGCGACCGCATGGCCGCCGCCACCGAGGCGAAGCGCCAGAACCTCGCCCGCAAGGAGCTCGCGTGGCTCCGCCGCGGCGCCCCCGCGCGCACGAGCAAGCCCAAGTTCCGCATCGACGCGGCCAACGAGCTCATCGCCGACGTGCCGGAGATCCGCGACAAGGTGTCGCTGCAGTCGCTCGCCGTGTCGCGGCTCGGCAAGGACGTCGTCGACCTCCTCGACGTGGGCGTGACGTACCCGACCGTCGACGGCGGCGAGAAGACGGTGCTGCGCGATGTCGAATGGCGCATCGCTCCGGGCGAGCGCACCGGCATCCTGGGCGTGAACGGCGCGGGCAAGTCCACGCTGCTGGGCCTCATCTCGGGAACCGTCGAGCCGACGGTCGGCCGCGTCAAGCGCGGCACGACCGTGAAGGTGCAGACGCTGACGCAGCGCCTCGACGAGCTCGACCAGTACTGGAACGACCCGGTGCGCGTGATCATCTCGGGCCTGCGCACCTCGTACACGCTGGGTGCCGGCTCGAAGGCGCAGGACCTCACGCCCGGACAGCTCCTCGAGCGCCTCGGCTTCTCGTCCGCCCAGCTCTCGACGCCGGTCAAGGACCTCTCGGGTGGCCAGCAGCGCCGCCTGCAGCTCCTGCTCGTGCTCCTCGACCAGCCCAACGTGCTGATCCTCGACGAGCCCACCAACGACCTCGACACCGACATGCTCGCCGCGATCGAAGACCTCCTCGATTCCTGGTCGGGCACCCTCCTCGTGGTCAGCCACGACCGCTACTTCCTCGAGCGCGTCACCGACCAGCAGTTCGCGATCCTCGACGGGCACCTGCGTCATTTGCCCGGCGGCGTCGACGAGTACCTGCGTCTGCGCCACCTCCAGACCTCGAACGCCGAGAAGGGGCAGGCGGTGAAGGCCGCGACGAGCACGGCCGCGTCGACGGCATCCGCTCTCGACGGTGCCGCCCTGCGCACGGCGCAGAAGGAGGTCTCCTCCCTCGAGCGCCGCATCCAGAAGCTGACCCAGCAGGTGGATGCCGCCAAGCACGCACTCGCGGAGCACGACCAGGCCGACTACGCGGGTCTCGGCGAGAAGATGTCGAAGATCAGCGCGCAGGAGGCCGAGATCGAAGAGCTCGAGCTGCGCTGGTTCGAGCTCACCGAGCAGATCGGCTGACGCCCGCCCGACCCGCATCGGAACCGGGCGTGCGAACCAGGGACAGTCAGTACCTGGCGATCTCTGTGCTGCGGGAATACCTTTGCCTTGCGACGCGCTGTGCTCTGGGCGGGGTCTGACGCCGGCCGGTGTCGCACAGCACGATTCTGCGGCACCGGGAGGTACACATGGAAGGACTCGAGGTCACGGTCCTGCTCGGACTCACGATTCTCGTCGGCACTCTGATCGCACCGCGGGTGCGGCTGGCGCTGCCGCTGGTGCTCGTCGTCTTCGGGCTTCTGCTCGGCTTCGTGCCGGCGTTGCGCGAGGTGCAGCTGCCGCCCGAGACCGTGCTGCTGCTGTTCCTGCCGGTGATGCTGTTCTGGGAGAGCCTGACGACGTCGCTGCGGTCGATCCGCCGCGACTTCCGGTACATCCTCCCGATGAGCACGCTCCTGGTCGTCGCCTCGGCCTTCGCGGTCGCCGGCGTCGGCGTGCTGTTCGGGATGCCGTGGGAGATCGCCCTCATCCTCGGTGCCGCGGTCGCCCCGCCGGACGCCACCGCGGTCGCGGCCCTCGGCCGCCTGCTGCCGCGGCGCATGTTCATGAAGCTGAAGGCCGAGAGCCTCACCAACGACGGCACCGCGCTGGTGCTCTACGCCATCGCCGTCTCGCTCGCCGTCGGCGGCCAGGTCACCCCGTGGTCGGTCACCTGGACGGTGCTCGTGTCGTACGTGGGCGGCATCGCCGCAGGTGTCGTGATCGCGATGCTCGGCGTGCTGGTGCTGCGCCAGTCGAATCGTACGGCGGTCATCAACGTCACGATGCTGCTCATCCCGTTCTCCGCGTTCCTCGTCGCCGAGCTGATCCACGCCTCGGGCGTGCTCGCCGTGGTCGTGGCGGGGCTCATCGCCTCGTACGTCTCGCCGCGCGTCACGACGGCATCCTCCCGCCGCCAGTCCGACGCGGTCTGGCCGTTCGGGGTGTTCCTGCTCAACGGCGCGCTGTTCATCCTCATCGGTCTCGAGGTGCAGTACGTCGTGCACGAGATCTCGGCCGCGATGATCGGCTGGCTCGTGCTCACCTCGATCGCCGTCTGGGCGACGCTCGTGGTCGTGCGCTACCTCTTCCAGTTCTTCACCGGGTTCTTCCAACGGCCCGCCACCCGACCGCCGCGCGGTCTGCGCGCCCGGTCGCGCGTGGTCTCGACCGTCGCCGGTATGCGCGGCGCGGTCTCGCTGGCGATCGCGCTGTCGGTGCCGACGAGTCTCGCCGAGGGGTCGTCGGGTCGTGACGAGGTCGTGTTCGTGACCGCCGGCGTCATCCTCCTCAGCCTGCTCGTGCAGGGCCCGCTGCTGCCGGCGGTCGTGCGCTGGGCGCGGATGCCGGTCGACCACGCCGAGCAGGAGGAGTACGAGCTCGCCGAACGGGCGATCTCGGGGGCCGCGCTCTCGGCGCTCGACGACCTCGCCGCCGAGCACGGCATCGGTCAGGAGGTGCGCGATCGCGTGCGCTCCGAGGGATACCAGATGCTCGAGCTCGCCAACGCGAAGGCGCTCGCCCGCGAGCAGGCACTCGTCGACGCCGAGGCGCGCGAACTCGACGCCCTGCTCGACGCCCCCGACACGACGGTGCCCGGCGCCCCGGCATCCGATGCCCTCGACGATGCACTGGGCGTCGGGGGAGTGACGGATGCCGTCGACGGCACCACCCTGCAGATGATCGCGACCTCCACCGACGTCGACGTGCTGCAGCGCTCGCCCCTCGTGCGCCACGAGGAGCACACCCGACTCAAGCTCGCCCTCCTCGACCGCAAGCGCGAGGTGCTGATCGGCCTGCGCCGCTCCGGCACCGTCGATGACATCGTGGTGCGGCGCATCGCCGCCCGCCTCGACCTCGAGCAGGTGCGCCTGCAGGGGATCGAGGAGTTCGACTGACCGGCGTCGAAGGAGACGACGCGCTCCGTACGGGCCCGACACGCGCGGCCGTCGGGCCCGGTGACGCTGTGTGACAGTCGATTCCGTGCCCGGGGCCGCACCTGCCTAACGTATGGGAGTCCCTGAGAGAGGAACTCGCACACATCATGTCCCGTCGTACCACGTCCATCATCGCCGCGCTCGCCGCGGTCCCGCTCTTCGTCGCGCTCGCCGGGTGCGCCACGTCCACCGATGCCGGCTCCGACTCGGGTTCGTCCGAGAACGAGGTCGTCAAGGTCGGCGTCGTCGGCAAGGGCGACCCGCAGTGGCCCGCCTTCGTCGAGGCCGCTGCGGAAGAGGGCATCACGGTCGAGCTCGTCGACTTCGGTTCCTACGAGCAGCCGAACCCCGCGCTGACCGAGGGCGAGATCGACCTCAACCAGTTCCAGCACATCGTGTACCTCGCCGGCTACAACGAGGACTCGGGCTCGGATCTCGCGCCGATCGGTTCCACCGCGATCTACCCGCTGGGCCTGTACTCGAAGAAGTACGACGACGTCGACAGCATCCCCGAGGGCGAGACCGTCGCCGTTCCGGACGACGCCTCGAACCAGGCGCGCGCCCTGCTCGTGCTCCAGTCGGCCGGCCTCGTCGAGCTCAAGAGCGGCGGAACCATCTTCTCCGACCTCGCCGACGTCGACACCGACAAGAGCAAGGTCAAGGTCACCGCGCTCGAGGCCGCCCTCATCCCGACCTCGCTGCCGGATGTCGCAGCCGCGATCATCAACAACGACTTCGTCGAGGATGCCGGTCTCACCTTCAGCGACGCGATCGCCCAGGACGACCCGGAAGACCCCAACGCGCTGCCGTACGTGAACATCTTCGCCGCTCGCGCCGAAGACGCCGACAACGAGACCTACCTCAAGCTCGTCGAGATCTTCCAGACCGACGAGGCCGTCCAGGCCGGACTCCTCGAGTCGTCGGGTGACACCGCGGTGCCGCTGCAGACGCCGGTCGCCGACCTCGTCGCCTCGCTCGAGAAGGTCCAGAAGGACACCGCAGCGAACAAGTGATCACGGCGGGGACACCCCGCCTGATGCGAGAGAATCGGGTGGCGCCTCGTGCGTCACCCGATTCGTCGTTTCCCGACATCCCACCCACCGGAGCTTCCATGCCGATCGTGAGCCTGACCAACGTGTCGAAGGCCTATCCCTCCCGCGTACCGGGAGACACCGAGATCATCGCCGTCGACGACGTCACCCTGTCGATCGAGAAGGGCGACGTGTTCGGCATCATCGGATACTCGGGGGCCGGCAAGTCGACACTGGTGCGCCTGATCAACGCCCTCGAGCCCGCCACCGGCGGCACGATCCTGGTGGACGGCGTCGACATCACCTCGCTCTCCGAGAGCGCGCTGCGCAAGGTGCGCGGCGGCATCGGCATGATCTTCCAGCAGTTCAACCTGTTCTCCTCGCGCACGGTGCGTGCGAACGTCGCCTATCCGCTCAAGCTCGCGGGCTGGTCGAAGGCCGACATCGAGGCCCGCGTGACCGAGCTGCTCTCGTTCGTCGGTCTGTCCGACAAGGCCAAGGCCTACCCCGAGCAGCTCTCCGGAGGTCAGAAGCAGCGCGTGGGCATCGCCCGCGCCCTCGCCACGGGCCCCGCGATCCTGCTCGCCGACGAGGCGACCAGCGCGCTCGACCCGCAGACGACCCATGAGGTGCTCGATCTGCTCAAGCGGGTCAACCAGGAGCAGGGCGTCACCATCGTCGTCATCACCCACGAGATGGACGTGATCCAGACGATCGCCACGAAGGTCGCGGTCATGGAGAACGGCCGCGTGATCGAGCAGGGCGACGTGTTCGACGTCTTCTCCGCCCCGCAGAATCCGGCGTCGCAGCGCTTCGTCGGCACGGTGGTCAAGGGCGTTCCGTCGCCGGCCGAGCTGTCGGTGCTGCGTGAGCGCCACCGCGGACGCCTGGTCACGTTCTCGTTCCGCGACGGCGATTCCTCGCAGGCGCAGGTCTTCCTCGATCTCGCTGCGGCCGGCCTCGACTTCGAACTCGTCTACGGCGGCATCAACGACATCCGCGGGCGCGCCTTCGGCCACCTGACCCTGGCGATCCGCGGCGAGAGCGCCGCCATCGACCGCACCCTCGCGGCCATCGCCGAACGCGTCGAAGTCACCGAGATCGCACGAGAGGAGGCCCGCTGATGGATCGTCTGCAGGAACTGATGCCCGAGTTCTGGGCCGCCGCGCTCGAGACGCTGTACATGACGTCGTTCGCGCTCGTCCTCGGCGGCGTGCTCGGGCTTCTCATCGGCGTCATCCTCTACGTGACCCGCCCCGGTGGTCTGCTGCCGAACCGCGCCGTGTCGATGCTCGCGAACCTCGCGGTGAACATCTTCCGCCCGATCCCGTTCGTCATCTTCATGGCCGTCGCGCAACCGTTCGCCCGCGTCGTGGTGGGCGTCGGTATCGGCACCACGGCCGGAGCCTTCATCATCGCCCTCGCCGCCTCCTTCGCGATCGGACGCATCGTCGAGCAGCATCTCGTCTCTGTGTCGCCCGGTGTCATCGAGGCGGCGCGCGCGATGGGCGCGGGCCCTCTCCGCATCCTCTTCACCGTCGCGATCCCCGAGTCGTTGGGCCCGCTCATCCTCGGCTACACGTTCATCGTGGTCGCGCTCATCGACATGACCGCGATGGCCGGTCTGATCGGTGGCGGCGGCCTCGGAGCGTTCGCGCAGATCTACGGTTTCCGTCAGTTCGAACCGGTCGTGATGTGGGCGGCGATCGCCCTCATCGTCGTGTTCGTGCATCTCGTGCAGATGCTGGGTACGCGCCTGGCGCGCAAGATCATGCGCCGCTGAGCGCGCCCGTCAGTCGCCTGCGGGGGCTTCTGCCGCGTCGCCGGCGGGAGCGTCCTGCAGGCGACGACGCGTCGTGAACACGCGATCCTCGCCCGACAGCGGGTCGGTGAAGCTCAGCTCGCGCGCGAGCAGCTGCATGGGCCGGGCGAAGTCGTCCGGCGCCTCCGGACGCAGCTCGGGATAGAACGGATCGTTCAGGATGCCGACGCCCAGAGCCGAGAGGTGCACGCGCAACTGGTGCATCTTGCCGCTGTGCGGGCGCAGCAGCGTGTGCACGACCCGGTCATCGGCACGGATGAGCTCGATCAGCGTCTCCGAGTTCGGCTCGCGCTCGTCGTCGACCCGCACGCGCAGCTCGCCGCGATGCTTGTCGATGTGGGTGCGGTACACGAGGGGGAGCGGATGCCCCGCCAGGGCCGGACGCTCGGGATCCCAGCCCTCGGGTCGGGCCGACACCGCCTCGTAGGTCTTCTGCACCCGGCGGGTCTCGAAGAGAAGCTGGTAGGCGCCGCGCGTCGCGGGGCGCGCGGAGAACATCAGCAGGCCGGCGGTCGCTCGATCGAGGCGGTGGATCGGAGCGAGGTCGGGGTTGTCGAGGAGGTTGCGCAGCCGCACCAGGGCGGAGTTCTGCAGGAACTTGCCTCCCGGCGTCGTCGGGAGGAAGTGCGGCTTGTCGACCACGACGAGGTCGTCGTCGCGGTGGAGGACCTCGATCTCGAAGGGGATGACGCTCTCGACCGGGGGCTCGCGGTAGTACCAGACGAACTCCACGCTCCCCAGGGGCGCATCGCGCGGCACTGCGCGGGCGTCGATGTCGACGATCTCACCGCGGTCGAAGCGCACCCGCAGCAGTTCCGGCTCGAGGTGGAAGAAGCGCTCCACCATGTAGTCGGCGATCGTCGGCCATGGCCCGGTGAGCGGCACGTGCAGGCGCGTCGCGCCGACGCCGTCGCGCACGGGAAGGGGCGAGGGCATGCCCATCAGCGCACCCCGCTCACGCGTCGAAGCTCAGGCTGAGCTTGCGCAACAACCCGGCCAGCCGATCGCGGTCGCCCCGCGACAGTGCCTGCAGCAGGTCGGCCTCGACGTCGACGAGGCGGGTGATCGCGGCATCCACTCGCGTGCGACCGTCGTCGGTCAGCGTGACCAGGATGCTCCGGCCGTCGCCGGGATCGGCCTCGCGTCGCACCAGACGACGCCCGACGAGGCGGTCGATGCGATTGGTCATCGTGCCGCTCGAGACGAGCGTCTGCTGCAGCAGCTGCTTGGGGGAGAGCTGGAACGGCGCCCCCGCGCGGCGCAGCGCCGAGAGCACGTCCCACTCCCAGGGTTCGAGGTCGCTGCGGCGGAAGACGTCGCGTCGCGCGCGGTCGAGGTGGCGCGAGAGCCGGTCCATGCGGGAAAGCACCTCGAGGGGCGAGAAGTCGAGGTCGGGGCGCTGGGTGTTCCAGGCGCCGACGATCCGATCGACCTCGTCCGTTGCGCTCATCCCTCCATTATCGCGCCCGAGGGCCCCGACTGCGCTTCGTCGCCGAGCTCGACGGTCATGAACGTGCTGTGCGGGTCGGGCAGGTAGGAGCCGAACGGGGCGCACTCCACGAACCCGGCTCGCGCATACAGCGCGTGCGCCGGGCGGAAGAACTCCGCGCTGCCGGTCTCGAGCGAGATTCGGCGGATGCCGCGGCTGCGGGCGTCGGCGAGCAGGGCGTCGAGCATCGCCCGCCCCAGACCCTGTCCCCGGCGGGCGGGCTCGGTGCGCATCGACTTGAGCTCCTCGTGACCCTCGGCGAGAGGGGCGAGTGCTCCCGTGGCGACGAGATCGTCACCGTCGCGCGCCACGAACAGCCGCACGCCCGGGGCGAGGAGCCGATCGAGCGACAGCGCGTGCTGGCTCTCGGGCGGCGCGGTGCCGGCCATGTCGTCGTGGTGCGCGAGGAGGAACGCGGCGAGGCCGGGGGTCGGGCCCGCGACGCGGTCGATCAGGATGCTCATGGTCGAAGCATCCCAGAGCCGTGTTTCGCGCCGATGTCGGCGTGGCAGAATGAGCGGGCGGCTTTCCTCGCGGAGGCCGCGGTCCGCCGTGGTGTAATGGCAGCACGACAGCCTTTGGAGCTGTGAGGTCTAGGTTCGAGTCCTGGCGGCGGAGCATGACGGAGAACAACCTCGCGATCGTCGTCCTCGCCGCAGGGCAGGGCACGCGCATGAAGTCCCGGCTGCCGAAGGTGCTGCACCCGATCGGCGGTCGTCCGCTCGTCGGACACGTGCTCACGACCGCCGCCCGGCTCGGCGCCGCGCACGTCGAGGTCGTCGTGCGGCACGAGCGCGACCAGGTCGTCGCGGCCCTCGCCGAGGACTACCCGGACGCCGTGTTCATCGATCAGGACGACGTGCCGGGCACCGGTCGCGCCGTGCAGGTCGCGATCGATGCCCTCCCCGACGACTTCACGGGCGACGTGCTCGTGCTGTCGGGTGATTGCCCGCTCGCGGATGCCGACACCCTGAACGGCTTCCTCGCTGCCCACCGTGCCGCGGGTACGCCGGCGACGCTCATGACCGCCGTCGTCGACGATCCGACCGGGTACGGCCGCGTCATCCGCGATGCGGACGGGAGCGTCGACCGCATCGTCGAGCAGAAGGACGCGAGCGCCGACGAGGCCGCCGTCCGCGAGATCAACGCGGGCATGTACGTGTTCCGCGCCGCGACGCTGCGCCAGTACCTGCCGGAGATCGGCGTCGACAACGCTCAGGGTGAGATGTACCTCACCGACGTTCCTGGCCTGCTCCGTCGCGACGGCGACCGTGTCGCGGCATCCGTCGTCTCCGACGTCACCGTGACCTACGGGGTCAACGACCGCGCGCAGCTCGCGCTCGTCGGCCGCCTTCTCAACGAGCGCATCGTCCGCCGCTGGCAGCTCGAGGGCGTCACGGTCGTCGACCCGGCCACGACGTGGATCGACGACGACGCCGTGCTCGCCCCCGACGTCACGATCCTCCCGAACACGCACATCCTGCGCGCCACGACGATCGCGGAGGGCGCGATCATCGGTCCCGACACGTCGCTCGTCGGCTGCGAGGTCGGCGAGGGCGCGACCGTGCGCCGTACCGACGCGACGTTCGCGGTGATCGGAGCCGAGGCGACGGTCGGGCCGTTCTCCTTCCTGCGCCCCGGCACGATCCTGGGCGCGAAGGGAAAGATCGGCGCGTACGTCGAGACCAAGAACGCCGAGATCGGTGAGGGCAGCAAGGTGCCGCATCTGTCGTACGTGGGAGACGCCACGATCGGCCGCGGCGTGAACCTCGGCGCGAGCACGATCACGGCGAACTACGACGACGTGAACAAGCACCGAACGGAGATCGGCGACGAGGTGCACACCGGGTCGCACACGGTGCTCGTCGCGCCCGTTAGGCTGGGAGCAGGCGCGAAGACCGGCGCCGGCGCGGTCGTCCGCAAGGATGTTCCGGCCGGTGCACTGGCCATGACCGTCGCACCCCAGCGCAACATCGAGGGCTGGGTCGAGAAGAACAGAGCAGGGACGGGCGCGGCGGATGCCGTGGCCCGAGAGCGAGCGGCGGAATAGGCAGGCCATGGCCCGGAAGAAGAAGACGGTCGATCTGGATCGCGACAACGGGGTAGCCCCCGGCATCATCGCGAAGACCAAGAAGCGGCTCGTCGTCGCGGGTGGGCGCTCGCACCCCGAGCTCACGGCGGCCGTCGCCGAGGCCCTCGGCACGGAGATCGCTCCGGTCGAGCACCGCACCTTCGCCTCCGGCGAGATCTACGCGCGCTTCGAGGTGTCGATCCGCGGCGTCGATCTCTTCCTCGTGCAGACCTTCGGCGAGCCGGTCAACGAGTGGCTCATGGAGACGCTCATCATGATCGACGCCGCCAAGCGCGCCTCGGCCAAGCGCATCACGGTCGTCGCCCCGTACTATCCGTACTCGCGTCAGGACAAGAAGGGCCGCGGTCGCGAGCCGATCAGCGCCCGTCTCGTCGCCGACCTGCTCAAGACCGCCGGCGCCGACCGCGTGATGAGCGTCGACCTGCACGCCGCCCAGATCCAGGGCTTCTTCGACGGTCCCGTCGATCACCTCTTCGCCAAGCCGGTGCTGCTCGACTACTTCGAGCGCACGCTCTCGGCCGCTGACCGCGAGATCCTCACGGTCGTCTCGCCCGACATGGGGCGCGTGCGCGTCGCCGACACGTGGTCCGACAGCCTCGGCGCCCCGCTCGCGATCATCCACAAGCGCCGCGATCCGAAGGTCGCGAACCAGGTCTCCGTGCACGAGATCGTCGGGACGGTCGAGGGCCGCACCTGCCTCCTCGTCGACGACATGATCGACACCGGCGGCACGATCGTCAAGGCCGCGCAGGCGCTGAAGGCGGCCGGCGCGCACCGCGTCATCGTCGCGGCGACGCACGCGATCTTCAGCGACCCGGCATCCGATCGTCTGCAGGACTCCTCGATCGACGAGGTCGTCATCACCGACACGATCCCGCTCACCGAGTCGCGTCGCTGGGACAAGCTCACGATCCTCCCGATCGCTCCGCTGCTCGCCCGCGCGATCCACGAGGTCTTCGAGGACGGCTCGGTCACGAGCATGTTCGGCGGCGACGCGTAGGCCCATAGCCTTCGCCTCGACACGGCACAGCGGGCACATAGCCACCCTTCCTACGCTCGGATCATCGACACCGCGTCGACGACACCGAGCCGGGAGGACCACCATGATCCGCACGACCGTACCGACTTCCGTCCGCAAGGGATCCGCCCTCGTGGGCATCGCCGGACTCCTCGTCCTTGCCGGATGCGCGACCACGCCGACCGACGCCGGCGGGACGACCGACAGCACCTCCGGCACCGACAGCACGACCGGCTCGGAGTCCTCCTCGGGCGCCGATGCGTCGTCGTCGTACGCCGACGGCACCTACACGGCGGAGGGCTCGTACCAGACCCCCGAATCGGTCGAGACGATCTCGGTGACCCTCACCCTCGCCGACGGCGTCGTCACCGACGTCGAGGTGGCCGGTGACCCGCAGGCGCGCGAGACCGAGCAGTACCAGGGCGCGTTCATCGACGGCATCTCCGAAGAGGTCGAGGGCAAGGCGCTCGACGACCTGAACGTCAGCCGCGTGGCCGGATCCTCGCTGACCAGCGGTGGTTTCAACGCCGCCGTCGACGACATCAAGGAGCAGGCCGCAGCCTGATCCCCGACGGATGATCTGGCGGTGGTGACGTGGTCGTGGTGATCCGGCGATGGTGATCTGGCGATGGTGATCTGGCGATTCGAGGCGATCGGCACGCGCTGGGAGATCGAGTCGGCCGACGAGCTGCCGGCGGACTCCCGCGGCGCCGTCGATGCCGTGATCGAGCGCTTCGACCGGGAGTGGTCGCGGTTCCGCCCCGACTCCGATGTCACGCGCCTCGCGCGCGAGGGCGGCATGCTCGCCTCTCCCGACGCGGGGGCGATGCTCGACGCGTACCGCGAGCTGTCGGATGCGACCGCCGGGGCGGTCAATCCGCTCGTGGGGGAGAGCCTCGAAGCCCTCGGTTACGACGCCGACTACTCGCTCACCGCCGCAGATCCGGTGATCGCGCCGGCCGATTGGACCGAGCGGGTGCGGTGGACGACGGGCACGGCGGCGGTCGCGCATCCCGCACTGATCGACGTCGGTGCGCTCGGCAAGGGGCGTCTCGTCGACCTCGTGCGCGATGCGCTGAGCTCTGTCGCGGGTGACCTGATCGTCGATGCCGGCGGAGACCTCGCCGTGCGCGGCGCTGGTGCCGACGGCGCCGGTGTGCGCATCGGCCTGGAGCATCCGTTCGATCCGTCGCGGGCGATCGGCATCGCCACGATCCGCGACCAGGCCCTGTGCGCCTCGGCCATCAACCGCCGGGCCTGGGGCGACGGACTGCACCACGTGCTCGACGCCCGTACTGGACTGCCGGTGCGCACCTGGGCGGCGACCTGGGCGATCGCACCCGACGCCATGACCGCGGATGCCGTCGCCACCGCGCTCTTCTTCGACGGCGGCCCCGAACTCGCCGCCCGCTGGGGCGTCGAGTGGGTGCGCATGAGCACCGACGGCCGAGCGCAGCGCTCACCCGGGTGCCCCGTCGAGGTCTTCACCCCCACCCGTTCGCCCCGATAGGGAAGAGTCGAGCTCATGAACCGTTCCTTCACCGCCGCACGGCAGCGCGTGCTCGCCCTCCTCGGGGCCCTGTCGATGTACCGGCTGGTGCTGTTCGCGCTCATCGCCCTCGCCGTCATCGCCCTCGGCCTGTCGGCGCTCGGGGTCATCGTCTCGCCCACGCCGATCGAGATCGTGGTGTCGTTCCTGGTGCTCGCCGTCGTGATCTCGGGCGTGGATGCGCTGGTGCAGCGTCTGCTCCGCCTGCCGTGGCGTATCGAGTCGTCGCTCGTGACCGCGCTGATCCTGCTCTTCGTCCTGCGCCCGGGCGTCGAGGTGCAGGCGATCCTCGGTCTCGCGATCGCGGGCGCCGTGGCGAGCCTGTCGAAGTACCTGATCGCCTGGCGCGGACGCCACATCCTCAACCCCGCCGCGTTCGGCGCCGCCGTCGTCTCGATCGTGGGGTCGTTCGGGGCGTTCTCGTGGCTCGGCACCTCGGCATCGTGGTGGGTCGGCACCCCGTCGCTCACGATCCCGGTCGTGCTGCTCGGTCTCGCCGTGCTGTGGCGCACCGAGAAGGTGCGGATCGTGCTGCTGTTCCTCGTGATCGCTCTCGCCACGTCGGTGCTGCGCCAGTTCGTGCAGGCCCAGCAGGCCGGCCTCGACGCCGATCTCGGCACCGCGTTCTCGTTCGCACTGCTGCAGTCGCCGTTCCTCTTCCTCGGGGCATTCATGCTCTCCGAGCCGCTGACGCTGCCGCCGCGGCGTTGGCAGCAGTTCTCGGTCGCCGCGGTCGTGGGCGTGCTGGCCGGCTGGCCGATCTCGATCGCCGGCCTGTTCACGCTCGGCCAGGAACGGGCGCTCCTCATCGGCAACCTCGTGGCCTTCGCGTTCGCGGTGCGCGGCTCGGTGCGCCTGGTGCTCGAGAAGCGCCGGTTCGTCACACCCACCGCGCAGGAGCTGACGTTCCACGCGAAGGGGAAGGTGTCGTTCCTCCCCGGGCAGTACCTCGAACTCGACGTGCCGCATCACCGCCCGGACGCACGGGGAACCCGCCGCGAGTTCAGCATCGTCTCCGCTCCGGCCGACCTTCCGACGCTGCGCATCGCGTACAAGAACGGCGACCAGCAGCATCCGTCGTCGTACAAGCGCGCCCTCGCCGCCGCCGAACCGGGCACGACGCTCGCGGTCACCGGCACCTGGGGCGACTTCCTGCTCCCGCGCGGCGAGAGCCCCGTGCTGATGGTGGCCGCCGGCATCGGCGTCACGCCGTTCGTCTCGCAGCTCCGGCAGCTGCAGGCCCAGGGCGTCGAGCGCGACGTCGTGCTCGTGTACGTCGCGGCGGAGGCCGCCGAGCTCGCGTTCCGCGACGAGCTCGCCTCGACCGGAGCGCACGTGGTCGTGTTCACCCGAGACCAGCCGCACGACCTCCCGCCGCACTGGACCTGGGCGCACGGCATCCGCCTCGACGCCGACGGTCTCGACCGCTTCGTGCCCGACATCGCCGATCGTCATGCGTTCATCTCGGGTCCGCCTCGCCTGATCGCCGACCTCGCGCCCGCCCTCCAGCGCGCCCGCGCCCTGACCACCGACGCCTTCGCCGGGTACTGACCCGCGCGCGGTGCGCGCCGTCTCAGCCGACTGCAGCCCGCCGCACGTGCGCACCTGCACGGAGGAAACACGTCCGCACGGGCGGATGCCGGTTTTCACCGTGCAGACGTGCGCACTCCGTGCAGGTGTGATGCGTGCACTCTTTCTGCACTACGGAGCAGCTACGAGAGTTCTTCGCGCACGCGGCGGGAGAGCACTTGGCTGCTCGTCGAGATCGGTGACGATGGTCGGATGCTCTCGCCTGCACATGTGATCAACCACAGCGGCGGAATCGCCCGCGGCACCTTCCTGCATCGTTTCGGTCTGACACGGTTCCACGTTGCGCGAGCCGTTCGCGACGGGACTGTCGTGCGCGTGCGGCGAGGGGTGTTCGCGACTGATCGCACCGCCCCGGAACTCGTCGCCGCTGCTGCTCACGGAGGAGCGCTCACCTGCACGGCGGCGCTGCGGATGCACGGGATCTGGGTGCTCGATGATGATCCGGGCCTGCATGTGTGGCTCGGAGAGAACGGACGCGTCCATCACACCGGATGCGACTGTGTCAGCCATTGGTTCGAGGGGGCGACGGTTCTTGGACTGGCGCCGCTCGAAGACGCGCTGGTGCATGTTTACGCCTGTCGCGGGGCGGAGGCGTTCTTCGTCGCTCTCGAATCGGCGATGCGTCAGCGCAAGATCGGGTCGGCCAGACTGTTGCGAGCGCGGCTGCCGGCGTCCGCGCGATGGCTCATCGACCTCGCTCGGTACGACGCAGGCAGCGGCCTCGAGTCGCTCCTCCGGTTGCGGCTGCACCACCTCGGCATGCGCCTGGATTGCCAGGTGAAGATCGAGGGTGTGGGGCGGGTCGACTTCGTCGTCGGCGGGCGACTCATCCTCGAAGCCGACGGGGCTGAGCATCACGGCGACCCCGCGCAGCGGCATCGCGATCTGCAGCGCGATGCCGCCGCATCCGCGCGAGGATTCGAGACGCTTCGTTTCGACTACGCCCAGGTCGTGCACGACTGGCCCGTGGTCGAGGCGGCGATCATCGCCGCACTCACCCGGGCGTCCTGACGTTGAGTGGCCTCGCTCATCTGCACGGCCGACGCACGTCTGCACAGAGCACACGGCGGATGTTCCGTGCAGACGTGACTTCTCCGTGCAGACGTGCGACCCCGACGCCGTGCGACCCCGACGCCGTGCGGCCCCGACGCCGAGCGACCTCACCGCCCGCCCCTACGCCTCGTTCGCCTCCGACGTCTCACCCTCGGCCGCCGCAACCGCGGGGCTCCGGGGCAGACGCACCGTGAACGTCGTGTCTCCGGGCTCGCTGGCGACGGAGATGAAGCCGCCGTGCCCCTCGACGATGGCCTTGGCGATCGCGAGCCCCAGACCCGTGCCTCCCGTCTGGCGGGCCCGCGAGCTGTCGCCCCGCGCGAAGCGGGCGAAGAGCTCGTCGCGCACGACCGGATCGATGCCGGGACCGTCGTCGTGCACGCGCAGCACGGCCTCATCGTCCTCCTGCGCGACCGACAGGGTGATCGTCGTGCCGGCGGGGGTGTGCGTCCGCGCGTTGGCGAGCAGATTCGCGACGACCTGGTGCATGCGCCCGCTGTCGCCGACGACGACGACGGGCTCATCGGGCACCTCGATGTTCCAGTGGTGATCGACGGCCGTCGGCCGGGCATCGGCCAGACTCTCGAGTGCGAGCTGCGTGAGGTCCACGGTGCCGTAGACCAACTCGCGCCCCTCGTCGAGACGTGCCAGCAGCAGCAGGTCCTCGACCAGACGCGTCATCCGCAGCGACTGGGCCTGGATGCGCTCCAGAGACGTGGTCGTGCCCTCGATCGCCTCCGGTCCGTGCGCCTGCCCGAGAGCGCGCAGCGACAGCTCGGAGTAGCCCCGGATCGAGGCGAGGGGCGTCCGCAACTCGTGGCTGGCGTCGGCGACGAAGCGCCGCATCCGCTCCTCGTTCTTCTGGCGAGCGGCGAGCGACGTGTCGACATGATCGAGCAGCTTGTTCAGCGATGCGCCGACGAGCCCCGCCTCGGTGCGCGGATCGGCCTGAGACGCGGGGATCCGCTCGGTGATCGACACCTCCCCGCGATCGAGGGGCTGGTTGGCCACGCGGGTGGCGGTCGCGGCGACCGCCCGGAGCGGTCGCAGTCCCACCCGGATCGTGATCGCCGTGGTGAGGGCGAGCAGGATGAGCCCGCCGATGGTCGCGAGCGCGATCACCGTGAGCAGCGCGGTGAGCTGATTCTGGATCGCCTCGCGGGGGAGGCCGGTCACGACCACGACGCCGGAGGGTGCCGTCGACGCGGTCACCCGGTACGAGCCGAGACCCTCGATCGTGACGTTGGCGACGTGCTGGCCGTTGAGAGCATCGGCGATCTGCACGAGCTGCGCCGAGGTGAGGGCATCCGTCCCGCCCTCGAAATCGTCCGTCGAGCTCGGCACCACGACACCGTCGATTCCGGTCGCCGGGTTCTGGATCGCCACCAGGAGCCCGGGTTCGCCGCCACCGCGTCCGATGATGTTCTGGGCGGTGACGAGGTCGGGAGAGACCTGCTTGATGATCCGCGACACCGAATCCGCATAGCCGTAGATCCGCTCGCTCAGCTGGTCTTCGAGCGTCTTCCCCAGCGTCGCACTGGTGATCACGGCCACGATCACGAGGATGAGCGAGACGAACCCGATGACGGCGGTCATCAGCCGCGTCTGCAGGCTCATCGGCCGACGCGTCATCCTCGTCTGGGTCACTGCGGGGCCTTGATCATGTAGCCGACGCCGCGCACGGTGTGCAGCAGGGGAGTGCGTCCGGCGTCGATCTTCTTGCGCAGGTACGAGATGTAGAGCTCGACCACCGACGACTTGCCGCCGAAGTCGTAACTCCACACGCGGTCGAGGATCTGGGCCTTCGAGAGCACGCGACGCTCGTTCCGCATGAGGTACCGCAGCAGCTCGAACTCGGTCGCGGTGAGCTCGATCTCGGTGCCGTCGCGCACGACCTCGTGGCTGTCCTCGTTGAGGGTGAGATCGGCGACCCGCAGGATCGACTGTCCGTCGTCGGCCATCGCGTGGCCGGTGCGGCGGATGATCGCACGCAGGCGGGCGATCACCTCTTCGAGGCTGAAGGGCTTCGTCACGTAGTCGTCACCGCCGGCGGTGAGGCCCGCGACGCGGTCGCCGACGGCATCCTTCGCGGTGAGGAAGAGCACGGGTACCAGGCTCCCGGATTCGCGCAGGCGCCGCAGCACGGCCATCCCGTCGAGGTCGGGCATCATGATGTCGAGCACGAGGGCGTCCGGCTCGAACTCGCGGGCGACCTGGAGCGCCTCCATGCCGGATGACGCGGTGCGCACCTCCCAGCCCTCCATGCGCAGGGCCATCGCGAGCAGGTCGGTGAGCATCTGCTCGTCGTCGACCGCGAGGATGCGCAGCGGGGTTCCGTCGGGGCGGCGCAGGTCGGGGAGATCACTGGTCATGCACTCATTCTGCGGAACCTCCTATGGGGTTTCTATGGAGCACGCTATGCATAGCCTGTGAAGATCGGATGCCGTCATCCCCGGCCCCGTCATCCATAGCCTCTTCATCACCGTGCCTTCGAATCCGCATAGACCGCGTTCCTAACGTCGTCTCTGGCACCGCGACCTCCGCGGCAGAAGGAGAGAGATGTACGGAACATATCTGCGGCGCGAACTCGCGGGCCGCAAGAAGCAGACGACGATCGTCGCGATCGGCCTCGCGATCGCGATCGGCCTCGTGATCATCGTGAACGCCCTCACGGCGGGCGTGCGCGACGCGCAGGCGCAGGCCCTCGAGTCCGTGTACGGCGTCGGCACCGATCTGACCGTCACCGGAGCTGCGGCGGAACCCGGGGAGGGCGGTGGCCCGCGCTTCGAGTTCGACGCCGACTCCGGCGAGACCGAGGGCGATACGACCACCCTCAACCAGTCCACGCTGAGCACCGATTTCATGCGCGGCACGCTGGAGGCCTCGGTGCTCGACACCGTCGCCTCGACCGAGGGCGTCTCGGCCGCGACCGGCGCACTGAGCCTCACCAACTCCACCTTCTCGGGCGAACTCCCGAGCGGCGGGTTCGGGCAGCAGGACGGCGCGACGCAGGGTGAGCAGGGACAGATGCCCGCAGAGGGCCAGGCTCCTCCGCAGGGTGGAACCGATGGGGCGGGCGGCGGCGCGTTCGGCGTCGATTCCTTCACCGTCCTCGGCATCGACCCGGCGGCGACGGCGATCGGACCGCTCGCCTCGGTCGAGGTCGGCGACGGGCGCGCGCTCGACGCCGACGACAGCGGCGCGCTCGTCGCCCTCGTCGACAGCACGTACGCGACCACGAACGACATCGCCGTCGGCGACACGATCGACGTCGCGGGGTCCGACGTCGAGGTGGTCGGCATCCTCACCTCCACGTCGGATGCGGCCGACACCGCGGCGAACGTCTACCTGCCCCTCGACACCGCGCAGGAGCTCTCGGGCGCCGGCGACGTGATCTCCACCGTCTACGTGCAGGCCGACTCGGCGTCGTCGATCGACGCGGTGCAGGCGGCGCTCACCGACGAGCTGCCCGATGCGACCGTCACCTCGCAGGCCGAGCTCGCGTCGAGCATTTCGGGCTCGTTGTCGAGCGCGACGTCGCTCATCACCAACCTCGGCACGTGGCTCTCGATCATCGTGCTGGCGGTCGCCGTGCTGCTGTCGGTCCTGCTGACCCTCTCGGGCGTCGGGCGCCGCACCCGGGAGTTCGGCACCCTGAAGGCGATCGGATGGTCGAACGGGCGCGTCGTGCGCCAGGTGGCCGGGGAATCCATGGTGCAGGGCCTCATCGGGGGAGCGGTCGGCCTCGTGATCGGCATCGCCGGAATCATCGTGATCAACGTCATCCGGCCGACGGTCGCGGCGGGCGCCGCGGCCACCGAGGGTGCGCAGGGCGGCCCCGGCGGTATGGGCGGGCCGACGGGCGGGGGAGGGATGTTCCAGACCACGCAGGCGGCCGACATCGTGCTGCAGGCCCCCTTCACCCCGTGGGTGCTCGTCGCCGCGGTCGGTCTCGCGGTGCTCGGCGGCCTCGTCGCCGGTGCCTTCGGCGGCTGGCGCGCCGCCCGCCTCAGCCCGGCCGAGGCTCTGCGGTCGGTCGCGTGATCGCGCCGTCCACGACACCCACGACAGACCAGGAGAAGAAGATGACCATCACCGACACCACCGCCACCGCTTCGGAGACGGATGCCGCGGCGCCGCTGTACCGCGCCACCGGCGTCACGCGCACCTACGCCCAGAAGGGGCGGACGGTGAAGGCGCTGACCGGCGTCGATCTCGAGATCGGCACCGGCGAGTTCGTCACGATCCAGGGGCCGACCGGCGGAGGGAAGTCCACGCTGCTCCAGCTGCTCGGCGCGCTCGACCGCCCGTCGTCCGGCTCCCTGACCCTCGGAGGCACCGAGCTCGCCTCGGCCTCGCCGAAGGAGCTCAGCCGCATCCGGGCCGAGGAGATCGGGTTCGTGTTCCAGGGGTTCAACCTGATCCCCACGCTCACGGCCGCCGAGAACGTCGACATGGCGCTCGAACCGACCTCTCTCGACCGGGCCGAGCGGCGCCGTCGCGTGACCGAGGCGCTCGCGCACGTGGGCCTCGCCGACCGCGGTGATCACCTGCCCACCGAGCTCTCGGGCGGTCAGCAGCAGCGGGTCGCGATCGCGCGGGCGATCGTCAAGCGCCCGCGCGTGCTGCTGGCCGATGAGCCGACGGGAAACCTCGACGAGAGCATGCGCGATGAGATCCTCGCGCTTCTCGAAGGGCTCTGCGCCGAGGGCATCACGATGATCGTCGTGACGCACGACTCGGCCGTCGCCCGCCGCGCCACCCGCCGGTTGCGGCTCTCGAAGGGGACCGTGCAGGACATCACGAAGTAGGCGGACGCACGAAGTAGGCGAACGAACGAAGGGCCCCGGCGTGATGCCGGGGCCCTTCGTGCGCGTCAGCGCGAGGTCAGTGGGTGTCCTCGGCCTCGATCTCGGTGCGGTCGCCCGACCACTGCGTGTGGAAGGTGCCTTCCTTGTCGATGCGCTTGTAGGTGTGGGCGCCGAAGAAGTCGCGCTGACCCTGCACCAGGGCGGCGGGCAGGCGGTCGGCGCGGATGCCGTCGTAGTACGACAGCGACGACGAGAACGCCGGAGCCGGGATGCCGGCCTGCGCGGCGGTCACGACGACGCGGCGCCAGGCGGACTGGCCGCGCGTGAGCGCCTCGGCGAAGTACGGTGCGGTCATGAGCACCGGCAGCTCGGGGGTCTCGGCGTAGGCGTCGGCGATGCGGTTCAGGAACTGTGCGCGGATGATGCAGCCGCCGCGCCAGATCTTCGAGATCGCCCCGAGGTCGATGTTCCAGTCGTACTCGGCGGCGCCGGCACGGATCTCGTCGAAGCCCTGCGAGTAGGCGACGATCTTCGACGCGTACAGCGCGAGGCGCACGTCCTCGATGAACTGCTCGGTGTTCTCGGCCGAGACGGTGAACTCCTCGTCGGGGCCCGGGAGGGCGCCGGCGACCGCGCGCTGCTCGGGGTGCGACGAGAGCGAACGGGCGAAGGTCGCCTCGGCGATGCCCGAGACGGGAACGCCGAGCGAGAGGGCCGTCTGCACGGTCCATGCCCCGGTGCCCTTGGCGCCTGCCTGGTCGAGGATGACGTCGACGAGCGGCTTACCGGTCTCGGCGTCGACCTGGCGGAGCACCTCGGCGGTGATCTCGATCAGGTACGACTCGAGCTCGCCCTTGTTCCACTCGGCGAAGATGTCGGCGATCTCGGAGGGGCTCTTGCCCGTGCCGCGACGGATGAGGTCGTAGGCCTCGGCGATGAGCTGCATGTCGGCGTACTCGATGCCGTTGTGCACCATCTTCACGAAGTGACCGGCACCGTCGTGGCCGACGTGCGTCACGCAGGGCTCGCCCTCGGCGATCGCCGCGATGGACTTCAGGATCGGGCCGAGGGTGACCCACGACTCGTCCGAGCCGCCGGGCATGATCGAGGGGCCCGTGAGGGCGCCCTCCTCGCCACCGGAGATGCCGGCGCCGACGAAGTTGATACCGGTCTCGCGCACGGCCTTCTCGCGGCGGATCGTGTCGGGGAAGTACGCGTTGCCGCCGTCGACGATGATGTCGCCGGGCTCGAACACCTCGACGAGCGAGTCGATCACGGCATCCGTCGGGCCGCCGGCCTTGACCATGATGATCGCCGTGCGCGGCTTCTGCAGCGAGTCGGCGAACTCCCGGTAGGACTGCGCCGGGATGAAACCGGCCTCGGGGTGCGCATCGAGAAGGCTCTGGGTCTTCTCGTAGCTGCGGTTGAAGATCGCCACCGTGTTGCCCTCGCGGCTGGCGAGGTTGCGGGCGAGGTTCGACCCCATGACGGCGAGTCCGACGACTCCGATGTTGGCTGATGCTTCGGGCACAGAAGGCTCCTCGATCGTGAAGAAGGGTTGTTCTCAGCGTATCGCTGTCACCGGGGACCCGTGCGCGTGTGTCTCGGTTTGCGTCAGCGACCGGCAGGGCGCCGCTCCGGGGGCCTCTACGCTGGATGCAGACGGCGTCTTCGAGGAGGAATCAGCGTGGTCAACAGCGGACCCAGACTGCGAGCGGTGGTAACGGTGCCGTTGCCCGAGGAGCAGTGCCGACTGATCGAAGAACTCGAGCCCCGGCTGAAGGTCGTGCGCGACCACTCGCTCGTGCATCCCGCGCGCTGGCCCGCCGACTGGTCGGGGGATCCCGACCACGTCCGCACCGCTGAGCAGCAGACGGCGTTCGACGCGATGGTCGACTCCGCCGATGTTCTCTTCGGCATCCCCGATGTGGACGCGGCGGCGCTCGCCCGCACCGTGCGTGCGAACCCCGCCCTGCGCTGGGTGATGACGACGGCGGCGGGCGGAGGGGCTTCGGTCAAGGCCGCGGGTCTCGACCGCGCCGAACTCGATCGCGTCGTCTTCACCACGAGCGCGGGCGTGCACGGCGGCACGCTCGCCGAGTTCTCGGTCTTCGCGGTGCTCGCCGGGGCGAAGGGACTTCCCCGGCTCCTCGCCGACCAGCGCAGCCGCACCTGGCCGGATCGCTGGCAGATGCGTCAGCTCGACGAGATGACCGTGCTGGTCGTCGGCCTCGGCGGCATCGGAACGGAGTGCGCGCGCCGCTTCCACGCGCTCGGCGCGACCGTGTGGGGCACCACCCGTTCGGGCGAGCCGGTGGATGGCGTCGACCGTCTGATCCCGCTCTCCGAGCTCACGGATGCCGTGGCCCAGGTCGACGCGATCGTCGTGACCCTGCCGGGCACCGAGCAGACCCACCACCTGATCGGCGCCGACGTGCTCGCCGCCGTGAAGCCGGGACTGATCCTCACCAACGTCGGTCGCGGCACGGTCGTCGACGAGGCCGCGCTCCTGACGGCTCTCGACGACGGGCGCGTGGCGTTCGCCGGCCTCGACGTGTTCGAGCAGGAGCCGCTCGCCGATCAGTCACCGCTGTGGAGTCATCCCCGGGTCCTCGTGAGCCCGCACACGGCGGCGATCAACGCGAACGAGGAGGAGCGCATCGCGCGCCGCTTCGCCGACAACGCCTCCCGGCTGCTCGACGGTCGACCGCTGCGTGCGGTCGTCGACACCGTCGAGTTCTACTGAGCGGAACTCTCTTGAGCGCGTTCGACGGAGGAGGAGTTCGATGACCGTGCGAATCATCGTGATGGGGCCGAGTGGCTGCGGCAAGTCGACGGTGGGCCTCGCGCTCGCCGAGAGCATCGGGGCCCGGTTCATCGACGCCGACGACCTGCACCCGATCACGAACGTCGACAAGATGGCCGCCGGCATCCCGCTCGACGACGACGATCGGATGCCGTGGCTCGGCGTCGTGGGACGGGCGCTCCAGGCCGACGATCAGATCGTCATCGCGTGCTCGGCGCTGCGTCGCATCTACCGCGATGCGATCAGGGCGGAGTCGTCCGATGCGTTCTTCGCGGAGCTGACCGTCGACAGGGCGGCGCTGGAGGAGCGGATGCGTGCTCGGACCGATCACTTCATGCCGGCGGCGCTGCTGGACTCGCAACTGGCCACCCTCGAGTCGCTCGAGAGCGACGAGAACGGCATCCGCGTCGAACCGGCGGACGTCGAACGCAGCGTCTCGTTGATCCGGGCGGCGATCGGGGACCCGGCCGCCTGAGGCGTCAGTCCTTGCGGTAGCCGGAGCGGCCGAGCGAGAACAGTGCGGCGAAGCTGGCGATCGTGGCGCCGACGGTCATCGCGCCGATGACCCAGAGGATGACGTGCGAGAAGAAGGCTCCGTCGAGCATGAGGGGTCTCCGTGATCTGCGAGAAGGCGAACGGTGTCCCCAGCCTATCGGGTGATCCGGTACCATTGATCGAGTACCTCGGCGAGGGATGATCGCGCGCGTGCGCGAGCGTCCGTTATCGACGCGGCGATGCGAGTCCCCGGTGGCTTTCCTCACGTGTCCATGTCGAGAACACGACAACACACAGACCACCGCGCGGCGCAATCGCTGCGTGCCCCGAAGGAGAACCTCATGTCTGAAGACACCAAGGTCCAGGCCGAGCTGCGCAACAGCTTCGGCAAGGGCTTCGCCCGCCGTCTGCGCGCCGCCGGCAAGATCCCGGCCGTCATCTACGGCCACGGCACCGAGCCCGTGCACGTCGCACTGCCCGGCCACCAGGTCTCGCTCATCATCCGTCGTGCCAACGCGCTGCTCGAGCTCGACATCGAGGGCACGCCGCAGCTCGCCCTGGTCAAGGACGTCCAGAAGGACCCCGTGCACCAGATCATCGAGCACATCGACCTCCTGGTCGTGAAGAAGGGCGAGAAGGTCGCCATCGACGTGCCGATCGTCGTCACCGGCGAATCGGCTCCCGGCACGATCGCCAACCTCGACGCGACCACGCTGTCGATCGAGGCCGAGGCCACGCACATCCCGCAGAACGTCGAGGTCTCGGTCGAGGGCCTCGAGGACGGCACGCACATCACGGCTGCCGACGTGAAGCTCCCGAAGGGCTCGACGCTGCTGACCGACGCCGAGGTGCTCGTCGTCGCCATCTCCATCCCGGCCCTCGAGGTCGAAGAGGACGAGGCGCCCGCCGAGGGCGAAGAGGCTGCCGCCGAGGAGCCCGCCGCGGAGTGATCTCCGGCTGAATCACCGACAGAGGGGGCGCGATCCGATCGCGTCCCCTCTGTCGTACCCCGACCGGGCGGCCGCTGCGCCCGTGCGAGAGGATGAGGACATGACTTCCCCCTGGCTGGTGGTGGGGCTCGGCAATCCGGGTCCGCGCTACGAAGCGACCCGTCACAACATCGGGCAGATGGTGGTCGACGAGCTCGCCGCGCGCCGCAACGAGATCTTCCGCGAGCACAAGGGCGGAGCGCGCGTCGTCGAGACCTGGCTCCGACCCGGCGGCGACAAGCTCGTGCTCGCCAAGCCGAACACCTTCATGAACGTGTCGGGCACGCCCGTGGCGGCGCTCGCGCGCTTCTACTCGGTGCCGGCGGAGCAGATCATCGTCGTGCACGACGAGCTCGACATCCCCTTCGACACCGTCAAGCTGAAGACCGGGGGAGGGCATGGCGGTCACAACGGCGTGCGCGACATCGCGCGCGCGATCACCACTCCCGAGTTCCCGCGTGTACGGGTCGGGATCGGGCGCCCCGTCGGACGCCAGGATCCGGCGGACTGGGTGCTCTCGCCGTTCGGCAAGGACGAGAAGCCGAACCTGCCGATCCTCGTCTCGGATGCCGCGGACGCCGTCGAGCTCCTCATCGGCGAGGGACTCCTCGCCGCTCAGCAGAAGCACCACGCACCGCGCTGAGGCGCAGGGCGCGGCGTCGTACTGCGCAGGGTGCGGAGTCGGGCTGCGCAGGGTGCGGAGTCGGGCTGCGGAGGGCGCCTCAGCTGTAGAGGCCGATCCCTCCGGCTGCCGCTCCGGCGCCGAGCGCGACCCCGGCGATGAGGAAGAAGATCGCGGGGCCGACGACCGCGACGATGAGCGCGCCGATTCCCTGGCCGCGACCGCGCTTGCGTGCGATGGCCATGATGCCCAGCACGATCGCGGCGATGCCGAGGATCGTGCCGGCCCAGAACGAGATCTCCGCCCACAGCACCTGGTCGCGGGCGGGGGAGAGGACGGCGAGCGACGAGAGGTCGTCGCTGTTGAGGCGCACGATCGCCTCGGGCACCCGTCGGCCGATCTCGTACGAGGCGAACGCCGCCACGATCGGCGTGACGACGGCGGCGACGAGAGCGAAGACCAGCGACAGCGTACCGGTCAACTTCGACGGCCGGGGTGCCGGGTCGGGGACGGTGTACGCCCCGGTGGGAGCCGCGTATCCGCCGACCGGCACCTGATAGGCCCCGGGAGGCGCAGCGTAGCCGGGCGCCGGCGGAACGGGCGGAACGGACGCCCCGTAGGCCGCAGGTGCGAGAGCCGGAGCGGCAGCGGGCGGTGCGGGTGCGACGGGCGGTGCGGCCGGCGGAGCCGGGGGAACGAAGCCTGAGGGCACGGAACCGGACGGCGGAGGAAGCTGGGGATCGGTCACGAGGTCATCCTAGGGTGAAGGGTCAGACCCGGCGGAGCAGGCCGACGCGGTCGTAGACCTGCGCGAGGGTCGCGTCGGCCACGGCATCCGCGCGTCCGGCGTTGTCCGCCAGGATGCGGTCGAGCTCGGCCGGATCGTCGAGGAGCTCGAGCGCGCGGGCGCGCACCGGTTCGAACTCCGACACGACGACCTCCGCGAGACCCTTCTTGAAGTCGCCGTAGCCGCGTCCGGCGTATTCGTCTTCGATCGACGCGACCTGGCGGCCGGAGAGGGCCGCGTAGATCGTGAGCAGGTTCGAGACGCCGGGCTTGCTCTCACGGTCGAAGCGCACGGAGCCCTCGTTGTCGGTCACCGCGCGCATGATCTTCTTCGCGGACTTGGCCGGATCGTCGAGCATCCACAGCACGCCGGCGTCGCTCTCGGCCGACTTCGACATCTTCGACGTCGGGTTCTGCAGGTCGTAGATGCGCGCGGTGTCCTTCTGGATCACCGGCATCGGCACCGTGAACGTCTCGCCGAAGCGCGAGTTGAAGCGCTCCGCGAGGTCGCGGGTGAGCTCGACATGCTGCTTCTGGTCGTCGCCCACGGGCACCACATCGGTCTGGTACAGCAGGATGTCGGCGGCCATCAGCACCGGATACGTGAACAGCCCGACGCTCGTGGCGTCCTGTCCGTACCGCGCCGACTTGTCCTTGAACTGCGTCATGCGCCCGGCCTCGCCGAAGCCGGTGATGGTGCTGAGGATCCAGGCGAGTTCGGCGTGCGCCCGCACGTGCGACTGCACATACAGGGTCGACTGCGAGGGCTCGATGCCGGCGGCGATGTACTGCGCGGCGGTGCGGCGCGTCTTCTCGCGCAGCACTGCGGGGTCCTGAGCGACGGTGAGGGCATGCAGGTCGACGACCGAGAAGTATGCGTCGTACGAACTCTGCAGATCACGCCACTGGAGGAGCGCCCCGATGTAGTTGCCGATCTGGAGGGAGTCGGCGGAGGGCTGCATTCCTGAGTAGAGGCGAGGCTTGGTCACGCGTTCAATCCTATGGGGCGGGGGAAGCCGCCGGTGCCGGGTCAGTAGGTGTAGTCGACGACGACCGGAGCGTGGTCGCTCCAGCGCTGGTCGTACGCGGCGGCGCGGGAGACGTGGTAGCCGGTGGCGCGCTCGGCGAGTGCAGGCGTCGCGAGGTGGTAGTCGATGCGCCACCCGGAGTCGTTGTCGAACGCCTGTCCGCGCATCGACCACCAGGTGTAGGGCCCCTCAACCTCTCCGTGGAAGCGGCGGCCGACATCGACCCAGCCGAGCCCGGTGCCGACCGTGCCGTCGACACCCGTCACCTCGGTGCCCGCTGCGCCGAGGAAGCGATCGAAGTAGGCGCGTTCACGGGGGAGGAACCCGGCCTTCTTGCGGTTGCCGCGCCAGTTCTTGATGTCGAGTTCACGGTGTCCGACGTTGAGGTCGCCGGTCACCAGGGCAAGCGCATCGTCGGCGCCGAGTTCGCTCAGGCGCGGGCCGAAGGCATCGAGGAACTTCCACTTCTCGTCCTGCTTCGGGGTGTCTGCCTCGCCGGAGTGCACGTAGGCGCTGACCACGGTGAGGGGGCGGTCGCCGAGCAGGAAGTCGGCCTCGATCCACCGGCCCTTCGAGTCGAAGTCCTCGGCGCCGAACGCCGTGCGGGAAGCGAGCGCCGGAACGCGACTGGCGATCGCGACGCCCGCGCGACCCTTGGCGGTCGCCTCGTCGTGCACGAACGACCAGCCGGGCAGGGCGGCTGCGAGATGCTCGTCCTGACCGCGGACCTCCTGGAGCGTCAGGACGTCGACGTCGGCGGCGTCGAGCCATCCGCTCATGCCGTTGCGGGCGGCCGCCCGGATCCCGTTGACATTGACCGAGGCGATACGCAGATGAGGCATGTGAACCAGCCTACGGGCGGGGTCGGACATTGCCTGTCGTCACGGCGTCCGCCTCGGCGTCCGCCCGCGCATCCGTCAGCCTCTGCTGCGCGGCCTTCAGCGCGCGTCGTGCGGCCGGGCGCCGGTACCAGGGCGCCGTGTCGACGGCCTCCTGCGCTCGGCGCACCTGCACGCGGGCGGCAAGCAGGAGAGCCTGCTTCTCGGCCCGACGCGCCGTCTCCTCGTCCTCGCGCTCGAGCGGCTGATCCTTGTCCTCGGCCGCCACCGCGATCCAGGAGGCCGCCATCAGCACCACGATCGCCAGCCAGCGGCACCACAGCAGCAGACCGATGATCACGGTGAAGGAGGCGAGCAGTGGATTGCTGGGCACGTGCGAGAGCAGCAATCCGGCACCGAGCTGCAGCACGACCATCGCGCCTCCGCCGAGCATCGCACCGGGCCAGATGAATCGCCAGTGCAGATGCGTACCCGTCAGGAAGCGCACCAGCATCGCCAGCGCGGTCGCATCGAGCGCGAAGGCCACGACGACCGAGACGGTCTGCGCGCCGAACGAGAAGAACCAGGTGCCGGTGCTCCAATCGAAGAGCAGGAAGATCTGCTCCAGCGCCCAGACGCTCAGGGAGATGAGCACCGCGCCGACGAGCATGGCCCCGCCGAAGACGATCGCCGCGAAGAAGTCGCGCACCTTGAGCAACCAGTACGGGCGCGCATCGAACGGCAGCCCGAAGAGGTCGCGCACCGCGCGCCGGGTGAAGGTCACCGCGCTCACCGCCGTCCACAGCGCCACGCCGACGGCGATCGCTCCGGTGACACCCAGAATGCCCGTGGAGTCCTGAGCGATCTGGGTGACGTCCTCGACCGAGAACAGGCCGCCCTCCGGGGCGATCAGCCCCGGGATGTACGTGTTGACCAGGCGCACGAGGGCTTCGATCGCGAGGCTGCTCGCTCCGAGCCAGAGACCCGCGCCCGCGAAGCCGACGTACAGCAGCGCGAAGAGGGCGAAGAGCACGTAGTAGCTCATCCCCGCCGACAGCAGGAAGCCGTTGCTGAACGCGAAGTTGCGCCAGACCCGCACCGGGAAGGCGGCGAGGGTGCGGTCCTTCAGCTCCGTCACACGCTCGATGGGTGCCTCGAGCCGCGCGCGGAGGGGACGGGGAGCGGACATGCCCTCCACATTATCGATCGGTGACAACGGGCCGAAACGCGGGAACGGGCGGCTCCCGAGGGAGCCGCCCGTTCTCGAACGAATGCCGGATGCAGGTCAGGGGCGTCCGCGCAGAACGGCCTGCTTGACCTCGGCGATCGCCTTCGTGACCTCGATGCCACGGGGGCAGGCCTCGGAGCAGTTGAAGGTCGTGCGGCAGCGCCAGACGCCCTCCTTGTCGTTGAGGATGTCGAGACGCACGGCGGCGTTGTCGTCGCGCGAGTCGAAGATGAAGCGGTGCGCGTTGACGATCGCCGCCGGGCCGAAGTACTGACCGTCGGTCCAGAAGACGGGGCACGACGAGGTGCACGCCGCGCACAGGATGCACTTGGTGGTGTCGTCGAAGATCTCGCGGTCGGCGATCGACTGGGTGCGCTCCTTGCCCTTCTCGGGAACGGAACTCGCGACGAGGAACGGCTGCACCTCGCGGTAGGAGGCGAAGAACGGCTCCATGTCGACCACGAGGTCCTTCTCGAGGGGAAGTCCCTTGATGGCCTCGACGTAGATCGGCTTCGAGATGTCGAGGTCCTTGATCAGCGTCTTGCAGGCGAGGCGGTTGCGACCGTTGATGCGCATGGCATCCGATCCGCAGATGCCGTGCGCGCAGGAGCGACGGAAGGTCAGCGAGCCGTCGACCTCCCACTTGATCTTGTGGAGCGCGTCGAGCACGCGGTCGGTGGAGTAGAGCTCCACGTCGTAGTCGACCCAGTGCGGCTCTGAGTCGACCTCGGGGTCGAAGCGGCGGATGTTGAAGGTGACGATGAAGGACTGGATCCCGGTCTCTTCGGTCGTGTCTGCGGGGGCCTCGGCGATGGCGTTCGACATGCTCAGTACTTCCTCTCCATCGGCGGGTAGTTCAACTCGCCCTGCTCGTTCTTGGTGAAGACGACGGGCTTCCAGTCGAGCTTGATGTGGTCGCCCGGGTCGGACGAGTGCGCGTCTCCGGTGAGGTACGCCATCGTGTGCTGCATGTAGTTCTCGTCGTCGCGCTTGGGGAAGTCGTCGCGCATGTGGCCGCCGCGGCTCTCCTCGCGGTTCTGCGCGGCGTAGACGACGACCTCGGCGATGTCGAGCAGGAAGCCCAATTCGACGGCCTCGAGGAGGTCGGTGTTGAAGCGGTGGCCCTTGTCGTCGACGTGCACGTTCTTGTAGCGCTCGCGCAGCTCGGCGATGACGCCCAGCACGTGCTGGAGCGACTCGTGCGTACGGAAGACCTGTGCACCCTTGTCCATCTCGTCCTGCAGCGTCTTGCGCAGCACGGCGATGCGCTCGGTGCCCTGGTTGTTGCGCAGACCCTCGAGCATGTCGGAGACGAATCCGGCCGGGTTCTCCGGGAGCGGCACGAACTCGGCCGTCTTGACGTACTCGACCGCGTTGCGGCCGGAGCGCTTGCCGAACACGTTGATGTCGAGCAGCGAGTTGGTGCCGAGACGGTTGGCGCCGTGCACCGAGACGCACGCGCACTCGCCGGCCGCGTAGAGACCCGGGACGATCGTGTCGTTGTCGGCGAGCACCTCGCCGTTGTTGTTCGTGGGGATGCCGCCCATCGCGTAGTGCGCGGTCGGCATCACGGGCACCGGCTCGACGACCGGGTCGACACCCAGGTACGTGCGGGCGAACTCGGTGATGTCGGGGAGCTTGGTCTCGAGGACCTCGGCACCCAGGTGCGTGCAGTCCAGCAGCACGTAGTCCTTATGGGGACCGGCGCCGCGGCCCTCCGCGACCTCCTGCACCATGCAGCGCGCGACGATGTCGCGGGGAGCGAGGTCCTTGATGGTCGGCGCGTAGCGCTCCATGAAACGCTCGCCCGAGGCGTTGCGCAGGATCGCTCCCTCACCGCGGGCACCCTCGGTGAGCAGGATGCCGAGGCCGGCGAGACCGGTCGGGTGGAACTGGAAGAACTCGAGGTCCTCGAGCGGGAGGCCCTTGCGCCAGACGATCCCGACGCCGTCACCCGTGAGGGTGTGCGCGTTGGAGGTGGTCTTGAAGATCTTGCCGAATCCGCCGGTGGCGAAGATCACGGCCTTCGCCTGGAAGACGTGGAGCTCACCGGTGGAGAGGTCGTAGGCGACGACGCCGGAGACCTGCGTCTTGCCGGCGGCATCCTTCACCGTCAGCAGGTCGAGCACGTAGAACTCGTTGAAGAAGTTGATGCCGAGCTTGACGCAGTTCTGGAACAGCGTCTGCAGGATCATGTGGCCGGTACGGTCGGCCGCGTAGCAGGCGCGGCGCACCGGCGTCTTGCCGTGCTCGGCCGTGTGACCGCCGAAGCGCCGCTGGTCGATCTTGCCCTCGGGCGTGCGGTTGAAGGGGAGGCCCATGTTCTCGAGGTCGATGACCGCGTCGATGGCCTCCTTCGCGAGGATCTCCGCCGCGTCCTGGTCGACGAGGTAGTCGCCGCCCTTGACCGTGTCGAAGGTGTGCCACTCCCAGGAGTCCTCCTCGACGTTGGCGAGCGCCGCGGCCATGCCGCCCTGCGCCGCGCCCGTGTGCGAGCGGGTCGGGTACAGCTTCGAGATCACCGCGGTCTTCGCACCGGGGCCCGCCTCGATCGCCGCGCGCATGCCGGCGCCGCCGGCGCCCACGATGACGATGTCGAACTGGTGGTAGTGCACGCCGTCACGGACGACGGAATCCTGCGTCTCGGTAGTCACTTCTCGTATGCCTTCTTCTTTAGTTGCCCAGCGACTGGCACGAATCCCACAGCGTGCTCGACTCGGTCACGCCCAAGCAGGGGTCGAACGTGAACACGACGAGCGTGCCGAGCAGGATCAGCAGTCCGGCGGCGAGGCCGAGTGCCCAGATGAGCGCCTTGCGGGCGGTGTTGTTCGTGACGTAGTCGTTCACGATCGTGCGCATGCCGTTCGCGCCGTGGATCAGCGCGAGCCACAGCATCAGCACGTCCCACCACTGCCAGAACGGGGTCGCGAACTTGCCGGCGATGAACGCGAAGTCCAGGGCGTGGATGCCCTCGCCGACCATGAGGTTGATGAAGAGGTGGCCGAAGATCAGCACGACGAGCACGATGCCCGAGGCGCGCATGAAGATCCAGCCCCACTTCTCGAGGTTGAATCCGCGGCGGCGACGGGCCGGCGGTGCGATGGTCTGCGAGGACATCAGTGTCCACCCCCCGTGAATCCGGCGAACGCGAGCATGAGGTGTCGCGGCACGAAACCGGCCATGATGATGCCCCACACCAGCAGCACGCCCCAGAAGAGCTGTCGCTGGTACTTCGCGCCCTTCGACCAGAAGTCGACGGCGATGATGCGCAGTCCGTTCATCGCGTGGAACACGATGCCCGCGACCAGGACGACCTCGCCGATCGCCATGATCGGGTTCTTGTAGGTGCCGATGACGGCGTTGTACGCCTCGGGTGAGACCCTGATCAGCGCCGTGTCGAGCACGTGCACCAACAGGAAGAAGAAGATGGCGACTCCGGTGATGCGGTGAAGCACCCACGACCACATGCCTTCGCGACCCCGGTAGAGGGTGCCGCGGGGGGTCTTGGACGTGGTTTCCGAAATCGACGGTGTCAAGCGAGCGCTCGTGGACACGGTCGTCCTCCCTGGATCGATGTGCGTCGGTCGCATGCCGCCAGGCACGCCCGATCGGTGTCCATCCTATTCCCGTCTTCCAGCGGGGGGCGACGAAGGGGAACCTAACTCCGGCCGGTCTTGAGGCGTTCTTGAGCAGCACCGGGAGTCTGCGATCGCCCCGGGATACCCTGGCGGCATGACGCAACCGATCGAAGACTTCTACGCCGTGATCCCCGCGGGCGGAATCGGCAGCCGGTTGTGGCCGCTGTCTCGGGCGGATGCGCCGAAGTTCCTGCACGACCTCACCGGATCGGGTCACTCGCTGCTGCGCGACACCTGGGATCGGCTCGTCCCCCTCGCGGGCCCCGATCGCATCGCCGTCGTCACCGGTCGCGCCCACCGCGCCGCGGTCGAGGAGCAGCTGCCCGGCATCGCCGATCTCAACGTCTTCCTCGAATCCGAGCCGCGCGAGTCCGCTGCCGCGATCGGCCTCGCCGCCGCCATCCTCCACCGCCGCGACCCCGACGTGATCATCGGGTCGTTCAGCGCCGATCACGTCATCCGCGGTACGCGCGTGTTCGAGTTCGCGGTGCGGGATGCCGTGGAGGTCGCTCGCGAGGGCTACATCTGCACCATCGGCATCTCGCCCACGGAGCCGGCCGTCGGCTTCGGCTACATCAAGATGGGCGCCGAGCTCGTGGTCGACGGCGCGCGCGAAGCGGCGCTCGTCGACACCTTCGTCGAGAAGCCGGACCTCGAGACGGCGAAGGGATATCTCGCCGACCGCGGTTATCTGTGGAACGCGGGGATGTTCATCGCGAAGGCGAGCGTGCTGCTCGACGAGCTCGCAGCGAACGAGCCCGAGCTGCACGCGGGACTGCAGGAGTTGGCCGAGGCCTGGGACGACCGCGAGGCCCGCGGTCCCGCGGTCGATCGGATCTGGCCGCGTCTGAAGAAGATCGCCATCGACTACGCCGTGGCCGAGCCGGCCGCGCGACGCGGGCGCCTCGCCGTGGTCCCGGGCCACTTCGACTGGGACGACGTGGGGGACTTCGCCTCGCTCACGAAGCTCATCACGAACGGACGCAAGAACGATCTCGCGGTCCTCGGGCCGCACGCCCGAGTGCTCTCGGATGCCGCGACCGGAATCCTCGTGAGTCAGACCTCACGGGTGATCAGCCTGGTGGGCGTTCAGGACATCGTGGTGGTCGATACGCCCGATGCGCTGCTGGTCACGACGGTCGAGCACGCGCAGCGGGTGAAGGGCGTCGTGGAGTCGCTCAAACTCACGGGACGGGGCGATGTGCTCTGATGAGCAGCGCATCGTGCTCATCGGCGCTCCAGGTTTCGAGTTTGTAAAGATTCACCGGAGCGAGGGCCGCCGGTATACGAAAAGGGTGAAACAGTAGGTAACTTTGATCGATCCGCGAGGGACGCGGTTCCGTTCAGGGAGGCACTGAGTTGACCATCTCCACCACCAAGAAGCTTCTCGGCGCGACCGTCGCCGCGAGCGTCATCTTCGCTCTCGCCGGCTGTGGCCAGGCACCGGCCGAATCGGGCGGCGACGCGGGCGGCGACACCCCCGACTTCCTGCCCTGCATCGTCTCCGACATGGGCGGCTTCGACGACAAGTCGTTCAACCAGCTCTCGTTCGAGGGCGCCACGAAGGCCGCCGATGAGCTCGGCGTCAAGCTGAAGGACGTCCAGTCCAACGCCGAGACCGAGTACGGTCCCAACATCACGAACCTCGTCGACGAGGGCTGCAACGCGATCGTCGCCGTGGGCTTCGCCCTCTCGGCCGCCACGGTCGAGGCCGCCACCGCCAACGAGGACGTCGACTTCATCCTCGTCGACGACGCCGCCGACAACGACTTCGACGGAACCAAGGACGCGGACAACATCAAGCCGCTCCTCTACGACACCGCCCAGGCCGCCTTCCTCGCGGGCTACCTGTCGGCCGGCTACTCGAAGACCGGCAAGGTCGGCACCTTCGGTGGCATGGAGTTCCCGACCGTCACCATCTTCATGGACGGCTTCAAGCAGGGCGTCGACCACTACAACGAGGTCAAGGGCACCGACGTCCAGGTCGTCGGTTGGGACGGCAAGACCGGCTCGTTCACGGGTGGCTTCGAGGCCAACCAGGACGCCAAGCAGGTCGCCGTCAACGTTCTCGACCAGGACGTCGACGTCATCTTCCCCGTCGGCGGCCCGATCTACCAGTCGGCGCAGCAGGCCATCAAGGAGTCCGGTAAGGATGTCGCGCTGATCGGCGCCGACGCCGACCTGTTCGAGACCGACCCGAGCACGGAGGACGTCGTGCTCACCTCGGTCCTCAAGGCCATGGACCTCTCGACCTACGAGGCCGTCCTCGCCAGCGGCAAGGGCGAGTTCGACCCGGAGACCTACATCGGCACGCTGGAGAACGAGGGCGTCGGCATCGCCGACCTCCACAACTTCGCCGACAAGGTCGACGCCGGCCTGCAGGACGAGGTCACCCAGCTGCAGCAGGACATCATCGACGGCACCGTCACCGTCAACTCCTACCTGAGCGAGTGATTCACTGAGAACGGGGAGGCCGACGCTCGTCGGCCTCCCCGTTCCGTCCTGTCGGGAGGCATTCCCGACGCTCCGGTCTGCTGAATAGGATCGAATACATGAAGCTTGAACTGCGCGGCATCACGAAGAGATTCGGGGCGCTGACAGCCAACGACCACATCGATCTCACCGTCGAAGAGGGTGAGATCCACTGTCTTCTCGGAGAGAACGGCGCCGGCAAGTCGACGCTGATGAACGTTCTCTACGGCCTCTACCAGGCCGACGAGGGAGACATCCTGCTGGACGACGTCGTCCAGCACTTCGACGGACCCGGCGACGCCATGGCAGCCGGCATCGGCATGGTGCACCAGCACTTCATGCTGATCCCCGTCTTCACCGTCGCCGAGAACGTCATGCTCGGCCATGAGCAGACCCGATTCGGAGGTCGTCTCGACCTCGCGGCCGCTCGCGCGAAGGTGCGCGAGATCTCGGACCGCTTCGGATTCGCCGTCGACCCCGACGCCCTCGTCGAAGACCTCCCGGTCGGCGTGCAGCAGCGCGTCGAGATCATCAAGGCGCTGTCGCGCGAGGCGAAGGTGCTCGTGTTCGACGAGCCGACCGCCGTGCTCACCCCGCAGGAGACCGACGAGCTGATGGCGACGATGCGCCAGCTCAAGTCGCAGGGCACGTCGATCGTCTTCATCACCCACAAGCTCCGCGAGGTCCGTGAGGTCGCCGATCGCATCACCGTGATCCGTCTCGGCAAGGTCGTCGGCGAGGCATCGCCCACGGCCTCGAACGAGGAACTCGCCTCGCTCATGGTCGGCCGCGCGGTCGAGCTCACCGTCCACAAGGACGCACCGACGCTGCGCGAGAACGGTCTCAGCGTGCAGGGCCTCACCGTCACCGACCGCTCCGGCATCGTCCTCGTCGACGACGCGAGCTTCGAGGTGCACGGGGGAGAGGTCCTCGCGATCGCCGGTGTGCAGGGCAACGGTCAGACCGAGCTCACCGAGGCGATCCTCGGCCTGCAGGACCACGTGCGCGGAAGCATCCGCCTCGACGGCGAAGAACTCGTCGGACGCACCGTGCGGCAGATCCTCGACGCGGGTGTGGGCTTCGTGCCCGAGGACCGCAGCGTCGACGGTCTCGTCAAGGAGTTCTCGATCTCGGAGAACCTCATGCTCGACCGGTCGTTCGGCGGGGAGTTCGTCTCCGCCGGAACGGTGCGCCGTGGCGCTCTCGACGAATTCGCCCGCGCCAAGATCGCCGAGTTCGACATCCGTACGCAGGGACCGGCGCAGGCCGCCGGCCGTCTGTCGGGCGGTAACCAGCAGAAGGTCGTCCTCGCCCGCGAGCTCAGCCGCGACCTCGCGCTGTTCGTCGCCGCGCAGCCGACCCGTGGAGTCGATGTCGGATCGATCGAGTTCATCCACAAGCGCATCATCGACACGCGCGATGCGGGTGTTCCGGTGATCGTGATCTCGACCGAGCTCGACGAGGTCGCCGCCCTCGCCGACCGGATCCTCGTGATGTACCGCGGCCGCGTCGTCGGCATCGTGCCCGGCAACACCCCCCGCGATCAGCTCGGTCTGATGATGGCGGGCATGAACGGAGAGAGCGCATGAGCGTCGTAGAGACCAAGGGACCGCTCGCCGAGCCGGAGACCGTCGTGGCCCCCTCGCGGTGGCGCGTCGCGTTCCAGCAGATCGTCTCGGGCAACGCGATCATCTCGGTGCTCGCCGTCCTGATCGCGGTCGTCGTCGGCTCGATCATGATCGCGGCGACGAACGAAGAGGTGCAGGAGACGGCGGGGTACTTCTTCGCCCGTCCCGGTGACATGATCGCCGCCGTCTGGCAGGCCGTCAGCGGTGCGTACGCCGCGCTGTTCCGCGGCGCGATCTACAACTTCAACGCCGACGACTTCGCCACCGGCATCCGTCCGCTGACCGAGACGCTCAAGTTCGCGACGCCGCTGATCGCGGCCGGACTCGGTGTCGGCCTCGCGTTCCGCGCCGGGCTGTTCAACATCGGTGGTCAGGGGCAGATGCTCATGGCGGCCGCGGCCGGCGGATACGTCGCGACGCAGATCGACATGCCGTTCCCGCTGCACCTGATCGCCGCCGTCATCGCCGGTATGGTCGCCGCAGCCCTGTGGGCCGGTATCGCCGGGATCCTCAAGGCGCGCACGGGCGCGCACGAGGTGATCACGACGATCATGCTCAACCACATCGCCTTCTACCTGCTGGCCTGGATGCTGGCGACGCAGGGCATCCTGCAGGCGGCGGGATCGAGCAACCCGAAGACGGCTCCGATGCCCGACTCGGCCGTGCTCCCGCTGCTGCTCGGTGACACCTACAAACTGCACTGGGGCTTCCTGGTGGCTCTGGCCGCCGTCGCCTTCACGTGGTGGCTGCTCGAGCGTTCGTCGCTCGGTTTCCGCTTCCGCGCGGTGGGGGAGAACCCCGCGGCGGCCCGAGTCGCGGGTATCGACGTCGGCAAGATGTACTTCGTCGTCATGCTGATCGCCGGTGCGCTGGTGGGTATCGCCGGCATCAGCCAGATCCTCGGCACCGAGACCAGCGGTTTCGGCGGTTCGATCGACGCGGGCATCGGCTTCGACGCCATCACGGTCGCTCTGCTCGGGCGCTCCTCGCCGATCGGCATCCTCGGCGCCGGACTCCTCTTCGGGGCGTTCAAGACCGGTGGTTTCACGATGCAGTCCTCGCAGGGCATCCCGATCGAGATCGTGCTCGTCGTGCAGTCGCTGATCGTGCTCTTCATCGCCGCGCCCCCGCTGGTGCGCGCGATGTTCGGTCTCCCGCAGCCCGGGCGTCCCTCACGCAAGAAGACCCGAGCGGCCAAGAAGTCGCAGAAGCAGGAGGTGTCGGCATGAGCGCCGTCACGAATGCCGCCGTCGCGATCGAGGAGCCGCGCGCCGTCGCCGTCGCCTCGTGGAAGGCGCCGATCATCTTCGGGATCGTCACGGTCCTGTTCGCCCTCCTGCCGTTGCTCGCCCCGCGCGACGGGGAGACGACCTTCCGGCTGGCCTCGGCCGACGCGTTCTTCGCGATCCCGGACGTGATCCTGCCCGCGAACGCGACCGCCTGGGTCGCCGTCGTGGTGCTCGCCGCGGTCACCGTCTTCGCGTTCGTGCGGGCATCCGCGCGTCGCAGCATCCCGCTCTGGTTGGTGATCGTCTACGTCGCAGCCCTCCTGCTGGGCTTCCTCGCCTGGGCCGCCGCCGGTGAGACGCTGCGCATGATCAGCCTGCTCGGGGGAGCGCTGGCCCTGGCCACGCCCCTGATCTTCGGCGCCCTGGGCGGCGTGATCGGTGAGCGCGCCGGTGTCGTGAACATCGCGATCGAGGCGCAGCTGCTGGCGGGCGCCTTCTCGGCAGCGATCGCCTCGTCGATCACCGGTTCGCCGTGGGCGGGTCTGGTCGCCGCGATGGGTGCGGGCATGCTCGTCTCGCTCGTGCTCGGCGTCTTCACGATCACGTACTACGTCGACCAGGTCATCGTCGGTGTCGTGCTCAACGTGCTGGTGATCGGTCTGACGACCTTCCTCTTCCGCGTGGTGCTCGCCCCGAACACCGAGACCCTCAACAGCCCGGCCACGTTCGACACCGTGTCGATCCCCGTGCTGAGCGAGATCCCGGTCATCGGCCCGATCCTGTTCCGCCAGTCGTTCATCGTCTACCTGATGTTCTTCGTGGTCGCGCTCGTCTGGTTCGGTCTGTACCGCACCCGGTGGGGTCTGCGCCTGCGCGCGGTCGGCGAGCACCCGCAGGCGGCCGACACGGTCGGCATCAAGGTTCTGGCGACCCGCTACCGGGCGATCCTGCTCGCCGGTGCCGTCGCCGGCATGGGCGGCGCGTTCTACACGCTCGTCTCGGTGCCGCGCTTCAACCAGGAGATGACGGCGGGGGCGGGCTTCATCGCCCTCGCCGCGGTGATCTTCGGTAAGTGGGACCCGATCAAGGCCACCCTCGCGGCGCTGCTGTTCGGCTTCGCCACCAACCTGCAGGGCGTGCTCAGCGTCATCGGATCCCCGGTGCCGAGCCAGTTCATGCTCATGCTGCCGTACGTCGTGACGATCTTCGCGGTCGCCGGCCTCGTCGGGAAGTCGCGGGCCCCCGCGGCTGACGGCGAACCGTACATCAAGTCCTAGGAGAGACATGACAGACATCGACTGGGACGAGCTGCGCCAGGTCGCCACGTCCGCCATGGAGAAGGCCTACGCCCCCTACTCGCGCTACCGCGTGGGGGCTGCGGCACTGGTGGGAGACGGGCGCATCGTCGCCGGCTGCAACGTCGAGAACGCGTCGTACGGCGTCACCCTGTGCGCCGAGTGCGCTCTCGTCGGCGATCTGCACATGTCCGGCGGCGGCCAGCTCGTCGCCTTCGTGTGCGTGAACAACGACGGGCAGACGATCATGCCGTGCGGCCGCTGCCGTCAACTGCTGTTCGAGCACGCGATGCCCGGAATGCTGCTCGAGACCGTCTCCGGCATCCGCACGATCGACGAAGTACTGCCGGACGCGTTCGGCCCCCGCGACCTGGAGGACGCACGATGAGCACGGTGGAGCCCTACGACGCGGTCGACGTCATCCGCGCGAAGCGCGATGGCGGCGCCGTTCCGGAACCCGCCCTGCGATGGATGGTCGACGCGTACACGCGTGGCTACGTCTCGGACGCGCAGATGGCCTCGTTCGCGATGGCGATCTTCCAGCGCGGCATGGAGCGCGACGAGATCCGTGTGCTCACCGACGCGATGATCGCGTCGGGGGAGCGGATGAGCTTCGCCGCCCTCGGCAAGAAGACGGTCGACAAGCACTCCACGGGCGGCGTGGGCGACAAGATCACGCTGCCGCTCGCTCCGCTGGTCGCGGCGTTCGGGGTGGCGGTGCCGCAGCTCAGCGGCCGCGGCCTGGGCCACACGGGCGGCACGCTCGACAAGCTCGAGTCGATCCCCGGCTGGCGCGCGGCGCTCAGCAACGAGGAGATGTTCGCCCAGATGCAGGGCGACGTCGGTGCGGTGATCTGCGCGGCGGGTTCCGGTCTCGCCCCCGCCGACAAGAAGCTCTACGCGCTGCGCGACGTGACCGGCACGGTCGAGGCGATCCCGCTGATCGCGTCGAGCATCATGTCGAAGAAGATCGCGGAGGGCACGGACGCCCTCGTGCTCGACGTCAAGTTCGGCTCGGGCGCCTTCATGCAGGACATCGATCGTGCGCGCGAGCTCGCTCGCACGATGGTCGCGCTCGGCACCGATTCGGGCGTCGCGACGACGGCTCTGCTCACCGACATGAACGTGCCCCTCGGCTTCGCGATCGGCAATGCCAACGAAGTGCGCGAGTCGGTCGAGATCCTGGCCGGCGCAGGTCCCGCCGACGTCCGCGAGCTCACGATCGCGCTCGCCCGCGAGATGCTCGCGCTGGCAGGTCAGCCGGATGCCGATGTGGAGGCGGCTCTCGACGACGGGCGCGCGATGGATCAATGGAAGGCGATGATCCGCGCGCAGGACGGCGACCCGGATGCCGCGCTTCCGGTCGCCCGCGAGACCCACGTCGTCACGGCGCCCGCCGACGGCGTCATCAGCCGCATGGACGCCCTGCCGTTCGGCATCGCGGCCTGGCGTCTCGGCGCCGGCCGTGCGCGCGCCGAGGACCCCGTGATCTTCGAGGCGGGGATCGACCTGCACGCGAAGCCGGGCGACCGCGTCGTCGCCGGACAGCCGCTGTTCACGCTCTCGGCGGCCAACGAGGCGCGCTTCCCGCGCGCGATCGAGGCGCTCGAGGGAGCGTGGGAGATCGGAGCGGATGCGCCCGCGCGCGGACCGATCGTGCGCGAACGCATCACGGCCTGACCTCCGGCCCGCTACCCTGAACACGGCGGTCACCACCGCCACACTTTTCTGCGACTGGAGGATCCCCATGGCGATCGATGCGAACGGCGACGTCAAGATCCAGGGGATCTCCCTGCGGAGTCTGCCGAAGGTGTCGCTGCACGACCATCTCGACGGCGCGCTGCGTCCGGCGACGATCGTCGAGCTGGCGGATGCCGCGGGCATCGAGCTGCCGCAGAGCGATGCACGCTCGCTCGGGCGCTGGTTCGCGAAGCAGAGCGATTCGGGCTCGCTGGTCGAGTACCTGAAGACGTTCGACCTCACGATCGCGGTCATGCAGACGCCGGAGGCGTTGACCCGGGTGGCCCGGGAGTTCGTGCAGGACCTGGCGAAGGACGGCGTGATCTACGGCGAGGTGCGCTGGGCGCCCGAGCAGCACCTGGCGGGCGGCCTCAGCCTCGAGCAGGTCGTAGAGGCCGTGCAGCAGGGGATCGAGGAGGGCGAGGACGCCGCGGACGCCGCGGGGCACAGCATCCGCGTCGGCCAGCTGCTGTCGGCGATGCGCCAGCACGATCGCGCCCGCGAGATCGCGGAACTCGCGGTCGACTTCCGCGGCCGCGGCGTCGTGGGCTTCGACACCGCGGGCCCCGAGGACGGCTTCCCGTCGTCGAACTATCGCGAGGCCTTCGACTACCTCGCCGACAACTTCTTCCCCGTGACGGTGCACGCCGGCGAGGCGGCCGGACTCGACTCGATCCGCTCCGCCCTGCTCGACGGACGTGCTCTGCGGCTCGGGCACGGCGTGCGCATCGCCGAGGATCTCGAGGTCATCACGCGCGAGGGCGATGAGGTGCAGGTGCAGTTCGGCGAGGTGGCGCGCTGGGTGCGCGACCGCGAGATCCCGCTCGAACTGTCGCCGTCGTCGAACCTGCAGACCGGGGCGGTCGCCGCCTGGGGCTCGGAGCTCGCCGATCACCCGTTCGATCTGCTCTACCAGCTCGGCTTCGCCGTCACCGTGAACGTCGACAACCGCACCATGAGCGCGACCTCGCTCACCCGTGAGCTCGCCCTTCTCGTCGAGGCGTTCGAGTACGACCTCGACGATCTCGAGACCTTCCAGTTCAACGCCGCGGCCGCGACGTTCCTCCCGGTCGAGGAGCGCGAAGAGCTCGTGGAGATGATCGCCGAAGGCTTCGACGCCTGACCATGACGACTCGGGGGAGCCGTTCGCGGGCACGGCGCAGACGCCGGGGGATCTGGATCGGCGCGGTCGTCGCCGTGGCGGTCGTGGCGGGTGGCGCCGCTGCCGCCTTCACGTGGATGAATCGCGAGCCGGAGCCTGTCCCGCGCGTCGAGGCGACGCCGATCGAGCGCCCGTTGACCGCGGCGCAGCAGCTCGTCGCCGACTCCGGTGATCCGAACGGGTGCGCCGTGTCGTTCACGGGCGAGGGCATCGCGCTCGACATGCAGGTGCAGTCGCAGGGCGCGCTCTACCAGTACCTGCCGATCCCGGCGCAGGATGGTCGCGTGTTCGCCGGGTGGTACGCCACGGCCGACGACGCGGCGGCCCAGAACGTCGCGGCGCGCGTCAACGGGGCGGACGCGGTCGTCTGCACGGATGCCGAGGTCGAGCTGTTCGGCGCGTGGACGACGCCCGAGGCGAACACGGCGGCCGATGTGCAGGTGCCGATCCTCATGTACCACCAGTTCACCCCGAACCCCGAGGGGGAGTCCGGGTGGCTGCGCGGCAACTACGCCTACATCGGCGACTTCGACGCGCAGATGAACCACATCGCGACGACCGGGTTCTACCTGCCCACGTGGGACGAGCTGAGCGCGTTCATCGATGGCCGGCTGTCGCTACCCGCGCGCTCCGTCATCATCACCGATGACGACGCCGACCAGACGTGGTTCGACCTCGCCGTGCCGGTCGTCGACAAGTACAAGCTGCTCTCGACGTCGTTCATGATCACCGCCTACCGGCAGGACCCGCCGCCGTCGCCGTACGTGCTGCGCCGCTCGCACACGCACGACATGCACCAGGCCGGTGCCAACGGTCGGGGCCGGATGGAGAACTGGACCGCCGACGAGATCGCCGCCGACCTCAACACCTCCGGCGACGTGCTGGGCGTGCGCGAGGTCATCGCCTACCCGTTCGGGCACTACAACGACACGGCGAAGCAGGGCGTGACGCAGGCCGGCTTCGAGATGGCGCGCACCATCGAGCCGGGTTACGTCGAGATCGGCACCGACAAGCTGGCGCTGCCGGTCGTGCGCATCGACTACGGCATGGGCCTCGAGTCGCTGATCTCGCGGATCGGCTGAACTCCGCGCTCAGCCCGCGGCCGCCAGCGCGTCCTCGGAGAGGAACGCACCGAGGAGTTCGGTGACCGTGGCGTGCATCTCTTCGTCCGAGATCGACGGCGTGCCGTCGCCGGCCTGCGGGCCGTAGTCCCCGAACGAGGCGTGCGAGGCGCCGTCGATCTCGACGAGGTCGGCATCGGCGGGCAGGTTTCCGCGCGCATCCGAGATCTTCGCCGGCGTCGAGAGGCCGTCCTCGGAGCCGGCGAGGCTGAGCACCGCGAGATCGGTGCCGGATAGATCGTTGGCGCAGTACGAGCCGAAGAGCACGAGCGCATCGGCATCCGCCGCGAGCTGGCAGGCGCGCACGCCGCCCAGCGAGTGGCCGCCCACGGCCCACACGTCGACGTCGGGCGCGGCGGAGGTGAAGGAGTCGAGGGGGCGCGGGTCGAAGAAGGCGAGGTTCAGCCAGGGGCGCGTGATCACGACCGTGACCCCCTCCTCGGCGACGCCCTGCAGGATCGCGGCGTACGCCCAGGGGTCGACCTTCGCGCCGGGCACGAAGACGAGACCGATCTCGGAATCCCCGTCGGCGGGCGCCAGGACGATGCCCTGCTCCGCGTCGTCGACCGTGATCGCGGGGTTCTCGCGCACGGCGGCGAGGGGGGCCTTCTCCGCCCCCATCACACCGATCTGGCTCCAGGCGACGATGCCGCCGGCGCCGAGGAGGACGAGGATCAGGATGCTCCACAGCGTCCACTTCAGGACGCGCCGGCCACGCTTCTTCTGCACCTCTCCAGGGTACGCGCGATGCCTGGGAGAGCACCGCTCACGCGGGTTGCGCGAGAGCCTGCTGCTCCCGCCGGACAGCGCCGCGGTAGGCGTCCTTGTTGACGTAGTAGGCCATGCGGTCGAGGCCCAGGTAGTGATACCCGCCGGTGAGGTCGGGCCAGGCGGAATCGGTCACCCTCGCGCGGAACCGCGCCGCGCGGGCCGGGTCCCGCTCCGCCGCGTCGAGATACGTGGCGAGGAGCTCCGCCTGCTCGTAGCGGCCCTGCCAGCCGATCCCGGATGCCTCGATCATGCCCATCACGAACAGCCCGTTGAACGACGACGGGAACACGTGCAGGAAGAGCCGGGGGGAGGCGCCGCGCCAGTTCAGGTGCGCGGGATCGACGAACGGATAATCGAGTCGGTAGCCGGTCGCGAGGAGCACCAGGTCGTACTCGCCGGACGATCCGTCGCGGAAGTGCACGGTCGAGCCGTCGAAGCGGTCGACGTCGGGCCGGACGCGCAGATCGCCCTGGCCGAGGTGATTGAGCACCATGGTGTTCACGATCGGATGCGACTCGTAGATGCGGTGGTCGGGCTTCGGGAAGCCGAACCGCACGGGGTCGCCGGTGAAGGCGCGCAGCACGCGGGAGTCGAGGGCCTGCTTGAGCCGGGCGGGCAGCGGACGGCCCTGGTTCAGGGTGTCGCTCGGGCGACCGAAGAGGTAGCGCGGAACGAAGTAGTAGCCGCGACGCACGCTCATGTCGATCGCGTCGGCGTGGTGCACGGCATCCACTGCGATGTCGCAGCCCGAATTGCCGGCGCCGATGATGAGCACCCGGCGTCCCGCGAGCTGCGCGGGGGAGGAGTAGGCGCTCGTGTGCAGCATCTCGCCGGTGAAGTCGCCCGGGAAGGCGGGGACGTTCGGCTCGGCGAGCGTGCCGTTCGCGAGCACGATGCCGGCGTATCGGTGCATGTGCTCGCCGTCCGGGCCGACGCTCGTCAGGTCCCAACCACCGTCGTCGCGGGGGTCGAGCCGGGTGACGCGCGTGTCGAAGCGGAAGAGCTCGGTCAGACCGAAGTGATCGGCGTACTCCCGGAAGTACTCGAGCAGCGCCGCGTGGCCCGGATAGTCGATCGTCGATCGCATCGGGAACTCGCGGAACTCGGTCGTCGTGCGCGACGAGATGAGGTGCGCCGACTCGTACATCGTGCTGCGCGGATTGGAGATGTCCCAGAGGCCGCCGACGCCGTGCGAGGCCTCGTAGCCAACGACGGGGATGCCGCGCTTCCGCAGAGCGCGGACGGCGGCCAGGCCCGACGGTCCCGCGCCGATCACGGCATAGGTGTCCATGTTGCCCCCGCACGTCCGTGTACCGAAAACGCCCCCGCACCCCGATCGTATCGGGGTGCGGGGGCGTCCGCGATCGATGGATCAGGCGGCGCGGAGAGCGTCCTGTCGGGCGGCCACGACCGCCTCGACGGCGACGAAGAGCGGATGCTGCGGCTCCAGCCCCGTCGTGCGCGTCGTGAACGTCTGCGCGTCCAGCGTGCCGAGCAGCTGGCGCAGCTCGACGGCCTGGGTGTCCTCGGCATCCTCGAACTCGAGGGTCGCGGCGATGGCCGCCACGAGCGCGTCCGTCGACAGGCCGTGCTCGGCGGCGGCGGCGGCAGGTCCGATGAACCGCTCGTGCCGCGAGATCTTGCGCAGCGGCTGGCGTCCGACGCGCTGCACGGTGTCGACGAGCGCCGGATTGCGGAAGCGCTCGAGGATGGTCGCGCGGTACTCGGCCAGATCGGCCGGGTCGAGCCCGTGGGTCGCGGCGAGCACCGCCGAGGTCTCCTCGAGGGCCGCGCCGACCGCCGCGGCGATCTGCGGATCGGCGAGGGCGTCGGAGATCCGGTCGATGCCGGCGCGGGCGCCGAAGTACGCGGTGGCCGCGTGACCGGTGTTGACGGTGAACAGCTTGCGCTCGATGTATGGGTCGAGGTCGTCGACGAAGTGCGCGCCGGGGATGCTCGGCAGCGAGCCGCCGAACGGGCCCTGCTCGATCGTCCACTCGAAGTACGGCTCGACCGTGACGTCGACTCCCGCACCCTCGGGCTGGGCCGGCACGATGCGGTCGACGGCCGTGTTCGCGAACACGGCCTTCGCGAGCAGCTCGCGCGCGTCGGCGCCCGCGGCGCTCTCGATCTCGGCGCGGAGCAGATCGGTCGCGCCGATCGCGTTCTCGCACGCCATGATCACCAGCGGCGCGGCGTCGGGGGAGCGGCGGGTGAGACCCGCGACGATCGTCGGCGCGATGAAGCGCAGGACGGTCGGGCCGACCGCGCAGGTCACGACGTCGGCCGTGGCGACCTCGTCGGCCGCGGCATCCGGATCGGTCTTGCTGTTGACGGCCCGGAACCCGGTCACGGTGCGGTCGACGCCCCCCGGCCCGACCTCGTGCACCGTGTACGCGTCGACGGCGTTGATCGCATCGACGAGCGCATCCGCCACATCGGAGAAGACGACCTCGTAGCCGCCCTCGTGGAGCAGGAGGCCCACGAACCCGCGGCCGATGTTGCCGGCGCCGAACTGGACGGCCTTCATCCCTCGTTCACCGCCGAGAGCAGGGCGAAGAGCTCGTCGGGGGTCTGCGCCGCCGTCAGCTTCGCGACGTCGTCCTCGTCGGAGAACAGGATCGCGATCTGCGAGAGGATCTCGAGGTGCTCGTCCCCGCGTCCGGCGATGCCGATCACGAACGTCGCCGGCTCGCCCGCCCAGTCCACGCCGCCGTCGTAGCGCACGACGGAGAGGGCCGAGGCGAGGATCGCGTCCTTGGTCTCGTTGGTGCCGTGCGGGATCGCGAGACCGTTGCCCATGAAGGTCGAGACCGTCTCCTCGCGCTGACGCATCGCGTCGACGTAGGCCGGGGTCACGGCGCCCACCGAGACCAGGATGTCGGTCGCCTCCTGCAGGGCCTCCTCCTGCGTCGCCGATCCCGGGTGGATCCGGATCTGGTCGAGGGTGAGAACGCTCATGATGTTTCCTTTCTGAGAATGGTCCGGTGGGCGGATGCCGCAGCATCCGCCCACCGGGGTGTGTCACGCGTCGGTGTCGCGCTGGGCGCGCACCATCTCGACGACCTCTTCATACTTCGGGGAATTCATGAAGTTGTCGACCGATACGTGCAGGGAGTTCGGCGACTGGGCCTTCGCGCGATCGGTCAGCTGCTGCTGCGTGATCACGAGATCGGCCGTTCCGTCGAGGTTCGCGATCGCCTGGTTGGTGACCGTGACGCCCTCGACGCCCGCCTTCTTGAACTTGTTGCGCAGGACGCTCGCGCCCATGGCGGAGGAGCCCATACCGGCGTCGCACGCGAACACGACGTTCTCGATGCGGCGATCGGTCGCGACGGCCGTGCCACCGTCGGCTGCGCCGCTCGAGGTGCGCAGTGCGTCCATCGCGGCGGAGGACTTGCCCTTGTTGGCCTCGGTCTGTGCGATCGCGGCGCCGAAGGTGTCGCCCTCTGCCTCGAGGTCGCGCCTGCGGGAGGCCCGCAGGATGACGGCCGTGATGAGGAAGGTCACGGCCGCGGCGATGAGCACCGACAGGTAGACGACGACGAGGTTGCCGACGCCCGAGCCGATCGCTCCGGCGGTGACGGCGATGATGCTTCCCGGTGCGGCCGGGAAGCCGAGACCGCCGCCGAGGAGCATGTTCGTCGTGACACCGGCCGCGCCACCCGCGATGAGGGCGAGGATGGTGGTCGGCTTGCTGAGCGCGTACGGGAAGTAGATCTCGTGGATACCACCGAAGAACTGGATGACGGCCGCGCCCGGAGCCGAGGCCTTCGCCGCGCCGACACCGAAGAAGGTGAAGGCGAGCAGCAGACCGAGGCCGGGGCCGGGGTTCGCCTCGATGAGGAAGAGGATCGACTTGCCCGTTTCGGCGGCCTGCTCGATGCCGAGCGGGGTGAAGACGCCGTGGTTGATGGCGTTGTTGAGGAACAGCACCTTCGCCGGCTCGACGATGATCGAGACCAGGGGCAGCAGGTTGAGCGAGACGAGCCAGTCGACCGCCGCGCCGAGCACGGCGCTGATGCCGAGCATGACCGGGCCGAAGGCGAAGAAGCCGACGATCGCGAGGATCATGCCGAGGATTCCGGCCGAGAAGTTGTTGACGAGCATCTCGAAGCCGGGGCGGATCTTGCCGTCCCACAGCTTGTCCATCTGCTTCGTGATCCAGGCCGCGATCGGGCCCATGATCATCGCGCCGAGGAACATCGGGATGTTGGTTCCGACGATGACACCCATGGTGGCGATGGTCGCCACGACGCCACCGCGCTCGCCGTAGACCATGCGGCCCGCGGTGTTAGCGATGAGGAGCGGCAGAAGGTACGTGACCATCGGTCCGACCAGACCGACGTAGGCGAAGATGTTGCCGTCGGCGCCCTCGGCGACCGCCGTCATGGCCCCCTGCCATCCGATGACGGCGGAGTCTCCGCCGCCGCCGATGATCTCGGCCACCGGAGCCCAGTGCCAGCCGAAGGGGCTCTTGGCGCCGAAGAACCCGGCCGGGATGAACAGCATGGTGATGAAGCCCCACGCGATGAACGCCGCGATATTGGGCATGATCATGCCGGAGAGGAACGTGCCGAAACGCTGCACGCCCGTTCGGAGCCCGTTCGCCTTCGCGGGGGCTGGTGACGTCGTCGTCATGATGTCGTCTCTTTCTGGTGAGGAGGGAGGGCCGTGGATGCTTCCACCACGGCCAGGCGTGCACCGGCGGCGTCGTCCGCCGCCAGTGCGAGCTCGGCGAGGTTACGGGCCTCGTCGAGCGTGCGTTCGGAGAGCGCGTGGCGGACGTCCGCCAGCGCTGCGGGAGCCATCGAGAGGCTCGTGGCGCCGAGGCCCACGAGCACGATGGCGAGGAGGGGATCGGCGGCGGCCTCGCCGCAGATGCCGACGGGCTTGCCGAGACGAGAACCTGCGGCCCCGACCTCGCGCACGAGGCGCAGGACCGCGGGGTGCCAGGGGTCCTGGAAGCTCGCGACCGATCCGAGCAGGCGATCGGCCGCCATCGTGTACTGCGTCAGGTCGTTGGTGCCGATCGAGGCGAAGTCCGCGTGCGCGAGCACCCGGTCGGCGAGCAGCGCGCTCGCCGGAACCTCGACCATGACGCCGGCGGTCTTCAGCCCGTATTCGCGGGCGAGGCCGGTGAAGTACGCGGTCTCCTCGACGGTCGTGACCATCGGCGCCATGACCCACAGGTCGGCGGAGGTGGCGGCATCCGCCTCGGCGAGGGCCGTGAGCTGCTCGCGCAGGATGTCCTCGCTCGCGCGCAGGGAACGCAGGCCCCGGAGCCCGAGTGCCGGGTTCTCCTCGTGGGCGTCGTTGAGGAAGGCGAGGGGCTTGTCGGCGCCCGCGTCGAGCATGCGCACGACGACCTTCTTGCCCGGGAACGCGGCGAGCAGCTCGCGGTACGACTCGCGCTGCTGAGCGATCGTGGGCGCCTGCGTGGCCGAGAGGAACAGGAACTCGGTGCGGAAGAGCCCCACGCCCTCGGCGCCGCGCTCGACGGCGTCCGCGGCATCCGCGGGCTTGCCGAGGTTCGCCAGGAGTGGGATCGCGGTGCCGTCGGCCAGCGCTCCCGGCGTCGCGGGTGCAGCGTCGGCGGAGGCGCGCTCCGCGGCGCGCTGGGCGGCGCGGTCGAGGGCGTCCTGTGCGGGGTCAGCGGTGACGATCCCTGCCGCGGCGTCGACGATGACCGTCGTGCCGGTCGCGAGAGCCGCTGCCTCGGTCGCTCCGACGATCGCGACGATGCCCTTCTCACGCGCGAGGATCGCGGTGTGCGAGGTGGGGCCGCCATCGCTCGTGATGAGCGCGAGCACCTGGTCGAGATCGAGCAGGGCGGTGTCGGCGGGCGCGAGATCGCGCGCCACGAGGACGAACGGATGCCCCGGGTTCGGTACACCGGGCGCCTCGACACCGCGCAGGCGAGCGAGCACCCGCTGGGCGATGTCGTCGAGGTCGGCGGCGCGTTCGCCGAGATAGCCGCCGACGGCCTCGAGCGTGGCCTTGAATCCCGCGAAGGCGTCGTGCACGGCCCACTCGGCGGTGGCGCCGGCGTCGATGCGCTCGTCGACCTCGTCCTGGAGCGTCGGGTCCTCGGCGATCATCGCCTGGGCTTCGAGCACCTCCTGGGCCGACCCGCCCGCCGCCTCGCCGCGGGCGGTGAGTTCCTGGGCGACGACCGCTACGGCCTCGCGCACGCGGGTGCGCTCCGCCTCGGCGCCGACGGTGCTGGGCGTCTGGTCGGGCGCGGGCAGCGCCTCGGTCATGCGCACGACCGGGCCCTGCGCGACGCCGAGCCCGATGCCGACTCCGCGCAGCTCGCTCATCAGGATTCCTGGTCGTGGTCGGTGGTCAGCAGTTCGGTGAGCGTGTCGAGCACACCCTCCGCGCTGTCGCCGTCGGCCGTGAGGGTGACGTAGTCGCCGTGCTCGATCGCGAGGGCGATGACCCCGAGGATGCTGGCCGCGTTGACGGCCTTGCCGGAGTCCTTGGCGATCGTGACGGGGATGCCCGCCTCCTTGGCGGCCTGCGCGAAGAGCTTCGCGGGGCGCGCGTGCAGTCCGTGGGAGGAGCCGATCCGAACGGTGCGTGAAACGGTCATGGTGTTCCTTTCGGGGTGGTCTCCGCGGCGAGCAGCGCGCGCACCAGGGCGAGCGTCCGTTCCCCGTCGCGGTCGGCGAAGATGTCGGCGGGCAGGAGGGCGACGGGAACCCCGGCGCTCGCGCGCAGGGCGTCCACCCGGTCCGCGAGGTGCGGGCCGACGAGGAGCGCATCCTGTGCGCCGGGGAAGACGGAGGACTCCACTCCGGCGACGGCATCCCATTCGAGACCCGCGTCGGATGCGGCGCGCCGCAGTCGCTGTGCGACGAACGTGCTCGACGCACCCGCGCCGCACACAATGAGGATCCTCATCGATTCCACCTTCCTGAGAACAGTCTGTGAAAGACCGGGGTGGCGTGCCAACAGGATCCTTTCCGCCCCTGCGGAACCCCGCTTCCGGCCCCTGCTCCGGCCGCGGCCTGACATCATGGGAGGGCGGCGCACAGAGAAGTCGCGCACGTACGACGAGCAGAGGGAGGATCATGTCGCGCCAGCGCCAGGACCAGATCCTCACCGCTCTGCTGCGTCGGGGATCGTGGGCGACCGCTGCCAGCCTCGCCGATCTGGTCGGGGTGACGCCCCGCAGCATCCGCTCGTACGTCGCCGCCCTCAACGCCCGCGTCGGCGGCGACGCCGTCGAGTCCGGTCCCGCGGGTTATCGCGCGGGCCCCGCCGCGCGCGATGCGCTGCGCGCGCGGTCGGGTGGCGAGTCCGCTCCTCGCGATCGCCTGCACGCCGTGGTGCGGATGCTCCTCGACGAGCCCGACGGCATCGACATCTACGCGACCGCCGAGCGGTTGCACGTGAGCGAGGCGACCCTCGAGTCCGATCTCGCCCGTGTCCGCAGCCTCCTCGACGGCACGGACCTCGTGCTCGAGCGCGATCGCGAGATCGTGCGCCTGCAGGGCACCGAGGAGGAGCAGCGCCGGCTGATCTCGCGCCTCGCCCACGACGAGATGGATGCCGCGTCGTTCCACCCCGAGACGTTCCGTCGTGCGCTCGCCGGCACGGGCATGTCGGCCGAGGCGGTCGGCCCGTTCAAGTCGGCGCTCGTGCGCGAACTCGGAAGGCTCGGCTACTTCGTCAACGAGCTCGCGATCTCGGACGTGCTCCTGCACATCGCGATCGCGACGGACCGCGTCGCCGCGGGCTACGCGATCGCGGGCGTCCCGACCGGAGCGCACGACGAGATCCCGCGGGTGGGGGAGACGATCTCACGCCTGGCGACCGAGCACTTCGGCGTCGAGCTGGGGGAAGGCGACAGCCGGCACCTCGCCTCGCTCGTGCTCACCCGGGTCGTCGCTCCCGGCGAGGAGGCGACGCGGGAGGTCGCCCGCAGCGGCGTGGAGGCCGGGGTCGAAGACGCGGTGCGCGCCGAGCTCGCCCGGGCTGCGGCCGAGTACGACGTCGACCTCGTCGAGGACTCGTTCGTGCTCCGCCTCTCGCTGCACGTGCAGAACCTGCTCCGGCGTGCGCAGGGCCAGGCCTTCGCCCGCAACCCGCTCACGCGCTCGTTGAAGACTTCGTACCCCATGATCTTCGAGGTCGCGGTGTCGATCGCCTCGGGGTTGCACGACCGCCTCGGCACCCCGATCCACGACGACGAGATCGCCTACATCGCCATGCACGTCGGCGGACGGCTCGAACGCAGCCGCAAGGCCGCGTCAATCCTCACCGCCACCATCGTCTGCCCGGGGTATTACGAGCTGCACGAGCTGCTGCGATCGAGCGTCGACCGCTCACTCGGTTCGGCGATCGAGGTGACGAGCGTGGTGACCAGCGTCGACCCGGACTGGTCGTCGTTCGACACCGACCTCGTGCTCAGCACGATCGAGCCCGCCCTCACCGGCGACCGCTTCGTGCGCATCCATCCGTTCTTCACCGACTCCGACGTCGAGCGCGTGCAGCAGGCCGCCGGTCGCATCCGCCGCGGTCGCCGGCTCACGCACCTGCGCGAGGAGCTCGCCCAGTACTTCGATGCCGATGCCTTCGTGCACCCGCTGCCCGACGAGGGCGAGGAGGCGATCATCCGACGCCTCGGAGGACTGCTCGTGGACACCGGCGTCATCGGGGAGGACTACGTCGAGAACACCATCGTGCGCGAGCGGATGTCGTCGACCGCGTTCACCGATGCACTCGCCGTGCCGCATGCGCTGCAGATGACCGCGACGCGCACGGCCATCGCGATCGGGGTGGCCGACGGATCGGCCGCCTGGGCGGACGGGCGTGTGCAGGTGGTCGCGCTCGCCGCCTTCAGCGAGGGCGATCGCGCGGCGTTCCAGACCGTGTTCGAGCAGCTCGTCGAGGTCTTCAGCGAGCGCGAGAGCGTGCAGCGGATCGTGCGCCGCGGAACGACCTTCGAGGCCTTCCTCGACGAGCTCGTCGCCGTCATCGACGGCTGAACGGCCTCGCCGTCATCACCGCAGACAGCGGAGCGGGGTCAGCTCGCCGGCGCGAGGACGGCCGCCAGCTCGTCGAGCAGCTCATCGGCACCCGGACCCGCCGCGGTCTGCAGCTCGACGGCATCGCCCGTGCCGAGCGCGAGGTCCATCACGGCCAGCACGCTGCGCAGATCGACGGTCGTCCCGTCCGAGGTGCGCAGGGTGACCGGTGCCCCGTGCGCCTGCACGAGACGGACGATCTCGGCGACGGGTCGGGCATGCACTCCGTTGTGCGCGCTGACGATGACGTGGCGGGTCGGCATGATCCGATCGTATCCGGGTATGCCGACGGCGCGCGGCCCCGAGGGGCCACGCGCCGTCGTGAGGGATCAGGAGCGCTCGTCGAGGAGTTCCCGCACACCGGTCTCGATCTCGGCGACCGCTGCGCGGGCTTCGTCGGCCGAGGCACCCGCGGCGTCGATGTACACCTTGAGCTTGGGCTCGGTACCGCTCGGGCGCACGATCACCCGTGAGCCGTCGTCGAGCCGGTAGCGCAGCACATCGCCCGAGGGCTGACCCGCGGCTGCGTGCAGAAGATCCTCGGCCGAGGCGACCGGGCGGCCGGCGATCTGGACCGGGGGCAGCGTGCGCAGGGCCAGCATGACGCGCCCGATGATCGAGAGATCGTCGACGCGGATCGAGACCTGACCGCTCGAGAAATGCCCGTAGGTGTCGCCGAGTTCCGCGAGCAGATCCGCGATCGATGCGCCGCGGTCGCGGGCCTCGGCGGCGAGGCCGAGGATCGCGACGGCTGCGGAGATGCCGTCCTTGTCGCGCACCGTCTCGGGGTTCACGAGATAGCCGAGGGCCTCCTCGAAACCGAAGACGATGCCGGGCGCACGGGAGATCCATTTGAACCCCGTGAGCGTCTCGTGGAAGTCGAGGCCGTGGTGCGCGGCGATCGCGCCGAGGCCCGGCGACGACACCAGTGAGCACGCGAGCGCTGCGCCGGGCGTACCGGCGGCGGCGCGCGCGGCGCGGGCGCCCAGGAGCAGGCCGACCTCGTTGCCGGTCAGGCGACGCCAGCCCTCGGGGGCAGAGTCGTCGGGGATGGCGACGGCGAGGCGGTCGGCGTCCGGGTCGTTGGCGAGGATGAAGTCCGCGTTCGTACGACGGGCACGCGCGAACGCGAGGTCCATCGCTCCCGGCTCCTCCGGATTCGGGAAGGAGACCGTGCGGAAGGTCGCGTCCGGCGCGAGCTGTTCGCCGACGACGGCGGGCCGCGGGTACCCCGCGGCGGTCACGATGCGCGCGAAGGTCTCCCACCCGACGCCATGCATCGCCGTGTACACCCAGCGCAGGCCCGATGCGCTCGCGGGAGCGGGGGCGACCGCGGCGGTGGCGGCCACGTACGCATCGACGACGTCTTCGCCCGCGACCTCGTAGGAGGTCGAGCGGGGGAGAGCGGCGATGCTGCCGGCATCCGCGATGCGCTGGATGGATGCCGCGATCTCGGCGTCCGCCGGAGCGACGATCTGCGAGCCCTCGTCGGCGCCGCCGAGGTAGACCTTGTAGCCGTTGTCGTTCGGCGGGTTGTGGCTCGCGGTCACCATGACCCCGGCATCCGCACCGAGGTGGCGCACCGCGAACGCGAGCACCGGTGTGGGCAGCAGACGGGGGAGCAGCACGGCACGCAGTCCCGCGCCGGCGAAGATCTCGGCGGAGTCCGTGGCGAACACCCGCGAGTTGCGGCGTCCGTCGTAGCCGATCACCACGGTCGGGGTCGCGCCTCCCGAGCGCTCGCGCAGATACGCGGCGAAGCCCGCGGCGGCCTGCGTCACGAGCACCCGGTTCATGCGGTTGCTCCCGGCCCCGAGTTCGCCGCGCAGACCCGCCGTCCCGAAGGCCAGGCGGGCGCCGAAGCGGTCGTCGAGGTCGGCCAGCGCGGCCTCCTCGCCGCTCGCCGCGCGCGTGATGATCCCGGCGAGCTGGTCGCGGGTCTCGTGGTCGGGGTCCTGGCGCATCCAGGCGCGTGCCTGGGCGAGCCGCTCCTCGCTCACAGCGCCTCGACCACTCGGGCGAGGAGGGCCGAGATCACCGGCTCCGCCTCGCGGCCGGCTTCGATCACCTCGGCGTGGCTGAGGGGCGTCTTCTGGATGCCGGCGGCGAGGTTCGTGATCAGCGAGAAGCCGAGCACCTCCATGCCCGCCTCGCGAGCGGCGATCGCCTCGAGAGCGGTCGACATCCCGACGATGTGCCCGCCGATGACCTTCGCCATCTGCACCTCGGCCGGCGTCTCGTAGTGCGGGCCGCGGAACTGCGTGTAGACGCCCTCGTCGAGGCTCGGGTCGACGCTGCGGGCGATGTCGCGCAGGCGCTTCGCGTACAGATCGGTGAGGTCGATGAAGGTGGCGCCCTCGAGCGGGGAGTCGGCGGTGAGGTTGATGTGGTCGCTGATGAGCACCGGCTGGCCGGGCGTCCAGGTCTCGCGGATGCCGCCGGCGCCGTTCGTGAGCACCATGATCTTCGCGCCGGTCGCCGCCGCCGTGCGCACGCTGTGCACGACACGACGGACGCCGTGGTCCTCGTAGTAGTGGGTGCGCGCGCCGATGACGAGGACGTTCTTGCCGTCGGGGGTGCGGATGCTGCGCAGGGTGCCGACGTGGCCCTCGAGCGCGGGCTTCGAGAAGCCGGTCACCTCGGTCGCGGGGATGGTCGCGACGGTCTCGCCGATGATGTCGGCGGCCTTGCCCCAACCGCTGCCGAGCGTGAGCGCGATGTCGTGCTTCTCGACGCCGGTCAGCCGGGCGATGTCGGCGGCGGCGGTGGCGGCGACCTCGAACGGGTTGGCGTTCGGGTCGTCCAGGGGGTTGCTGTGAGTCTCGGACATAGGCTCCACTCTAGGAAGGTGACGGCTCGGCTGCCAAGATTGCGGAAGAATGGCTTTCATGTCTTCCACCCCTTTCGAGCGCACTCAGCGCGTCGCCGTCCTCGGCGGCGGTCCCGGCGGTTACGAGGCGGCCCTGGCTGCCGCTCAGCTCGGAGCCGAGGTGACCCTGGTCGAGCGCGTCGGCGTGGGCGGTGCGGCAGTCCTCACCGACGTCGTGCCGTCGAAGAGCCTGATCGCGACGGCCGATGCCGCGGTCGCGATCTCCGAGGCGAGCGACCTCGGTGTGCAGTTCTACGCGAAGGGCGAGAAGGGCAAGCCGCTCAAGCCCGAGATCGCGATCAACCTCGCTGCCGTCAACAAGCGCCTGATGGCGCTCGCCGGGCAGCAGTCGGAGGACATGCGGGCGACCCTCCTCGAGGCGGGTGTGCGCATCCTCTCCGGTCACGGGCGGCTGGAGGGTTCCGACGCGATCGTCGTCTCGACCGGTCAGGGCGGCACCGACTTCGACCGCGTGGAGGCCGACACCATCGTGGTGGCGGTCGGCGCGGCTCCCCGCGAACTGGAATCCGCCAAGCCCGATGGCCGACGCATCCTCACGTGGACGCAGCTGTACGACATGAAGTCCCTCCCGGAGCACCTGATCGTGGTCGGCTCGGGTGTCACCGGTGCCGAGTTCGCCTCCGCGTACATGAACCTCGGTGCGAAGGTGACGCTCGTCTCCAGTCGCGACCAGGTGCTTCCCGGTGAGGACCAGGATGCCGCCCGCGTGCTCGAGAAGGTCTTCAAGCGCGGTGGCATGACCGTGCTCTCGAAGGCCCGCGCCGATAAGGTCGAGACCACGAAGGACGGCGTCACCGTCACGCTCTCCGACGGCCGCACGGTCGACGGCAGCCACTGCCTCATGGCGGTCGGATCCATCCCCAACACCGCCGACATCGGTCTGGCCGAGGCGGGCGTGGAGCTCACCGAGCAGGGGCACGTCCGTGTGAACCGCGTGGCGCGCACCTCGGTCCCCAACATCTACGCGGTGGGCGACTGCACCAACTTCTTCCCGCTGGCCTCCGTCGCGTCGATGCAGGGCCGTACGGCCGTGTTCCACGCTCTCGGCGACATCGTGATCCCGCTGGAGCAGATCAAGATCACCTCGAACATCTTCACCGCGCCCGAGATCGCGACCGTCGGGTACTCCGAGAAGGACGTCGAGGACGGCGTGGCCGACGGCATGGTCTACAAGCTCCCGCTGGCGGCGAACCCGCGCGCGAAGATGATGGGCATCAAGGACGGCTTCGTGAAGCTCATCGCCCGCAAGGGGTCGGGAACCGTCATCGGCGGCGTGATCGTCGCCCCGAAGGCCTCCGAGCTGATCTACCCGATCGCGATCGCCGTCGAGCGGCGCCTCACGGTCGATCAGGTCTCGCGCGTCTTCGCGGCGTACCCCTCGCTGTCCAGCAGCATCACGGACGCGAGCCGGGCGATGCACCTGTTCAACATCTCCTGAGCGGACGACGCGAAAGGCGCCCCACCTCGGTGGGGCGCCTTTCGCGTGTTCGGGGGATGGTCAGCTGATCGTGAGCAGCTGGTGCCCGGCGGAGACGGTGGCACCGGCATCCGCATTGATGTTGCCGACCACGCCGTCCTTGTGGGCCTGCAGAGGCTGTTCCATCTTCATGGCCTCGAGCACGACGACGAGGTCGCCCTTGACGACCTGCTGCCCCTCCTCGACGGCGATCTTGACGACGGTCGCCTGCATGGGCGACTTGACCGCATCGCCCGAGGCGCCCGCGTTGGCGGTCGTGGCGTGGCTGCGACGCGCCGGCGGCACGGCGGCGGGGCGCCCGGCGCTGCCGGCGGCGACGGCCACGCGGTCGGGCAGGCTGACCTCGAGGCGCTTGCCGGCGACCTCGACGACCACCGTGTGGCGACCGGCACCCGGTGCCGGGGCCTCGAGCTCGCCGTCCCACGCGGGGATGTCGTTGACGAACTCGGTCTCGATCCAGCGCGTGAAGATGCCGAAATCGCCGTTCTCGGCGGTGAAGGCGGGGTCGCGCACGACCTTGCGGTGGAAGGGGAGCACGGTGGGGAGACCCGCGACCTCGAACTCGTCGAGCGCGCGGCGCGAGCGCTCCAGCGCCTCCTCGCGGTCCTTGCCGGTGACGATGATCTTCGCCAGCAGCGAGTCGAAGGCGCCCGAGACCGCGTCGCCGGCGGTCACACCGGAGTCGAGACGGATGCCGGGACCGCCGAAGGTCTTGAAGACGTGGACGGGGCCCGGCTGGGGGAGGAAGCCGCGACCCGGGTCCTCGCCGTTGATGCGGAACTCGAAGGAGTGACCCTGGGGCTCGGGGTCGGCGTAGTCGATCGTGCCGCCGGCGGCGATGCGGAACTGCTCGCGCACGAGGTCGATGCCGGTGACCTCTTCGGAGACCGGGTGCTCGACCTGGAGGCGCGTGTTGACCTCGAGGAACGAGACCGTGCCGTCGGCGCCGATGAGGAACTCGCAGGTTCCGGCGCCCACGTAGCCGACCTCCTTGAGGATGGCCTTCGACGCGGCGTAGAGCTGGGCGTTCTGCTCGTCGGTCAGGAACGGCGCGGGCGCCTCCTCGACGAGCTTCTGGTGGCGACGCTGCAGCGAGCAGTCGCGGGTCGAGATGACGACCACGTTGCCCTCGGCGTCCGCCAGGCACTGGGTCTCGACGTGGCGAGGCTTGTCGAGGTACTTTTCGACGAAGCACTCGCCGCGACCGAAGGCCGCGACGGCCTCGCGCGTGGCCGACTCGAACAGCTCGGCGACCTCGTCGAGCTCGCGGGCAACCTTGAGGCCGCGCCCGCCGCCGCCGTAGGCCGCCTTGATGGCGATCGGCAGGCCGAACTCCTTCGCGAAGGCCACGACCTCGTCGGCGGTCTCGACCGGACCGGGCGTGCCGGGGGCGAGCGGGGCGCCCACCTTCTCCGCCACGTGGCGCGCGGTGACCTTGTCTCCGAGGGCCTCGATGGCCTCGGGCGACGGGCCGATCCAGATGAGTCCGGCACCGGTCACGGCGCGGGCGAACTCGGCGTTCTCGGCGAGGAAGCCGTAGCCGGGGTGCACGGCGTCGGCACCGGCGCGCCGGGCGACGGAGAGGATCTTCTCGATCTGGAGGTACGTCTCGGCGCTCGTCGCGCCTCCGAGTGCGTAGGCCTCGTCGGCGAGTCGCGTGTGCAGCGCGTCACGGTCCTGGTCGGCGTAGACGGCGACCGAGGCGATTCCGGAATCCCGGGCGGCGCGGATGATGCGGACGGCGATCTCGCCGCGGTTGGCGATGAGCACCTTGGCGATAGCAGGCATGGTTGCCAGCCTAGCGAGAAGCAGGGGGATCCATTTGACGACTCCCCACAAGAAAGAGCCGAGAACGTGGAGGGGAGTCTACGACGGGGTCGGGGTGTTCCAGAGGTCCGTCCAGACGACGCCGAGGTCGGCGGCGAGGCGCCGCACGGTCGAGAGGGACATCCCCACCACGGTCGATGGATCGCCGTCGACCCGGGTGATGAACGCCCCGCCCAGGCTGTCGACGGTGAAGGCGCCCGCGACCAGCAACGGCTCGCCCGAGGCGACGTACGCCGCGATCTCCGCGTCGGAGATGTCGTCGGCGAAGGTGACGGATGCCGCGGCCGTCGCGGTGGCCTCGACCGGTTCCGCGCCGGGCGAGACGCGGAACACCGAATGTCCGGAGTGCAGCACGCCGGTGGCGCCGCGCATCTCGCGCCAGCGGCGCGTCGCCTCCTCCGCCGTGTAGGGCTTGCCGTAGACGCGTCCGTCGAGCTCGAACATCGAATCGCCCCCGATCACGATGCCATCGAAGGAGGGGTCCTCGGACGAGAGGCGACGGGCGACATCGGCGGCCTTGGCCCGTCCCAGCAGCAGCACGAGCTCCGCGGGTCGCAGCTCCGCGCCCCGTTCGGCCGCGGCGGCCGCGGCCACTGCGTCCTCGTCAACGTCGGGGGAGAGGGTGAGCGGCTCGATCCCCGCCTGCCGCAGCAGCATCAGACGGGCGGGAGAGGTGGAGGCGAGGCAGACGCGCATGTGGTCCACCGTATCCGTGGACCGCCGTATCCTCGAAGGATGACTTCCCCCGATGCGGACCTGCTCGACCTCGACATCACGGGGATCGCGCACGGCGGCACCTTCGTCGCCCGCCACGAAGGACGCGTCGTCTTCGTCTCCGACGCCATCCCGGGCGAGCGCGTCCGTGCCCGGCTGATCGCACCCGGCGAGGGAGCGGATGCCTCGACCCGCAGCTTCTGGCGCGCCGAGACCGTCGAGGTGCTCGACGCGTCCGAGCACCGTCGTCCGCACCTCTGGGCAGAGGCCGACGTGACCCGTGATCCCGCCGATCGTCCGGGTGGAGCCGATCTGGGGCACATCGATCTCGACCACCAGCGCGTCCTCAAGCGGCAGGTGCTGACCGAAGCGCTCGACCGCTTCGCCGGCGCGGGTCTCGAGGCCCCCGAGATCGAGGCCGTCGAATCGGGCGACGGGAGCGGCTGGCGCACGCGTGTCACGCTGCACGTCGACGACGCGGGGCGGGTCGGTCCGTACGCGGCCCGCAGCCACCGCGTGATCCCCGTGACCTCCCACCCGCTCGCGCGGCCGGCGATCGCCGAGGCCGCACTCTCCCTGCACGGAGAGGCCCCGGGGCGCATCGAACTCGTCGAACCGGCCGACGGCACGGTGCGGGTCATCCGCCGCGACGCCACCGAGCGTCCGGCGAAGGTCGCCCGCGGGTTCCGACGCCGCCCGGCTCCCGAGGTGATCCACGAGGTCGTGAACGACCGGCGGTTCGCGGTCGACTCCACCGGGTTCTGGCAGGTGCATCCGCGTGCGGCATCCGTTCTGGATGCGGCGGTCTACGGCCTTCTCGACGGGCACGTCGACGAGCGGGCGACGCACTTCGACCTCTACGGCGGGGTCGGCCTGTTCGCCGCGACGCTCGCCGATCTCGGCGGCACCGACATCGTGACCGTCGAATCGAGCGCCCGGGCGACCCAGCATGCCGCCGAGAACCTCGCCCCGCTCGCGGTGAACGCCGTGACGGCGCGGGTCGACCGGTTCCTCGCCACGCGCACCGGGGGCGGACGCAGCGGAGCCGTCATCCTCGACCCGCCGCGCGCGGGCGCCGGCCGCCAGGTCGTCGAGGCGGTGCACGCCCTCGCTCCGGAGGCGATCGCCTACGTCGCCTGCGATCCGGTCGCCCTGGCACGCGACCTCGGCACGTTCCGGGGGCTCGGCTGGAATGTCGACCGGCTGCGCGGGTTCGATCTGTTCCCGCACTCGCATCACTTCGAGGTCGTCGCGCTGCTCACCCGCTGACTAGGCTGTGGGGATGAGCACGGTCGCCCTCATCGATGATCACGAGTCCGTCCGCCTGGGACTCGAAGCGGCATGCGCACGCGACGGGCAGACCATCGTCTTCTCGGGCAGCACGGTCGTGTCGTACCTCGACTGGCGCGCCGCATCCGGCGCGGCACCCGCCGAGGTCGTGGTGCTCGATCTCACCCTCGGCGACGGGACGACGGTCACCGAGAACGTGACCTCGCTGGTCACCGACGGCGCGAGCGTCGTCATCCACAGCGTCGCCGATCGTCCGGCCGCGGTCCGAGAGGCGCTCGCCGCCGGAGCCGCGGGCGTGGTGAGCAAGTCCTCCGCGCTCGACGACGTGCTCGATGCGATCCGCACCGTCGCCCACGGCGAGGCGCTCAACAACGTCGAGTGGGCGAGCGCGGTCGACGGCGACCGCGATTTCGCCGACGCGCAGCTCTCGACCCGCGAGCGCGAGGTGCTCCGCCTGTACGCCGCCGGGCTGCCGCTCAAGGCGGTCGCCGAGCGTCTCGGTGTCGCCTACTCGACGGCCAAGGAGAACATCACCCGCATCCGCGTGAAGTACGTCGAGGTCGGGCGCCCGGCGCCGACGAAGGTCGACCTGCTCCGCCGCGCGATGGAAGACGGCATCGTCGAACCAGACGGGGCGTCGAGTGGCCGCTGAGTCCCTCAGCATCCGCGAGGCGTGGAACCAGATCCCGTCTCCCGGAGCGGCCGAGACCGAATTCGAACGGTTCACCGGCAAGCGCATGGAGCGCATCCTCGCCACGGTCGTCGCGATCGGGTCGACGGCGCTCGGCGTGCAGGCGCTGTTCGTCGCGATCCCTTCCCTCGCGGATGCGAACGTCGGCCACGCCGTCATCGTCTTCCTCGTCTACGTGCCGTTCGCGGTGATGCTGGTCTGCTGCCTGATCGGCCGGGGAGTCCGTGTCGCGTCCGGCGTCTTCGCCGTCACGTACGTGCTCGTGCTCGCCGCCTGGCCCAACGTCGTGACGATCGGCGACGGGCTCGCGGCCAAACAGCCGTGGATCTTCTTCTTCGTCAACGTCGGCGTCGTGGCCGCGATGCTCGCCTTCCCGGTGCGCGTGCAGTACGCCTGGGCGGTGGCCGTGCCGTTCGTCTACGGCTACGTGCGGCTCGTGCAGGGGGAGTTCTCCCGCGAGTTCTGGACCACGACGGCGTTCGATGTCTCGTTCACGCTGATCCTCGGCATCGTCATCATCTCGCTGGGATGGATGTTCCGCTCGGTCGCCGCGGGCGTCGACGACGCGCGAGGGCACGCAGTCGCCTCCTACGCGGCAGCAGCAGCGGCGGCGGCCGCGGAGGAGGAGCGCATCGCGATGTCGGCGCTCATGCACGACAGCGTGCTCGCGGCGCTGATCGCCGCCGAGCGGGCCGAGAGCGAGAGGGCGAAGGAACTCGCGGTGGCGATGGCGCGTGAGGCGCTCACCCGCCTCGCCAACACCGAGGCGGCGGTCGCCCAGGAGGGCAGCGACGAGCCGGTCGCCGTCGGCCAGATCGTGTCCGAGCTGCGTCGGGCCCTGTCGGAGATGGGCGTGGACGCGATCGTCGAGGAGACCGGTACACCCGGGGCGATTCCCGGCCGCGTGGCGCGCGCGCTCGTGCTCGCCGCGCGTCAGGCGATCGGCAACGCGGTCACGCACGCGGGCGGGCGGGGACTCCACATCCTCGCCGACTCGCAGGGTGACGTCGGCATCCGCGTGATCGTGAGCGATACCGGAGCGGGGTTCGACCTCACGGCGATCGGCGAGGACCGCCTGGGGATCCGCGCGTCGATCCTCGCGCGCATGGCCGGCGTGGCCGGAACGGCTCGGATCGATTCGGATGTGCGTGGCACGACCGTGACCCTGGGCTGGAGCGCCTCATGAACCGGACCGTCCGCAGCGTCGCGACGTCTCTCGCGGTCGGCTTCGCCTTGTACTTCGCTGCGCGCGCCGTGTGGTGGATCGTGCAGCCCACGGCACCGCTGCTCATGGTGCTCGCGATCGCGCTCTACCTCCTGGTCGTCAACCTCGCGATCCTCGGCTCTCCGGAAACGGTGAAGCTGCCGTTGTGGACGGCGACGCTGGCGGTGATCGTCAGCGTGATCATCCCGATCGCGGTGACGTTCTCGCTGAACGAGGCAGGGCGGACCGCCCCCTTCGCCACCTGGTACATCGGCGGCGTGGGCTTGCTCAGCGTGATCCTCATCGTCCGGCGGCGGTTCCTGACGGGCTGGCTGATCCTCCTTCTCCTGGTGGCAACGTCGTCGGTCTTCCTGGGCTTCCTCGAGTCCCTTCTCAACTTCGGCCTGGTCGGATCGATCATGTGGGTGGTCGTCGCGAATCTCCTGGTGTGGTTCTGGGACCGGGCGGTGCGCGACACCGAGCGCCTCGCCGAGATCCAGCAGGCCGTGTCGGCCTGGCACGCCACGCAGCTCGTGCGTCAGCGGGAGCGTCGCGTGCGCACACAGTTCGCGCTCGCGGTCGCCGGCCCCGTGCTCAGCCGCGCGGTGGCGACGCGTGGCTCTCTGACCGAGGAGGAGCGTCTCGATGCCCGGCTCGCCGAGGGGCGCCTGCGTGATGAGCTGCGCGGAGCCGACCTGCTCAACGATGCGGTCCGCGATGCGATCGAAGCGGCGCGTCGGCGCGGCGCGGTCGTCACGGTGTTCGACGAGGGCGGTCTCGAGGGGGTCGACGAGGAGCGTCGCATCGAGATCCGGGACGAGCTCGCCGGCGTCCTGGCGGGGGCCCACGCGGGACGCCTCATCATCCGTTCCGCCAAGGACGATCGCACAGCGGTGACGGTGGTCGGGCGTGTGGGGTCGGGATCATCGCGCGACGACGACTCCGTCGACGTGTGGCACGAGATCCCGCGCAGTGCCGCCCGCGGCTGAACCATCGGCGATGGCGCTTCTCTTCGGCTCCGGCTGGGGGAGGGTGCCGGAGTCGAAGAGGAAGTGAGAATGGGCGAGGGGCGGCGATATCGCCAGCCCCTCGCCATGCGGCTCAGTTACCCGAAAACCAGCCGCGGATGATCGATCACCGTCTGTCTACCCTGGGACAGAGAGACCGATCGAACGCGAAGCGTCTCCATTAGTTTCGCGGCTCGCAACCCCCGTGTCTGTAGGTATTTTGGGGGACATAGGTGCGCGGATGCGGGAGGATGGCCGGATGAGCACGCGGCGCGGAACGAACCTGCCCCGAATGGGCGACTTCAATCAGGCGGTCGTGATCGAGGCGATCCGCCGCGCGGGTGATGCGCTGAGCCGTACGGAGCTCGCCGCGACCACCGGACTCTCCGCGCAGACGCTCACGAACATCACCCGCCGCCTCCTCGACGAGGGACTGATCGCCGAGGCCGGGCGCGCCATCAACGGCCCGGGAAAGCCCCGCGTCCTGCTCCGTCTGGTCGCGGAGAGCCGGTACTCGGTGGGTGTCCATCTCGATCCCGCCGTGGTGACGGTGGTGCTCCTCGACCTCGCCGGCGCGGTGGTCGCGCGGCGCCTGATCCCGGTGGGATCACCCGAACCCGGGCGAATCATCGACGAGATGGCTCGCGCGATCGATGCCCTCATCACCGAGGTCGGTGTCGATCGCTCGCGGATCTTCGGTATCGGACTCGCCGCTCCCGGACCCCTCGACGAGGCGAACGGGACCGTGGTCGACCCGCCCATGCTGCGCGGATGGCGCCGGGTGCCCCTGCGTGAGCTGCTGTCGGCGGCGACCGGGTTCGCGGTGGCGTTGGAGAAGGACACCGCTGCGGCGGCCGTGGGTGAGCTCTGGACGCGCCGAGGTCCCGTGGACGACTCGTTCGTCTTCCTCTACCTCGGCACGGGCCTCGGTGCGGCGCTCGCGCGCGACGGCGATGTCACGCGCGGACGCACGGGCAACCTCGGCGAGATCGGGCACATCGTGGTCGATCCTGAGGGGCCGCCGTGCGCCTGTGGATCCCGGGGATGCGTCGCCGTCACGTGCACGCCGCAGTCGATCGTGGCGGAAGCGGTGCGTGCGGGGGTGCTGTCTGCGGAGGGCGACGATGACGAGCCCGGTGCGCTCGAGGCGCGATTCGCGCACGTATGTGCGCGGGCGGAACAGGGGGAGGTGGCCGCCGCGGGAATCCTCGGCCGTGCCGCGCGCTGCACCGCCGCCCTCCTGGTGGTGCTCACCGACGTCCTCGACGTGGAGCGCATCGTGCTCGGGGGACCCTTCTGGGGGTACGTCTCGGAGGTCTACCTCGCCGAGATCTCGGAGCACGTGCAGCGGCTGAGCGCGACGCGAGCGCTGCGGGAGATCCCGATCGACGGCACGGTCGTGGGTGCCGACGTGGGAGCCGTGGGGGCGGCCTGCGTGGTGCTCGATCGGGCGCTCACCCCGCGGAGCTCGACGCTGATGCTGTCGGAGCGCTCGGACGTGCCTGTGGCTCCTTAAATCCAATCGATGTAGTATTCGGGTGTTCCTCCGTCATCGTCGATCGGAAACCCGTCATGCACGACAACTCCTCACTGGTCGAAGCACGCATCCGCCGGTTCGTGCGGGAGCGCCTCGAGCCCGCGCTGTACGCACACTCGCACGAGCTCACTCTCGAGGCCTGGCAGGTCCCGGGTGAACCCGTGCCGTTCGCCGAGGCGGCCGGGCAGACGTACGCCCCCTTCGCCGTCGGCTCGCCGTGGGGGCGTGCCTGGAGCACGATGTGGCTGCGGGTGACCGGGACGATCCCGACGACGGATGCCGGGCAGCGGGCCGAACTCGTCTTCGACCTCGGCTTCCACGTCGCGCAGCCGGGGTTCCAGGCCGAGGGCACGGTGTACCGGCCGGACGGATCCATCGTGAAGGCGGTCGAGCCGCGCAACGCCTATGTGCCGCTCGACGGTGCTCCGGGCGATGCGATCGAGCTCTACCTCGAGGCGGCGGCGAACCCGGACGTGGGCGACGGGTTCCGCACCTTCGGCCCCACGCCGCTCGGGGAGTGGGACTCCGCCGGCGACGAACCGCTGTACGAGCTGCGTCGCGCCGACGTCGCCATGCTCGACCTCACGGTCTGGGAGCTTCTGCAGGACATCGCGGTGCTCGACGGTCTGCGCGCCGAGCTCCCCGAGAGCTCCTCCCGCCGCGCCGAGATCCTGCGCGCCCTCGAGCACGCGGTCGACGCGACGGACCCGGACGACGTCGCCGGCACCGTCGCCGATGCGCGCGCCGCACTCTCGGAGGTTCTCGGCCGCCCGGCATCCGCGTCCGCGCACTCCGCCCACGCGGTCGGGCACGCCCATATCGACTCCGCGTGGCTGTGGCCGGTGCGCGAGACGCAGCGCAAGGTGGCGCGCACGTTCTCGAACGTCCTCTCGCTGGTCGGAGAGGACTCCGAGTTCTCGTTCGCGGCGTCGTCGGCGCAGCAGTACTCCTGGATGAAGCGGTTCCAGCCCGAGCTCTTCGAGCGGTTGCGCGCCGCCGTCGCGGCCGGTCGGTTCCACCCCGCGGGCGGCATGTGGGTCGAGTCCGACACGAACATGCCGGGAGGCGAGGCCCTCGCGCGCCAGTTCGTGCGGGGAAAGCGTTTCTTCCTCGAGGAGTTCGGGGTCGAGCCCCTCGACGTCTGGCTGCCCGATTCGTTCGGATACTCGGCTGCGCTCCCGCAGATCGCGCGGGCCGCCGGGTCGCGGTGGATGCTGACGCAGAAGATGTCGTGGAACGAGACGAACACGATGCCCCATCACACCTTCACATGGGAAGGTCTGGACGGCACCCGCATCTTCACGCACTTCCCACCGGTAGACACGTACAACTCGCAGCTCTCCGGTGCGGATCTCGCCCGTGCCGAGCGCCAGTTCGCCGAGAAGGGCGCGGCGACCGCCTCGCTCGTGCCCTTCGGATACGGCGACGGCGGAGGCGGGCCGACCCGCGAGATGCTCGCCGCCGCCGCACGACTGCGATCGCTGGAGGGATCACCGACCGTGACCCTCTCCGATCCGCGGCGCTTCTTCGAGACGGCCGAGGCCGAGTACCCCGATCCGCCGGTGTGGTCGGGGGAGATGTACCTCGAGTTCCACCGCGGTACCTACACCTCGCAGGCGCGCACGAAACGCGGCAACCGGCGCAGCGAGCACGCCCTGCGCGAGGCCGAGCTGTGGGCGACGAGCGCAGCGCTGGCGGGTGCCGAGTACCCGTACGACGCGCTGGAGGAGGCGTGGGAGACCGTGCTCCTGCAGCAGTTCCACGACATCCTGCCCGGCAGTTCGATCGGTTGGGTGCACCGCGAGGCCGAGCGCCGCTACGCGGAGGTCCTCGAGACGCTCGACGGTCTCATCGACACCGCTCTCGAGGTCGTCGCAGGCCGCGGGGAGGTGGAACTGGTCGCCAACGCGAGCCCCTACCCGGCGGGTGGTGTGGCCGGCCTGGCGATCGGGGTCGCGGAGTCCGCGAATACGGCGGCCCATGCCGGAAAGCATGGCGAGGAGATCGTGCTCGAGAACGAGCATCTGCGGGTCGTGGTGGATGCCGATGGGCTCATCTCCTCGCTGAGCGTGCGTGCGACCGGGCGCGAGACGATCCCGACGGGGGAGCGCGGGAACCTGCTGACGCTGCACCGCGACACCCCCACGGCGTGGGATGCCTGGGACATCGACGAGCACTACCGCCGGCACGCCGTGGAGCTGAGGGATGCCGTGGCGATCGAGGTCGTCGCGCACCCGACCGCCGCCGTCGTGCGGATCGACCGGGAGTTCGGTGGGTCCCGCATCACTCAGGTCCTCACGCTCGCGGCGGGGTCCCCGAGCCTCGACATCGAGACGATCGTCGACTGGCACGAGCGCCAGAAGCTGCTCAAGCTCGGCTTCCCGCTCGACGTGCACAGCGATCGTGCGGCATCCGAGATCCAGTTCGGTCACGTGCACCGGCCCACCCACACCAACACGTCGTGGGACGTCGCCCGTTTCGAGACGGTCGCACACCGCTGGGTGCACCTCGGAGAACCGGGCTTCGGGGTCGCGATCGCGAACGACTCGACCTACGGCCACGACATCACGCGAGCGCCCCGTGAGGGCGGCGGAACGGCGTCGACGGTGCGGCTCTCCCTCCTGCGGGCGCCGCTGTTCCCCGATCCGGAGGCGGATCAAGGACGACACGCCTTCCGCGTCGGCATCCGTCCGGATGCGGGGATCGCGGATGCCGTGCGCGAGGGGTACCGCCTGAATCTGCCCGCACGCTCGCTGCGCGGCTCTGGCCCCGTCGCGCCGCTATTCGCGGTGTCGTCGGACGCGATCGTGATCGAGGCGGTCAAGCTCGCGGAGGACCGCAGCGGAGATGTGATCGTCCGGCTGTACGAAGCGCACGGCGGACGGGCGGTGGGGGAGGTCACGCCGTCGTTCGACTTCGGGTCGGTCGTGGAGACCGACCTCCTCGAGCGGGAGACACCGCGGGCGGCGGTCACCGGCGTCGCGACGGGCGTCGAGCTGTCGCTGCGGCCGTTCCAGCTGGTCACGCTGCGCTTCGCGCGCTGATCCACGGTTCCGGGAGAGCCCTGCGGTGCTCAGCGGGCGAAGCGTCCCCAGGGGATGTCCCTGCGCAGCGGCTTGCGCAGGGAGCGCTGCGTGCGCGTCCACGCCGAGACGACCGGCTCCTCGGCGACGGCATCCGATTCCTCGGCGGCGTATGCATCGCTGACCACCGCGATGAGCGCGGCCAGTTCTTCCTCGGTCGCCGTACCGCGGGTGATCTCGAGCGCCGGGCGTTCGTCCCTCTCGTCGATCACAGCGGGATGTTCCCGTGCTTCTTCGGCGGCAGTTCAGCGCGCTTGCCGCGCAGGGCGCGGAGTGCCTTGGCGATCGAGACGCGCGTGTTCGCGGGTTCGATGATGCCGTCGAGTTCGCCGCGCTCGGCGGCGAGGAACGGCGAGGCGACGTTGTAGGTGTACTCGTTCGCGAGGCGGGTGCGCACGGCGGCGACGTCTTCGCCGGCTTCCTCGGCCTTCTTGATCTCACCGCGGTAGAGGATGTTCACGGCGCCCTGGCCGCCCATGACCGCGATCTCGGCGGTCGGCCACGCGAGGTTGACGTCGGCACCGAGCTGCTTCGAGCCCATCACGATGTAGGCGCCGCCGTAGGCCTTGCGCAGGATGACGGTCACCAGCGGCACGGTGGCCTCGGCGTACGCGTAGAGCAGCTTGGCTCCGCGTCGGATCACGCCGGTCCACTCCTGGTCGGTTCCCGGCAGGTAGCCCGGAACGTCGACGAGCGTCACGATCGGGATAGAGAACGCATCGCAGAAGCGGACGAAGCGGCTCGCCTTCTCGCCGGCCTCGATGTTCAGCGTTCCCGCCATCTGCGAGGGCTGGTTGGCGATGATGCCGACCGAGCGGCCCTCGATGCGGCCGAAGCCGATGACGATGTTCGGCGCGAAGAGCGGCTGAACCTCGAGGAAGTCGCCCTCGTCGACGACGTGCTCGATCACCGTGTGGATGTCGTACGGCTGGTTGGCCGAGTCCGGGATGATCGTGTTCAGCGTGCGGTCGGCATCCGTCGTCTCGAACTCGAAGACACCCTCGTACGAGGGGAGTTCTGCCATGTTGTTGTCCGGCAGGAAGCTGAGCAGAGTGCGCGCGTAGTCGAGCGCGTCGTCCTCGTCCTCCGCGAGGTAGTGGGCGACACCGGAGCGGGTGTTGTGCGTGTACGCACCGCCCAGCTCCTCCATGCCGACGTCTTCGCCGGTGACCGTCTTGATGACGTCGGGGCCGGTGACGAACATCTGGCTCGTCTTGTCGACCATGATCACGAAGTCGGTGAGGGCGGGGGAGTACACCGCGCCGCCGGCCGCCGGGCCCATGATGATCGAGATCTGCGGGATGACACCGGAGGCGCGGGTGTTCAGGCGGAAGATCTCGCCGTACTTGCCGAGCGCGACGACACCCTCCTGGATGCGCGCCCCTCCCGAGTCGAGGATGCCGATGCAGGGCATGCCGCCCGCGAGGGCGAACTCCATGACCTTGATGATCTTCTCGCCGGCGACCTCGCCGAGCGACCCGCCGAACGTCGAGAAGTCCTGCGAGTAGACCGCGACCGTGCGCCCGTTGATCGTGCCGACACCGGTGACGACCGAGTCGCCGTAGGGCCGGGAGCGATCCATGCCGAACGCGGTCGTGCGGTGGCGCACGTACTCGTCGAACTCGACGAAGCTCCCGGGATCGACGAGCAGCTCGATGCGCTCGCGGGCGGTCATCTTGCCCTTGGCGTGCTGCTTCTCCTTCGCCTTCGCTTCTGCGTCGACGACGGCTTCGGTGTAGCGAGCGCGCAGATCCGCGATCTTGCCGGCGGTGGTAAAGAGGTCGGGCTTGTCCGTCACGGATTCCACACTATCGTCGCCGCGGCTCGGCCTGTTGGATGCTCGCCACAACGGGTGGCGTGATCCTTTGGTGAGGTGCTCTCTGTCCGATCAGCGCAGCGGACCGTCGGCGCCCGGATTCTCGGGGAGTTCGTGGTCGCCGCGCGGGGCGGAATCGGACTCCAGCTCTCCGCTCGCGCCGCGTCCGCGACGGGTGGTCAGTTCCCCGACCTTGCGACCCGCCCAGCCCACCCCGCGCACCGCCGTGCCGGCCGCGCCCGCGGCCGCTGAACCCGCGTAGCGCGCGCCGCGGAGCACGCGGAGTTCGACCTTCTCGGCACCGGCGACGGGTTCGAGCTCGGGCGGGAGGTCGAGGGGAGCGGCGCCGAACGCGCGGTGCGAGGTCGTCAGCACGCGTCGGCCGAGGATGTGGTTGCCCGCGCCGCCGATCGCCGCGCCCACTCCGAACGGCAGCGCCTTGCCCAGGAACGAGGCACCGCCGCGCGCGGCGAACTGCTTCACGAACATGCTCTTGAGCTGATCGACGAGCGGTCCGACGGCGGCACGGGGGAGGGATTTCGTCACGAGCTCGCCCCAGTAGGCGTTGCGGGTGCCGCCGCGGCCGGCGACCTGACCGGCGAGCTGCCCGACCAGGTCGACGCCCTCCTTACCGAGCATCAGGGTCATCACCAGCGCCCGGGCGCGATCGGGATTGGCGACCGCGATGCCGTGCACCTCGGCGACCGACTGCGCGAACAGGGCGGTCGACTCGACGAAGCCGACCGTCTCGACGCCGGAGAGCGCGAGCGTCACACCGGTGCCGATCCCCGGTACGACGGCTGTGGCCCCGACCGCTGCCCCACCGGTGGTGACGGCGGCGAGGTAGCGACGTTCGAGGATCCGCACGATCTCGGCGGGTGACGCATGGGGATTGCGCAGACGGATGCTGCGGATGTGCGCGAGCACGAGCGGGCGCTGGATCGAGAGCACGCGATCGAGGCCACGGACGACGAACGGATGCTCGGGCGATCCCGTCGGAGGGATGCCCTTGTCCCACGGGGCGTCGTCCGGGAGGGAGTGGATCTTGTGCACCTTCGGGGCCATGTCACGATCCTAGGAACCCCGCCCGCGAAAACGCCGGGAGCCGCACCCCTGAGGGTGCGGCTCCCGGCGTTTTTGCTGGAGGCTTTCGACAGCGACTCAGACGAAGAGATTCGCCCGCTCGAGGTCTTCGGCGAAGTCGACCTCGACCGCGTACAGGTCGGAGACGTCCATCGGCTCGAGCAGCAGGCCGTCCTCGGCGATCGCGAGCTCGAGGCCGCGCTCGAAGTAGTCCTGGTCGTCGACGCGCTGCAGCTGGCGCATGAACGCCTTCTTCTGCGCCGACGAGATGTAGTTGATGCCCACGGCCTCGCCGAGGCCGCCGGTGACGGTCTTCGACAGCTCCTTGATGAAGCCCTCGGCCGTGACCGTGTACTTCACCTCTTCGTCGCTGACCTTGGAGGTGTTGACCGTCACGAACGACTGATCGCGCTCGATGAAGGCGGCCGCGCGGCCGAGGATCATCGGGTCGAAGACGACGTCGCCGTTCATCCACAGCACGCCGCCGCGTCCGGTCGCGCCGAGGGCGCGCAGGAGGCTCTTCGACGTGTTGGTCTCGTCGTAGCGCTCGTTGTGCACGTAGTTGGCGGAGGGGAAGGCCTCGATGATGGTCTCGGCGCGGTAGCCGACCACAGTGGTGATGCGCGCGTCGGTGCCGAACGCGGCGCGGATGTTGTCATGCTGCTGGCGCATGATCGTGCGGCCGTCGCCGAGTTCGGTGAGCGGCTTGGGCAGCGAACGGCCCAGGCGCGAGCCCATGCCGGCTGCGAGGATGACGGTCTGAAGAGTCACGAGTGCTCCTTTGGAAGGTGTGTTCATGGCCGGTTAACCAGCCGGACACTTCGTCGTGCCGCGTTCATGCTAGCGATGGACCCTGGGAAACACCGGGTCTCACGGCGCCCGTTGCCGTTTCGTGACCCAGTCCACACCGTATACCCAGGGTCGACGTCGGGGAAGGCGCCCGGGTGATTGTCAGGGTGAATGTTGCGACCGACCCCGGGGAAGTCGGCTCGCGTTGATACCGTAGAACCCGTGACTGCTTCCCCCGACGCCCGCCCCGAAAAGGCGGAAGACCCCACGACCGAATCGAAGGCGACCCCGGAGAAGCGGACGGCGACGTCGAAGCGGGCATCAGCGTCCTCCCCGACGGCGAAGAAGGCCTCCGCGGCCCGCACGAACGCCGCGAAGAAGACTCCCGCAGCCCGCACGCCCGCGAAGCGCCCGAGCACGGCGAAGGCTGCGGCGGAGAAGGCCGCTGCGGGCACCGACGTCGTCATCGAGCCCGTCTCGGCGGCGGGCCCGATCGAGAAGAAGGTTCCCGCGCGGCCGGCTGCCGGAGCGCGTGCCACGACGACGCGTACACCCGCGAAGTCCGCTGCGGCGAAAACGGCCGCAGCCAAGTCGGCGGCGGCGAAGAAGACGACCGCCGCGAGCACGACCGCTGCGGCGAAGACCACGGCAGCGAAGACAGCGGCCGCGAAATCGGCTGCAGCGAAGACTACTGCGGCGAAGTCGACGGCGGCGAAGACCGCTGCGGCGAAGACCGCGGCGACGAAGGCTCAGGCGGCGAAGTCGACGGCACGCACCGCCGCATCACGCGCCGCTTCCACTCGCACGACCGCGGCGAAGACTGCCGCCGCGAAGACCGCTGCGGCGAAGGCGGCCGCGGCGAATGCGGCTGCGGCTGAGTCCGCGGAGGTCGCCGAGCCGAAGCCGCAGGCTCCCGTCACGATCGAGTCGACCCGGATCGACCCGCCTGAGGCGGTGGTCGAGGTCGACGGGACGGCCGGTGCCGGAGCGACTGCCGGCCTCGACGAGGTGATCGTCGAGCCTGAGATCGCTGAGGCGGAGATCGCTGAGACGGAGGTCGTCGAGCCCGAGGTCGTCGAGCTCGAGATCGCTGAGGCGGAGGTTGTCGAGCCGGAGACCACCGAAGCCGGGCCCGATGCCGAGGCCACGGACGTCGGGTCCGAGGCATCCGCCGTCGCCGCGGAATCGGCCGCCCCCGCTGCGTCGGACGTCGAGGCTCTGCACATCCGCGGGCTCGTCAAGCATTTCGGTGACAATCGTGCCGTGCACGGCATAGACCTGTCTGTGCCGGCAGGCTCCTTCTACGGCATCGTCGGACCCAACGGAGCCGGTAAGACGACGACGCTGTCGATCATCGCGGGGCTGCTGCGCGCCGACGCCGGGAGCGTCGTGATCTGCGGCATCGACCAGGCGACGAACTCCCAGGCGGCGAAGCGAGTGATGGGCGTCCTCCCCGATCGCCTGCGCACGTTCGACCGTCTGACCGGCCGTCAGCTCCTCTACTACTACGGGCTCCTGCGGGGCCTGGCCTCCGACGTGATCGAGAAGCGCGTCGCCGATCTCGCGCGCGCCTTCGATCTGGGGGATGCGCTCGGTCGCGTCGTCTCGGACTACTCGGCGGGTATGACCAAGAAGGTCATGCTCGCGGGTGCGATGATCCACTCGCCGCGCGTGCTCGTGCTCGACGAGCCGTTCGAATCGGTCGACCCCGTCTCCTCGGCGGTGATCCTCGACATCCTGCGGGCGTACGTCGCGCACGGCGGCACCGTCATCCTGTCGAGCCACGGGATGGATCTCGTGGAGCGGGTGTGCTCGCGCGTCGCGATCATCGTCGACGGCGAAGTGCTCGCCGAGGGGACGATCGACGAGGTGCGGGCGGGCCAGACGCTCGAAGCGCGCTTCGTCGAGCTCTCCGGCGGTATCGGAGAGGTGGAGGGGCTCGAGTGGCTGCACACGTTCTCCGACTGAGGCTCGCCCTTCTGCTCGGATCGCTGCGCGGCGAGCGCAGGACGCGGTCGATCCTGTCCTTCCTCGTCGTCGTGGCGATCACGGTCGTCGTCTGCACCTCGGTGCTCAGCCTCTCCGGCGCACCGCTCGGGGTCGCCCGCACGGTCACCGTCCTCGGCGGCGCCGCGATCCTCCTCGGCTTCCTCATCGGCCCGATCCTCGTGGGAGCCGTGGACCAGCTCGATCCTCGCCGCTTCGCCGTCTTCGGCGTCGACGAGCGTCAGATGCCGTGGATCCTCGTCGTCGCGTCGCTGATCAGCGTCCCGAGCCTGGCTCTCCTGGCCGTGTACCTCAGCGTCGGCATCGTGGCGGTGCAGCTCGGCGTCGCGTGGCCGCTCGCGGTCGGGATGACGGTGGTGGGCATCGTCAGCACCATCCTGGTCGCGCGCATCGGCATGGCGGTCAATGCGCTGCTGCTGCCCGAACGGCGCTCGCGCGAGCTCACGGCACTGTTCGTGCTCGCGCTGCTCGTCGTCGCGTTCCCGGTCGCCGTGTTCCTCGCGTCGTTCCGGTGGGACGGGGAGGTGCCGGCATCCCTGATCTCGCTGACGGGAGTGATCTCCCTCACCCCGCTCGGAGCGGCACCCGGCGCGCTGTTCCAGGCGCCCGAGAGCTCGACGGCGTGGCTCATCGGCCTCATCGCCGTCGTGACCCTCGCGGGGCTCTGGGTGGTGTGGGAATGGCTGGTCCGCCGCCTGCTCACGACGACCGAGCGCCCCGTGGCCGCGCGCGAACGCACCGGTCTCGGGTGGTTCGCCCTCCTGCCGTCGACGGCCTTCGGAGCCATCGCCTCGCGCAGCCTCGTGTACTGGCTGCGCGACCGCCGCTACATCGTCAACGTGATCGTCGTCCCGGTCGCGGGCGTCCTCACGGTGCTCCCGCTCCTGGTCGCCGGGGTACCGCTCGAGATCGCCGCCCTCGTGCCGGTTCCCGTGATGGCGCTCTTCTTCGGATGGCTGCCGCACAACGACGTCGCCTACGACTCGACGGCCCTGTGGACGCACGTCGCCAGCGGCGTGCGCGGGCTGCCCGATCGGCTCGGGCGCCTGGTCCCCGTTCTCCTGGTGTCGATTCCGGTCCTGGCGATCGCCGTTCCGCTCACGCTCCTCGTCATCGACGACTGGCATCTGCTGCTGCCGCTGATCGGCCTCGGATCCAGCCTGCTGCTCTCGGCCCTCGGTCTGTCGAGCATCGTGTCGGTCGTCGCGCCGTACGCGGTGTCGCGCCCGGGCGACAGTCCGTTCCAACAACCGCAGCGTCCGACGTCGCGCGGCGCCTACGGGCCGGCCGTCGCGTTCCTCGGGGCGATCCTCGTCAGCGGTCCGGTCATCTGGCTCTTCGCCTCGAACCTCCTCTCGGGGGAGCAGCAGGCGATGGCGACGTTCTGGGCCGGCCTCGGCACCGGCGTCGGTGTCTTCGTCATCGGAGCGGTCGTCGGCGGCCTCATCTTCGAACGCAGCGGAGAACGCCTCATGGAGTTCGTCGAGACCGCGTGACGCCGCCCCGCGCACGCGTGGACGCGGCTAGACTCACGGGATGAGTACTCCGCTGGACAGCCCCGATCAGGGCGGCGTGGCAACGCTTGATCGCGAACTGGAAGAGCTCCTCCGAGAGGAGAATCTCGAGCCGGGTGACCACGAGCGTTTCTCGCATTACGTGAAGAAGGACAAGATCCTCGAGTCGGCGATCACCGGCAAGCCGGTCCGCGCACTCTGCGGCAAGAAGTGGACGCCGGGGCGCGACCCCGAGAAGTTCCCGATCTGCCCGACGTGCAAGGAGATCTACGAGTCGATGACGCGCTGACCGCGCGGGCGCGATCTCACTCCACGTCGATGTAGACGGTGGGGATGGCCGGGTCGGACTTGCTCAGCGCGAGCGCGCGCACCGGCAGTTCCTCGCGGACGCGGAGGTGATGCTCGCGGGCGGATGCCGTTCCCGCGGCGCCCTCGTGCGCGGAGTCGATCTCGCCGTTGTCGATGAACGTCACCTGGAGCGGGCGCCCCCCGACGGAGGATGCCGGCCCGTCCAGCTTCTCGAAGCCGTCGGCGACGAGAACCTCCTCCGCGGTGGCGACGCCGTCCTCGAGGCGACGGAACGCGGCTTTGCGGCCGCCGTGCGACGCCTTGTCCGCGGAAGCCTTGGCGACGCCGATCCACGAACCCGTGGCATCCTGTCGGGCGACGAGCTTGTAGACCATGCTGGCCGTCGGATATCCCGATCCCGTGACCACCGACGTACCGACGCCGTAGGCGTCGACGGGCGACGCGGCGAGGGCCGCGATGGCGTACTCGTCGAGGTCGCTCGTGACCGTGATGCGGGTCTCGGTGGCCCCGAGGGCGTCGAGCTGCTCGCGCACGGCGGCCGCCACGGTGGGCAGGTCTCCGGAGTCGATGCGCACCCCGCCGAGGCCCGTGCCGGCGACGCGGATCGCCGTCTCCACGCCCGTCGGGATGTCGTAGGTGTCGACGAGCAGCGTGGTGTCGGTTCCGAGGCTCTCGATCTGCGACCGGAAGGCCTCTTCCTCGCTGTCGTGGAGCAGGGTCCAGGAGTGCGCGGCGGTGCCCATCGTCGGGATGCCCCACGTGCGGCCGGCCTCGAGATTGCTCGTCGACCGGAACCCGGCGATGTAGGCGGCACGGGCGGCCGCGACGGCCGACCGCTCGGCGGCGCGTCGCGATCCCATCTCCGCGAGGGGGCGCTCGCCCGCCGCGATGCTCATGCGCGAGGCGGCCGTGGCGACGGCCGAGTCGTGGTTGAGCACGCTCAGCGCCAGCGTCTCGAGCACGACCGCGTCGGCGAAGCTGCCCTCGACGGTGAGGATGGGGGAGCCGGGGAAGTACAGCTCGCCCTCGCGGTATCCGCGAATGGACCCGGTGAACCGGTAGTCCTCGAGGTAGCGCAGGGATGCCGCATCGACCACGTCGTTGTCGCGGAGGAAACGAAGCTCGTCGTCACCGAAGCGGAAGTCGCGCACCAGGCTGAGCAGGCGCCCGGTGCCGGCGACGACCCCGAACCGGCGTCCGCCCGAGAGGCGGCGTGAGAAGAGCTCGAACACGCTCGGGCGCGATGCGGTCCCGTCGCGCAGCGATGCGGCGAGCATCGTGAGTTCGTAGCGGTCGGTGAGCAGCGCCGTCGACGAGGTCATGCGCTCAGTTTAGTGAGCGCGGCTCACCTGCGGCCGTGTCGTCGCGACTAGGCTGGGTAGTCATGAACGACGCGCCGATCGGTATCTTCGACTCCGGTGTCGGCGGGCTCACGGTGGCGCGGGCCATCCGCGCCCAGCTGCCCCGCGAGTCGTTCGTCTACATCGGCGACACCGCCCACTCGCCCTACGGGCCGAAGCCCATCGCCGATGTGCGCCGCTACTCGCTCGAGGTGCTCGACACGCTCGTCGACCAGGGCGTGAAGATGCTCGTGATCGCCTGCAACACGGCATCCTCGGCCATGCTCCGCGATGCGCGCGAGCGCTACGACGTGCCGGTGGTCGAGGTCATCGGGCCCGCGGTTCGGCGGGCCGTCTCGACGACGCGCAACGGACGCATCGGCGTGATCGGCACGGTCGGCACGATCGGCTCGCGCGCGTACCAGGACATGCTCGAGGTCAACGAGCGGCTGCAGGTGTTCACCGCGGCCTGCCCGCGCTTCGTCGAGTTCGTCGAGGCGGGCATCACCGGCACCCCGGAGGTGCTCGCCGTCGCCGAGGAGTACCTCGCGCCGCTGCGCGAAGCGGAGGTCGACACGCTCGTGCTCGGCTGCACCCACTACCCGTTCCTGCGCGGCGCCATCAGCTACGTGATGGGCGAGGGCGTGACGCTCGTGTCGAGCGATGACGAGACGGCCGGCGACGTCTACCGTCAGCTCGTCCGCGGCGATCTGCTCGCCCCGCCCGACGCGACCGCGCGGTACGTGTACGAGGCCACGGGCGACTCCGCCTCGGACTTCACCGCGCTCGCGAACCGCCTGATGGGTCGCGAGGTGCGCGACGTGCAGCTCGTCCAGACCGGCGTCATCCCCCTTCCCGACTCCCTCTCCGAGCCGCGCTGAGCGGTACCCCTCTCCCCGAAACGAAGGAAGCCCATGTCTGACATCGTGCGTGCCGACGGCCGCTCCACCGACCAGCTCCGCGAGGTCACGATCGAGCGCGGATGGAGCTCTCAGGCCGAGGGGTCCGCGCTGATCAGCTTCGGCGGGACGAAGGTGCTGTGCACGGCATCCTTCACGAACGGCGTTCCGCGCTGGCTCACCGGCAAGGGCAAGGGGTGGGTCACCGCCGAGTACGCCATGCTCCCTCGCGCCACGAACAGCCGCAACGACCGCGAGAGCGTGAAGGGCCGCATCGGCGGGCGCACCCACGAGATCTCCCGCCTGATCGGGCGCGCGCTGCGTGCGGTCGTCGACACCAAGGCGCTCGGCGAGAACACGATCGTGATCGACTGCGACGTGCTGCAGGCCGACGGCGGAACGCGCACTGCGGCGATCACGGGCGCGTACGTCGCCCTCGCCGACGCGATCGAGTGGGGCCGTGAGAAGAAGTTCATCGGTCGCAATTCCACCCCGCTGCTCGACTCGGTCGCCGCGGTGTCGGTCGGGATCATCGATGGAGAGCCCATGCTCGATCTGGCATACGTCGAGGACGTGCGCGCGGAGACCGACATGAACGTCGTCGTCACCGGCCGCGGTCTGTTCGTCGAGGTGCAGGGCACCGCCGAGGGTGCGCCCTTCGACAAGCGCGAACTCGACGCGCTGCTGCAGCTCGGCGTCGACGGCTGCGCGACCCTCACCGAGCGGCAGATCGCCGCGCTGGCGGCCGAGTGACGATGAAGGTCGTCCTGGCCACGCACAACCCGCACAAGGTCGCCGAGTTCCAGCAGATCGTCGCCCGGGTGCGCCCCGACCTCGAGGTCGTCGGCTACGACGGACCCGAACCGGTCGAGGACGGAGTGACCTTCGCCGACAACGCGCTGATCAAGGCTCGAGCCGCGGCTGCGCACACCGGACTTCCGGCGCTCGCCGACGATTCGGGAATCTGCGTCGACGTGCTCGGCGGCTCGCCGGGCGTGTTCTCCGCCTACTGGGCGGGGCAGAAGAAGGATGCCGTCGCCAACCTCGAGCTGCTGCTCGATCAGCTGCGCGACATCGCCGACCCGCATCGCGCCGCGCACTTCACCTCGACGATCGCGCTCGTCTCACCCGACGGTGCCGAGAAGGTCGTCACCGGTATCTGGCCCGGGCGGCTCGCGCACGCCGCCTCCGGCGGGGGCGGGTTCGGGTACGACCCCATCTTCATCCCCGACGGTCAGCCGGCGGGGGAGGAGCGCTCGGTCGGGGACTTCACTGACGAGGAGAAGCAGGCGCAGTCCCATCGCGCCCGCGCGTTCGAGGAGTTGGCGCCGCTGCTCGCCGACCTCTGAGCCACCGTCCGGCGCAGCGCGTGATGAGACTGGTTCTCGTTACCCTTCCCGACTAGCGAAATCGCGGCTGAACGGCTGATTCCGCGCTTAGCCTGGAGGCATGCACGATCACGCTCCCGCTGCCGGCGGCATCCGCTCGGCCGGTCACCGGCGTCTTCTGACGATCTCGCTGTGCCTCACCGCGACGATCATGGTGGTGCAGGTGGTCGGCGCTCTGCTGACCGGTTCGTTGGCGCTCCTGGCCGATGCCGCGCACATGTTCACGGACGCCTCGGCACTCGTGATCGCGCTCATCGCCGCGGCGGTGGCCGCGCGCCCCGCCGACGACCGTCGCACGTTCGGATATCAGCGGGCCGAGGTCTTCGGCGCGCTGATCAACGCGATCATCTTGATCCTGCTCGCGGGGTGGGTGGGGTTTGAGGCCGTCGGCCGCCTGATCGACCCGGGCGAGGTCGAGGTGGCGGGTCCGTTAATGCTCGCCGTCGCGGTGGTCGGTCTGCTGGCGAACGCGGTCTCGATGTGGTTGCTCAGCCGCGCGCAGCGCACCAGCATCAACGTGCGCGGGGCGTACCTCGAGGTGATGGGAGACCTGATCGGCTCGGCGGCCGTGATCGTCGCGGCGATCGTGATCGTGGCGACGGGCTGGATGCCGGCGGATGCCATCGCCTCGATGTTCATCGCGATCCTCATCATCCCGCGGGCGATCTCTCTGCTGCGGGAGGTCTTCTCGATGCTCTCCGAGTCGGCGCCGAAGGGGATGGCGGTGGCCGACATCCGCTCGCACCTGCTCGGCTACGACGGTGTGGTCGGGGTGCACGACGTGCACGTCTGGCAACTGACCCGTGGCGCGCCGGTGTTCAGCGCGCACGTGCTCGTCGACCCGGCGATCCTCGCCGACGGACGATCGACCAGGCTCCTCTCGGAGATGCAGGGATGTCTCGCCGAGCACTTCGACGTCGAGCACTCGACGTTCCAGATCGAACCGGCGGAGCAGTCGGACTGCGAGCCGCACCACGCCTGAGGGTCAGCTCTCGCGTACGACCTCATCGGGCGATTTGTCGGGGCGCAGTCCCCGCCAGCGCGCGTGCCGCAGCACCCCGTCCGGCGTCCAGTTCGCGAATTCCACCTCGCCGACCACTTCCGGGCGCACCCAGAGCGCGTCGGAGGCGTCGGGCGCGGGAACCCCGTCGAGGGGTGCGGTCTTCGTGCGCAGCGGCTCGAGCAGGTCGAGCAGATCGCGCAGGATGCGCTCGGTGAACCCGGTTCCGACCCGGCCGACGTAGCGCAGGGGCGAGCCGGGGGAGTCGTGCACCGCGAGCAGGAGGGAACCGAGCGTGCGCTCGCGATCGCCCTTGCCCGGACGGATGCCGACGATGACCGTCTCCTGCATGCGGGTGTGCTTGAGCTTGAGCCAGGAGGGCGAGCGCGTGCCGGGGCGGTAACGCGAGTCGCGGTCCTTGACGACGACGCCTTCGAGACCGGAGTCGTCGCTCGCGGCGAGAGCGTCATCGACGTCGTCGAACACGGGCGGCACCTGCACCGGCGCGTCGAGGTCGGCGATGAGGTCATCGAGCAGTGTGCGCCGCTGGTGCAGGGGGAGGCCGGTGAGATCGTGGCCGTCGAGGCGCAGCAGGTCGAAGAGCATGTACACGATGGGCGTGCGCACGACCTCCCGTTCGATCTCGCGCGCGCGGGTGAGGTGCATGCGGTTCTGCAGCCGCGAGAAGCTCGGGCGGCCGTCATGGTCGAAGGCGACGATCTCTCCGTCGACGACCGCGTCCGCCGCCGGCAGGAACGGGGCGCCGTCGCTCGTGAGTTCCGGGTAGCGCGCCGTGATGTCGGTGCCTCGGCGGGCGTGCAGACGCATCCGTCCGTTCGACCAGGTGCCCATCGCGCGGATGCCGTCCCATTTCACTTCGGCCCAGGCGGGATCGCTCAGGCGGCGCGCGAGTGCGGGGGTGCCGTGCTCGGCGAGCATCGGCTCGAAAGTCGGGAGCGTCGCCTCCGGATCGAGCGCGACGGGCGAGGCGCCGCGGCTGCTCGGCCGGTGTCGCTCCGCCTTCGACTGGGCGGCCGGCGGGGAAGTCGGGGCCGGGGCATCCGACGGATGCAGCGCCGCCATCGGGTCGATGCCGGCTGCCGCGCGCTCCAGCACCTCGTCGAGGTCGAGCTGTGCGAGATCGGGGTCGTCGAGCTCGTCCCAGGTGCGGGGAGCCGCCACCCATGGCCGGGCGCGGCCGCGCAGCGAGTAGGGCGAGATCGTCGTCTTCTTGCCGTTGTTCTGACTCCAGTCGAGGAACACTCGGCCGCCCCGCACGGCCTTCGACATGGTGGCGGTCGCGAGGTCGGGGTGCTCGTTCTCGATGAGGCGGGCGAGTTCCTTCACGACCATCGAGATCTCGGCGCTCGTCTGCTCGCCGGGGAGCGCCGCGTACAGGTGGATGCCCTTGCTGCCGCTGGTCACCGGCACCGGATCGAGCCCCATCCCGGTCAGGATGCCGCGGGCGAGACGGGCGACGGCCGCGCACTGCGCGAGTCCCACGCCGGGGCCCGGGTCGAGGTCGAGCACCAGGCGGTCGGGTCGCCCGGGCAGTCCGTCGGATCCGAACCGCCACTGCGGTACGTGCAGCTCGATCGCCGCGACCTGGGCCAGCCACACCAGGGTCGGCACCTCGTCGACCAGCGGATACTCCTTCGGGCCGTCGGAGTGCACGATCGCCCGGCGGGGAATCCACTCGGGCGCCCCGCGTTCGAGCTGCTTCGTGAAGAAGGCATCGGCCGGGGCATCCGCCGTCCCCACACCCTCGACCCAGCGCTTGCGGGTCACGGGGCGACCGGCGAGCAGAGGCAGCAGCTGCGGTGCGATGGCCGAGTAGTAGGCGAAGATCTCGCCCTTCGTCGTACCGGTTTCGGGATACACGACCTTGTCGAGGTTGGTCACGCGCAGGCGGCGTCCTTCGACCTGCACGATCCGACCGTCGACGACCATGGAGCCAGCGTAGTCAAGGGCTGGTCTCGGCCGGTGCCGCTGGTGTTCACTGGGGTCATGAGAACGATCTGGAAGGGCGCGGTCACGTTCGGGCTCGTCAACGTGCCGGTGAAGGTGTACTCCGCCACCGAGGACCACGACGTTCCGCTGCACCAGGTGCACGACGCGGACGGGGGGCGCATCCGCTACCAGCGCACGTGCGAGGTCTGTGGTGAGACGGTCGCGTACTCCGACATCGATCGTGCCTACGTCGACGAGGGGCACACCGTCGTGCTCACCAAGGACGATCTCGCCGCTCTCCCGTCCGAGAAGAGCCGCGAGATCGATGTCGTGGAGTTCGTGCCCAGCGACCAGGTCGATCTGCTCACCCTCGACAAGCCGTACTACCTCGAGCCGGATTCGAAATCCCCCAAGGCCTACGTGCTGTTGCGCAAGACGCTCGAGCAGAGCGAGCGCACCGCGATCGTGCGCTTCACGCTCCGGCAGAAGACCCGTCTCGCCGCGCTGCGGGTGCGCGGGGACGTGCTCGTGCTGCAAACGCTGCTCTGGGCCGACGAGGTGCGCGAGGTCGACTTCCCTTCGCTGCACGAAGACGTGTCGATCTCGAAGAAGGAACTCGAACTGTCGGCATCGCTGGTCGAGAGTTACTCGAGCGACTTCGACCCCGAGGAGTTCGTCGACGAGTACCAGAAGGAGCTGCGCACGCTCATCGACGCCAAGATCGACGCGGGCGAGGGCTTCGACGTCGCCGACACCTTCGGCGAGACGGAGGGAGCGGAGAAGGGCGGCGAGGTCATCGACCTCATGGAGGCCCTGCGCGCCAGCGTCGCGAAGTCCAAGGAACAGCGGGCGAAGGGCTCCGCGGAGAAGTCCGGCGGTGACGGGAAGGATGCCGACGCCGGGAAGTCGGCCGCGAAGAAGCCCGCCGCGAAGAAGGCGCCGGCGAAGAAGAAAGCGGGCTGACGGCCGCGCCCGCTTTCAGCCCGCGTCGTCAGTGCTTGCCGTCGCCGTCCAGGTCGGGCGCGCGGTCGAAGACCTCGGGATCGAGCGTGAGGGCCTCCGCCTCGGCCGCGTCGGTGACGACGTCGTGGCCGGCCTCGGCTTCCTTCTTGGCCTTGTACCGCTCGCGGAGGTAGTGCCAGAGCGTGACCAGAGCAGTGCCGCCGACGGCGGCGAGCAGGATCAGGTCGATGTAGCTCTCGACGAAGTCCGCCACGGGCGGGATGAACCCGATGGCGTAGCCGAACATCGTGAGACCGAAGCCCCAGAGGATGGCACCGATGAGGTTGTAGAGCGTGTACTTGCGCCACGGCATGTGTCCGACGCCCGCGGCGACCGGGGCGAACGTGCGCACGATCGGCACGAAGCGGGCGAGGATCACGGTGATGCCGCCGAAGCGCTCGAAGAACGCGTTCGTGCGCTCGACGTTCTTCTTGCTGAAGAGGCCCGATTCCTTGCGCTCGAAGACGGCCGGACCGCCCTTGTGGCCGATCACGTAGCCGACCTCGCCGCCGACGAACGCCGATAGACCGATCAACAGCGCCACGAACCACACGTTGATGCCGAAGACGCCGTGCTCGGAACCCGCGATCGGGTGCGACAGCAGACCGGCGATCACGAGCAGCGTGTCACCCGGGAGCAGGAAGCCGACGAGCAGTCCGGTCTCGGCGAAGACGATGAAGCACACCACGAGCAGAGCCCACGGACCCGCCGTGCCGATGATCGTGGCCGGGTCGAGCCAGGGGATGAGCGCGGCGTGATGCATGAGTGTCCCGTCGTGGTGCGATGGTGCGGCGGTCGAGCAGCCGAACGCGCGAATGCGCTCGTCCTGTGCGGAAGGTGGGACTTGAACCCACACGCCCTGGGGCACAGGAACCTAAATCCTGCGTGTCTGCCAATTCCACCACTCCCGCGCGGTGCTCACAGTCTACCGAGCGGAGGCCTCCGCTTTCCCGGGAGAATCCGGTACAAGGAGAGGGCGGGGATCGCTCGATCCGTCGGGTGACTCGACCGTCCGATCGACGGCCGCGTGACCATCCCCGCGGCGATCCGGGCACCGGGGGCTCCGAGGGGTCGGAGGCTACGTCTTCAGTGCAGCACGAGGGCCGTTCCGAGGTCGTTCCGTCTTCGCTGTGGATAACTTCCGCGCCGTTCTCGCGATTCTTGCGAGGATGCTCGGCGTGAATCCTCCCTCTCTCGCCGTGGCCGATCGTGTGCGCCTTCGTCTGCGCAGCGACGGCACCGACCCCTCGATCGATCCCGATGCCGTCCGTCGGATCACCGAGGCCGAGGTCCGCAGGCACAACGACCTGGCACTCGCCCGAGGGCAGGAACTCATCGACGACGAGGCGCGCTCGGTCCGCGATGTGCTCGCGGCGGTCAGCGGGTACGGGGCGTTGCAGCCCTTGCTCGACGATCCGGGGATCGAGGAGATCTGGGTGAATGGGGGAGACCAGGTGCACATCGCCCGGGGCGGAGTGGCCGAGCGCGTCGATCTACGGCTCGGCGAGACGGTCGTGCGCGACCTCGTCGAGCGGATGCTGCAATCCACCGGTCGTCGCGTCGACATCAGCCAACCGTTCGTCGACGCCTCGCTGCCCGACGGCTCCCGTCTGCACGTCGCGATCGCCGATGTGGTGCGCGGCGGGTGGGCGGTCAACACGCACCATAACTAGACCCACACAGGGCCATCAGCGCTGTCATCGAGACTTTCAGCGCGGTACTCCCGGTCGCTATGCTCTCGACCATGACCGACGTTCCCGATGCAGCACGGCCCGATGAAACCGACGCGCCATCCTCCGTTGAAGCACCAAAGCGCCGACGCGGGCTGTGGATCTCAATCGCCGTCGCCGCTGTCATCGTGGTCGGTGCGGCCATCGCGATCCCGGTGTCGATCGCGAACGCCGAGGCTGCAGAGAAGGCCGCGGCAGAGCAAGCAGCGGCGAAGGCTGAGCGCGACCGACTCGCTGCATTCGGCCTCGCGCTCGGCGAGTGCAACACCCGCCCCAGCGTGAACGTCGAGATCCTCGACGACGACGAGACCCTCAGCCTCCACCGAGTCGGCAAGTACAACGGCCCCGCCTACGACGACATGCTCTGCATCCTTCGCGAGCTCGGGGCGCCAGCTGCTCTCGAGTCGAAGATCGGAGCGACGCGTGCGCTTGACGGCGCGCAGACTGATGACTGGCCTGGGTACGAGATCGAGTGGCGCTATCACCCGGACGACGGCGCAACCGTTCTGATCGAGCACGCCAGCTAAGCGTCGGAGCCGCGACGTAGAATCGAGTCCTCTCGGCCGGAGGAAGGACATCCGGTCATGCCCTCCGCAGGGCTCTCCCCCACCGTGAAGCTCAGCGTCACGCTCGACGCGATCTGCTCCCGCAACCGATACACGTCCGACCCCGGGCCCGTTCTCGACGAGCTGCGCGCGACTGCGGGCGACCGCGTCGACGTGCTCGCCGAGGCCGTCGGAACGTGGCTCGGGTTCTTTGAAGACGAGTACACGGCGACGCTGTGCACCGCGCTGCGCACGCTCCCCGACGTCGCCCCGTGGATCGCGCTCGGCCAGTTCCGACGCTCGCTTCCTGATCCGAGCACGCCCGAGATCCTCGGCCACGGGAATGCGGTGGACCTGCCGCTCTACGTGACCACCGACCCTACGCTCTTGGACGCCCCCAGAGTGCCTAGGCTGGACTGATGCTCGTCGCTCTCATCCGCCCCGTCGAATCCCACACCGTCGAACTCGTGGGCGACTCGCTCGAGGACGTGCACGCGCAGCTCGCCGAGCACGCCCCGTCTGGGTTCGACCTCGTCTCGGCGCCGGCGCGCATGCTAAAGGGCGCTCAGGGCATCGAGACGACGGCGCGGTTCGACCGCCGCGACGGCCTGCGCGAGATCGAAGCCGAGGGCATGGATGCCCTTGTCGCGCAGGTCCCTGAGGGATGGCAGATGCTCAGCGTCCGCAGCGTCTAACCCAGAGCATTCCGGCATCAGAGCCCTGGATTCGCTAGTCCGCCGCTGCGCCCGCTCGACCGAGTAATCGCGTGAGCTCGTCGGCGATCGGAGCGATGTCGAACTGGTCTCCCCAGAAGTAGAGGATCCCGGCTTCTGGGTCGAGGACGCGGAGCCTCTCCCGACCCTCAGGTCCTGATACCGAGTCTGCCGGGCCGATGTGCCGATCGAGTAGCACTCGCCGGTCGGACGCACTCGCCCACCTGTCGATCCGCTCGTCGAAGTGCTCGAAGTGGTTGCGGAAGGTGAACCCCCTCAGCGGTGACTCGTCGAGCACTCCGAGCGATGACCGCAGGTCCGCGCGGCGACCCGCCCGTTCGCCCCCGCTGCCCCAGAGTGCCTTGCTCACGTTGCCCGATGCGGTCACGAAGATCTGCACCCCGGCCCATACCTCGTTGCCGGCAGCCTCGAGCGCCGAACGATCAGGGATTCCGTCCCACGCGGCATCGAGTTCCGTGAGCCCCGCATGCATGATCGCCAGGCCGCGAAGCCCGAGCGCGGCTTGATCGGCCACCTGTCGCTGGAAGGTCGAGAGCACCGTTCGGTCCATGCCCGCGATACTAGAGCACCCGTCATCAGGCGCAGGCGTCCCCTCGGAACGACGAAAGACCCCCACCCGGCCCGGAGGCTAGGTGGGGGTCTTCTGCGTTCAGAGTCCGATGCGATCGTTGTGTTCAGAGATCGCCGCGCGGAGCTTCGACGTGTCGTCGGTGCCGGTGTCCGCGCCGTCGAGCATGGCGCGGTACTGGCGGCGGGTCAGCGGGGTCGCGTTGCCTTCGATCTGCGCGACGACGAACTGCGCGGGCGCGGATCCTGCGCCGATGTGTCGGAGCCACTCGTCGACGGCGGGGATCGCCATCACGCGAGAGAGCGCGGCGCTGATCGCGGCGAGCGTCGCGAGGGCCGCAGTGGCCCAGGCGATCACCGGGCCGGGGACGACGTCGGCGACCGCGTCGACGATCTGCGGGGCGACGAGGACGATCGTCGCGAGGACGGCTGCGCCGCCGACGAGGACCTGTGCCGCGGTGCGGATAGCACGCTGCATCGGGAACCAGATCTTGCTCATGGTGTACCTCCGGTGGGAGTTGGGATGCAGACGATCGCCTGCTGTGGGTAGAAGATTCCGATGTCGGAATCGGAGACGGATATCCACCGCGTCTCGGCGGCGTACCCGTCAGGGCATGTCGGCCCGGGTGTTCCTGCGGGGCCTTGCGGGCCGGCGGGGCCGGGTGCCCCGGCGTCACCCTTCGGGCCCTGCGGCCCGGTTGCGCCGGCGGGACCCTGCCCGCCGGACTGGCCGGTCTGGCCCTGCTGTCCGGCGGCTCCGGGTTCGCCGGGTTCGCCGTCATCACCGGGATCACCGGGGACTCCGCGCGCTCCCTGCGGGCCGGGAGTGCCGGAGGGCCCCGCTGGGCCGACAGGGCCAGGGGCGCCGGGCGATCCGGGCTCGCCCTGCGGCCCTTGCTCGGCGACGACTCCCGGCTCTGGGGCGTCCGGCTCCTCGCCCGTCGCGACGGTGAACTCGTCGTACAGCTCGACGTAGCGGTCCTGCCACGTCATCGCCTGCTCGTGCCATGCTTCGCGGCCACCCCATGCGCTGAGCCATCCCACGCCGAGCGCGATCGCGACGACCGCGATGAGGGCGGTGAAGACGATGACCAGACGGCGACGTTCGCGGATGGATGCGTTGAGCAGATCGTCGGGCTCAGACATGAGGACCTCCAAGAATCTCGGGCAGTGCGGGCCAGGGCGGGATCGTTCCGGCCTCGACGCCCTGCTTCACGAGGTCGTAGTGCAGGATCCAGGCGAGATCCCGCCGGGCGAGACGGTCCTGCTCGGCGCGAATGTCCTTGACCTCTGTGGCGAGCGACTTGCGCTCTTCGCGCTCGGCGGCGAGGTCTTCCTGTAGCTGGTCGATCCGAGCGTTCTCGATCGAGCCCTTCTTCGGGAAGAGGGAGACGATCGACGTGATGACGACCGTCAGGATGGCGACCGCCCATCCACCGATCGCCCCCAGCTCTGGCACTAGCTGCTCGCCGCCGCGGACTTCACCGGCTCCGGCTCGGGCTTCATGCGAGCGATCCACAGCATCGCGGTCTTGAACTGCGCAGGCGTGAGCAACTCTTCACCGTTCACCGACGCGCTCTTCGGGTTGTAAGGCGCGTCGAGCACGTGGGCTGTTGCCTGGATGTAGCGGCGCATCAGATCGACGTCGGGCTGCGTCGGGAGATGCACACTTCCGCCCGGGCCGGTGAGGTACATGTGCGGTCCGGGAGCGTTCTTCGTCCCCTGCACTCCGACGATCTTGTACGCCCCTGCGCGCGAGTACTGCTTCACCGCCTTCTCGGTGATCGCCTTGCTCGTCACCAGCGCCTTCTGCACTTCATCCGCCACGACTGCGCGGATCTGGGCTTCCGTAGCCATTTCGTCCCACTCCTTTTCCGGCGCGATGCGCCACGTTCCGTTGTCGTTGACGAGCTCGACCACCTCGTGCCGGTGGTTGTCGCGCTCGGGGAAGTACTCGAAGTGCCACGGCTCCACGAGCGTCCACACACCGTTGATCCACCGGAAGACGGTCTGGAACCACCCGTGATCGTTCAGCAGCGCGACGGGGCGCTCGTCGGTGTCCTTCGCGCGCCCCTTCTGGTGCACGCTCGGGGTGTCGGGGTGCAACGCGATCGGCTTCCCGTACTTCTGGAAGGTGAGCCAGTGCGCGTTCTGCTGCTCCCACGACCGCCCCGCCTCGGTGATCTGCTGCGGATGCCCGAGAGCCCTGTCGATGCGCGCCTGGCTCTTCGCCGCCTCGACCTCGAGCCAACCGCGACCATGCCCGAGGTCGACGATCATGAGTGCGCCGCCCATGATCAGCCGATCCCGAAGACGGACACGGCGCCCGTGATCAGCGGGCCGGAGGTCAGCATGCGGAAGCCGTCGTAGGCCACGGCCGGGTTGTGCTGCACGCTGAGGTCGCCGTTCTCCGCCGCGGTCGTCGATCCCACGCCGTGCGAGTTCACGAGAAATACGGTGCGCGACGCGATCCCCGGATCGAAGATGCGCACCTCCGCATAGAGGGCGGCAACGCTCGCCTTCGTCAACGGTGCACGATCCTCACCGGTCGTCGCCCCAGCGATCGCGGTCGACGAGTTCGTGCGGCTCACCGACCGGTAGTCCGACGCACCTGCGGCGGGGTTTCCGCCAGAGCGCAGCTGCATCGCCGGGACACCACCAGCTGACATGCTTCGGATGTTCACGCGCACGAGGTAGTTCTCGAACCGGCTCGAGAACACGTTGTCGAAGTTCATCGTCCCGGCCCCGGTGACGGACTGCCGAGCGAGGAGCACCAGCGCGTCGGTTGGCTGCCACCCTGTCGCGCTGAACCATCGGTACGAGATGCGAGTGTCGGTCTCTACCCAGATCAGGCCCTCGCGCAGCTGCCCCTCGGGGAACGTCGTGCGCGCCGAGGCTGGTCCGCGGCGCACGTTCCATGCGTCGTGGATGTCGTCAGCGAGGTCCTGCGAGTCCTGCGGGAACGAGTAGACGTCGTTGAAGACGCGCTTCCCCGTGGTGGGGTTCTTGCTGTTGCCCATCAGGACCTCCATGTGATTCGAAGCGCACCAGACATGGCGTTCTGGGCGAGGTTGGCGAAGATGTTGTCGCCGCCTTGGTTGAGGCCGATGCCGTAGTGCGGTCCACCGGCGATGAGGTTCGGGAACCAGTCGGCTCCGTAGGGCATGGCGTTCCATCCCTCGTTCGGCGCCCACGGCGCGGCACCGACGACTGCGGGGACGCCGGCCTTGAACGGGTCGGAGTGGAGCCCGAAGTTCGGGGCGGCGTAGCGGCGCTGCCACCAGGCGGCGTAGAACTCCATCGAGACGAACTGAGCGCCGGCCGGGATGGTGTCCTTGATCTGGCCGCCGTAGAACCACGCGCCGTAGGTGGAGTTCCCGGCGCGGGGCTGCCCGGTCCACCAGCGGACCTGGTTGCGGTCGGTGGAGCCGGCATCAATCGCGCGGAACTCTGCCGACCGCACGGACGGTTCGACCGTCCCAGGGTCAGGCGGCGGCGGGAGAGGCGCAGGCGGCGACGATGACAGCTTGGAGGTGCACCAGGGCTCGCCCTCGGCCCAGACGACGCCAACGCGGTCCCCGGACGTCGGAGCGGTGCCAGCGAAGGGCATCGAGAACGTGCCCGTGCTCGTCGCGACGCTCGCGGAGGTCGACGACACAGTGAGAACGGTTCCGACCGTGGGGCGGCCCGCTGCGGGGAACAAGAGGTGCTGATCTCCGATGGAGAGGATGCGCACGGTCTCGCCAGGCCCCGGGATGTACCCGTTCCCGAAATCGCATACGAAACGGGAGTCGCCCATGTCGACGAGCGCCATGCCGGTATCGATCCCGACGAAGGTCGCCTTTCGGGAGGCGACCTTCGTCCGACCATCGAGGCCCGCGAGAATGACATCTGCTTCGGAGATCACCGCTGCTTCACCTCCACGTCGAGCACGGTTTCTGCGCCGCTGTGCTCGATGGACCGGATGCGCACGAGGGATTCGTCGCCGCCGCGCTGAGTGTCGACGAACGTGAGAACGTCGCCGAGCTCGCGGAGCGGGTTGAACGGCTCAGTGATGCGCCGGGTCACCGAGCGGATGCGGGAGACGCGGGGGAGCAGACTGTCGGCCGTGCGATCGACCTGGTCCTGCGTCGTGAGGAACTCGGACTTATACCGGTATGTCGCGCCGCCGAACGGGGACCGGGTGCCATTCGGGTTGCGGGTTCGCAGCCAGCCCTGGCGTATCTCCCGGACCGCTCGTAGTACCGGGCCGTCAGGGGTCGGATTCTTCCCCTCGACGACGACACGGTTGTAGACGTTCTCCGAGCGCATGACCAGGGGCGAGGCGAGGACGTTCTCGAGACGGGCCACGGGGGCGGGCCAGTCCTTCGGGCGTGCGGTGAGGCCGCCGGCAGGGGTGAGTGTCGGCCAGGCGTTCGATGGGCCGAACACCTTGCCGAGCGCTTCGAGGCGGTCTTCGTCGTACGTGATGTTTCTGGGCAGGGTACGGTCGGGGATCGAGCGCACGACCGCGAGGCTGGTGAGGCGTTGCGCCTCGTCCCACATCGACGTCGACCGCGGCGAGGTCGGGAACGGGAACTCGTCGCGCGCGATGCGGAGGAAGTAGTCGGCGAGATCGAGCGACACCCGCGACTCGACGACGACGGGAAGCCCGCCATGCGCGTTCTCGATCGCCTGCTCGACGCTGTCCGGGACCGAGTCCAGCACGAACCGTCCCATCGGGACCCGCTCGACGAAGTCGCCAGCCGAGATGATGATGTCTGCCTGCAGCTCGGCACCGTAGGGCGAGAACAGGTCCCCGATCTCGCGCGGCACGATCGACTGCCCGAACATGTCGTCCCAGAGGATTTCGCACTTCCCCGAGCCCTGAATCTGCGCGGAGGCGTCCCAGGCGAACTGTGGATCCAGCAGTAGCAGGTTCTGTGCGCGCGGCACGCCGTCGTAGAACAGATCGGCGGTCCAGTGCGCCTGGAAGACACCGCTCGCGATGACCTCCCGGCACGTCTGGGACACGTTACGCACTGGCTGCTCCGATCAGGGACATGTCGCGCTTCACGTCGGAGTGGGTCGCGTAGAGGGCCTTCACCTGGGTGTGTGTGGCGAAGAACACCTTCATGTCCGAGTGGGTGAGCACGGCCGCGGTGATGCCAGCGGCCGGGGGCTTGGTCTCGGTGACGACCGCCGAGTAGAGGACGCGAGTCAGGCCGAGCTGGATCAGCTCGTCCTTCTCGCGCAGGCGTGGGACGTGGCAGAAGAAGACGGCCGGCAGGCGGCGCCCCGGCGGGGTGCGGATCAGCCAGATCGGAAGCTGGCGACGCTCGTAGGTGCCGAGCGACGCCTGGAGAATGTCGGCTGCCTCATGGGAGTCGACCATCAGCTCGAGCTCGACACCGTCGAGGCCACGGCGGGGGCCAAGCGCGATCACTCCGGGGAGAGCGCTGCCCTGGGGCCAGGCCGGTTCACCAGGCGTCTCCCGCACGAGTTCCGCGCCGGTGCCCGAGAGCTTCGCCACGACGACCGCGAGACGCGGGTCGAGCGGTTGCTGAATGACGACCTGGTCAAAGCTCAGCACGGCGGAGCCGATCGGCCACGAGCCGATGATCGCACCGGAAGCATCGTGGCCGAGTACCGTGTACGCGGACTCGATGCCGAAGCCCGCCTCGGCATCGATCACGATCGCCGGGGAAGTCGCAGGAAGTCGCTGACCGCCGCGGACCTGCATCGTGCGCCCCTCGCTCGTGCGAGTGAGCGACACGGTCACCGACCCCGCGGGGAACTCGGCGACAGGAACGTCGACGAGGATCCGCGGGACCGGCGCCATGTCCGGGAACGGCGTCAGAGTGCTCATGCGTCATCCCACTTCCTGCTCTTGATCGCGCGGGTCACCTTGTCGCCGCGGGCTGCCGCCGCAGCGTCGCCGTGCTCGCGCACGTACGCGTCGAACTCCCGCTCGCCGACGACGAGCTTCAGTCGCTCCGGGAACGTCGCGACGGGTGCGGTGCGCGCCCCGGTGAGGGCGCTACCCTCGGCGAGCCGCTGTGCGCCGGCCGGGATGTAAGTGCCACCGAAGAGGCGCGCGGTCTCGGCCATGATCGCCTCTGACCGTGCACGCTTCGACGGCGCGTGCGGGACATACGTCTCGCCGCCGGTCTCGTCCTCAGCCCACACCCGCCACTCGCCAGCGCGAGCGATCTGCGCGACGTGGTTCTCAGACACCGAGCCGTTGGCGTGATACGAGACCACTCCGCCGTCCGCCTGGGTGATGCCACCGCCGCCGCCCTCACCCTGCGCAACCCGCGACGTGCCGATCTTGAGGATGATCTCGCGCCCGGTGTTCCGGCTGATGTACGAATCGACGTCGGTCTGAGCCTTCGCGGTATCGGCGAGGATCTTCACTTCGCGCTCGGTCGGCAGCTGGAACACGCGATCCGCGAGTGCTTTCACTTCATCGGCGTTGTAGCCGGCGGCGATCGCGGACTCGATGAATTTCTGCCGCTGATTGGCGAGTGTCGACGCGTACTTCTCGGCGGCGTCCTTCCCGGACATCGTTTGCTGATCGAGCTCGAACTGCTTACTCGCAGCGTTCTGCGCAGCATCCGCAACACCAGCGAGCGCCTCCGCGTTGGCGGAGCCAGCAGCGGTGTTCTCATCGAGGGAGAGGTTGAAGCCGTCGAGCGTGTCGTGCGCGCCCTTGTACGCTTCCTTCTGCCGTTCGACCTCGGTCGTGATGCCTTCGAGAGCCGCCTGGTAGTCGGCATTCGCGCTGATCGCGTCCTGGTTGAGGCCGTTCGCCGTGTTGATCGTCTCGATCAGTTCGATCAGCTCGTCAGTCAGGCTCTGCACGGAGTCTGACTGCTCCATGTACGCCTCGGATGCGGTCTGCGACTCCTTCGCGCTCTCCTTGAGGAGCTTGTTCAGCAGCGCGACGTCGTCGCCGGCCTCCTCGTTCTCGGTTGCGAGGCGCACGAGCTCGTTGCGGAGATCCGGCATCCGCCGGAGAAGCTCCTGCGCCTGCTCGTCAGTGAGGTTCTGATCCTGTACGAGCTGCTGGAACGACCGCGACGCCGCTGGGAGGTCGGTGGTCGCGAGCTTCGCGAGGGCCTGGCCGATCTCCTCGATGCTTCCGAGCGCGCCCTGCTCCTGGAAGGTGAGGTCAAGCCAATCGTTCGATGCGCTCGCGGCGCGATCGAGCAGGTTCGGGAGGTCCTTCAAACTCTCGGCGTAGTCGCCCCAGAAGAACTTCTCGACGCTCCGGCCGCTGGTGGACTGTGCGAACAGGTCCGCGGACGATGCGCCTGTGACGAGGGAGTTCTGCAGGTCCTCGACGGACGCGCGACCCTGCTCGTTCGCCTTCGATAGGCCGACCATCAGCGCGGTCGCGGCGACGAGGGCGACACCCCAGGGGCCGCCGAGGAATCCGGCCATGCCGCGAAGCGCGGAGCCCGCACGGGTACCGCTGGCACTGAGCATCTGGATCTGCTGCCAGAGCGTGATGACCTTCGGGACCGCGATCATGGCGGTGCCGCCGACGAGCGCAACGACGCCGACGAGCAGCCCGCCGACAGCGATCGCTTCCTGCAGTGGCGCGGGGAGCGATGCGACGCCGTCAGCGAAGTCTCCGATGCCGGCCGCGACGTCGGAGACGACGGGCAGGAACACGGAGCCGAGGTCGATCGCGGCGTCGTTGATGCGGTTGCGCATGATGCCGAGCTGCGATTCGACGGTGTCGTAACGCTTCGCGGCCTCGTTCGTGAGGGCAGAGTTCTCCTGCCACGCCGTGTTCTGGAGCTCGAGCGAGTCCGTGAGGAGGTCGCCGGAGGACTTGAGCTGTAGGAGGACGCGCTGCTCCTCAGTCGACTTGAATCCGAGGTCGTTGAGCGTCTGCACGACGTTCCCGCCGGCGGCCTCGACACCGTTGAGGCCAGTCGCGAACGAGCCCATCGCGCGGACGGGGTCGTTCTTGAACGCGGTGGCGAAGTCCTTCGCGGAGACGCCAGCGACGGCAGCGAAGCCCTCGAGCTTCTGCCCGCCGGTCTGCACTGCGGAGTAGAGGTCCTGGAGGATGCGGGACGCGACGCCACCGCCGAGCTCGGCGGTGACACCCATCGAGGCGAGGGCGTTCGCGAGGGCGAGCACTTCACCCTCGGTCGCGCCGACGAGCTTGCCGGAGCCAGCGATGCGCTGCGCCATGGACACGATCTCGGCCTCGGTCGAGGCCCCGTCGTTGCCGAGCGCGACGATCGTGGAGCCGAGCCGGTCGACGTCCTCGCCCGCGGTGCCCATGATATTCATGAGCTGCGCGAGCGAGGTCGCCGCCTGGTCCGAGGTGAGGTTCGTCGTCTCGCCGAGGTCGATCATTGTGCGGGTGAAGCCGACGACGTCCTTCGTTTTCACGCCGAGCTGACCGGCGGCCTCAGCGACAGCCGCGATCTCGTCGTGCGACGCCGGGAGGACGCCCGTGAGGTCGCGGAGCCCCTGCTCGACGGCGTCGAGTTCCTGCGGGGTGCCCTCGACGGTCTTCGTGACGCCCGCCCACGCGGACTCCCAGTCCATCGCGGACTTCACGACGAGACCGGTGGTGCCGACGATCGCGGCGCCCGCGCCGACGAGCATCTTCCCGACGTGCTCCTGCGCGTCGGCGTACTCGCGCGCGGCCTTCTCGGCGGCGGCCTGCTCCTGAGCGAGACGCCGAGCCTTCTGAGCCGCGGTCTCCTGCTTCGACCCGAGCTGCTCCGTCTTCGACGACGCGGTCTCCGAGGTGCGGCCGAGGCGCTCAGCTGCCTTGTCGGCCTCCGACATCTCCTGGCGGAACAGCGCCGCTCCCGCTGCCTTGATGTGGAATACGATCGCTCCGGCGTCGAACATCGGCGATCACCGTCCTTCGCAGCCACGAGGCGTCGATGTCCATCAGCCGGGTCACGGCGGAGCGGACGAAGTGCCACGTCCTCGTGTCGAGGGCGCGGTCGAGGTCAGAGATCAGGTGATGCTGTGCGAGGTCGAGTTCGACCTCGCCGTAGAGCTGCGGGAGCGCGGTCTTCCAGATGTCGCGGGACGTCGCCGAGGTCAGCTGCTGCTCTGCTTGGGCTGCCTGTCGCGCGGCTGCTTCCCGGGCTTCACGCCACCCTGGGGGGAAGGCGTACTCGGGGAAACGGCCTGTAGCTGGATCAGGTCGTCCAACGCCGAACTGGGCGATGTCCGCGAGGGAGAGATCCCCAAACGCGCGGTCAGCGCCCAGAGGGCTTTTACCCCTCCGGCGACGCCTTCACCGCCCTCGATGAACGCGGTGACGCCGGACAGGCCGAGCACGGTCTGCCAGAGGAACGCAGGCATGAGGATCGACTCGGCCTCCGCGGTGCGGAGCTCGTCCTGGAGGCGGTTGTAGTTGTGCTGCTCCTCGACGGGGAGCGGCACGTAGCGGTCGCCGTCGAGCACGCCGCCGTCGAGGGCCATGCGGAACGCGTCCGTCATGTCCTCGGTGGTGGCGAGACCAACGGAGATCTGGAGGTAGGTGGAGGTGATCTGCTCGCCGATCCGACCGGGGAGGGGCCGCACCACGTACGGTGCGACGCCCTCCACGGTCAGATGCAGGTCGCGACCGACCTCAGATGCGGTGACCACGAGGAACCCTGCTTCCTGCCGGTCAGGCGGCGGTGTAATCGAACGGCTCGGACGCTCCGGCGGGGTTCGTCGCGATGATCGCGGCGGTGCCGGCGACGCCGGTCGGGATGAGCACGGCGATGCCGTTGTCGACCGGGATGAGCTTCGACACTGCGGCGCCGTCGATGGTGACGGCCGTGACGGTGTCGAGGCCGTAGCCGCGGAGGACGATGAGGTCGCCGACGCCCTGGCCCGCGGGAGCCGCGGACTCGATCGTCGGGGATCCGTCGCCCGCGATGGGGGACTCGATGCGGTCGACCACGCCATCGTTGGTGAGCGTGAACGTCCAGCCGCCCTTGTCGGCGAAGCCGGTGTTCAGGTCGGCAACGGCGACGGAGAACTTGCCCTGGAACCAGGGAAGGCGCTCGTCGAGCGCGTCGCCCCACTGGAACTCGCGCTTGTTGTCCTCGCCCTCGGAGAACGCGGCGTCGAGGAGGTCGACGAGCCAGGCCTGCGAGGCGACGAGCTGCTTGGTCGCGGGGTCGCGGACGCCCTCGGCCGAGAACGACGGCGCGAAGTTGTAGCCGATGATGTCGCCGGAGGTGCGACCCTTCGTGCCGTACACCTCGCGCTGGACGGTGATCGGCGTCGGGTTCCCGGCGAGGTTGTTGATGTCGCCGGTGATGTTGATGAAGACGCCGTTCTGCTTGACGCGGAGGATCTTCTGGTGGGCGAGCGCGAGCGACCCCGCCGAAGGGGCCGTCGTGTCGTAGAGGGTGTGATCGGACATGCCGTCTCCTTCGGTGGGTGGATGCCAGGGAGGTCCTGGCGGTTCTACGGGCGGCGCCCGCGGAAGTAGTAGGTCGCGACCGCTGCAGAGCGGCCCTGCGAGTCGGGTTCGTAGTCGTCGCCGGAGAACTCCCACGCCCACGAGATGCCGAGCGCGGCGGGCGTGTACTCGGTCTGATCGAGCACGGCGCGGAGGTCAGAGGCCCAGGCGCGGGCGACGAGGATCGAGCCCTTCCGGCGCGTGTAGATCTGGGTCCGGTACGTCATGTCGGCGCGGCCGTCCGGGATCGGGCGGAGCGGGGTGAGGAGGGTGAACTCGTCGACCGTCGTCGGCATGACGCCGTCGAGTCGGATGCCACGTTCGGGGATCGCGCCTTCCGGGTGGTACACGGCCAGCTCATGCTCGTCGAGCAGCAGCGCGAGCGCCCGGTTCAGCACGATCTCGGGTGCGTCAGCCACGGCCAGCCTCCTTCGCGATGATCGCGAGCAGCTCGTCCTTGTGCTCCAGCGCCGGGTCTTCGAGGTACTTGCCCTTGCGGCCGTCCTGGAAGTTGTACTCGGGGTGCTCGTGCAGGCGCGCCGCGTACGGGGTGTCGTAGGTGACCTGCGCCTCGATCCCCTCACCGCCGAGCGGCGTCGACACGGCACCGGACCCCATGAGCGTTCCCTGGTCGAGGGGGACCTCGGCAGCGGAGAGCGCGAGGAGGCGTTCGCCGGCGAGGCCGACGCCCATGCGTGCGTTCGCGAGGATCTGCTGGGTGATCGCGCCGAAGTTGTTCGTCCGCTCGACAGGCATGGCGGCCTCCTATTCGAGGTAGATCTCGATGTGCGACGGGGTGCCCGGGTATTCGAATCGTTGGGAGTCGATCACCGCCGAGGTGCGCTCGCGCGGTGTGCCCTTCCAGACGGTGACGCGAGAGGTCGGCGGGGTGTCGTCTTCGAGGAGCAGGACGACGAACGCAGTCGACTCGATCTCCTGCCCGCGCGTGGGCGACGTCGCACGGCGGTCAACGACAAGGCGAGTCTTCTGCTCGACGTACGCGGGACGGTCCTCGCGCAGATCGCCCCAGATGTCGCCCTCCGCGCCGTCGCCCTCGTGCGGGACGACGTCGACACGGTGGGGGAGATGCTTCGCACGGAGGCGGACCACGGCGACCTCCTACGTGTGCGCGACGGCCGCGCCGATGAGCCCGGCCGTCGTCAGGATGTCGATACCGCGGGTGCCGATGCGCCGCTCGAGCTTCTGGCGTTCGGTGAGGTTGTCGTTGTTCGACGACGTCGTGCCGAGCGAAACTGAGCCGATCTTCACGGCACCCGCGTTCGAATCGGCGCCGGTCGGATCGTCGGTGAGCACCCAGTACTCGGCGATCGCGCACGTCGCTTCGGTGAGCGCCTCGGATATGTCCGAGTCGGTCGCGTAGCCGTCGTCGTCCACGTCGTAGACGGCTCGGCGGGTGAGCTTCTCGACCTCGATCGAGGCGGACCGGAGCCGCTTCGGGAGCACGGTCGCTTCGCCGTCCCAGTCCTCCTCTGCAAGCCGCGCGTAGTCCTGCGGCGTGGCGTAGGTGCGAGAGGCCATGCTCAGTCCTCGGTCGGGATCGTGGTGAGGGTCTCGCCGTCGCCGATCGCCGTGCCGTCTGCCATCTCGACGGTCCCGTAGCCGGGGTGATCGGACGTGCCGTCGCCGTTGTCGACGCTGCCGGGAATCGGCGAGGCGGGGAGTGCTGCCACGGCCGCGACGAGTTCGCCGTGCGTTGCCTTCGAGGAGACGTCGGTGTCCTTCGGGAGCATGCGGCGCAGCTGCGCGCGGGTCAGCTGCTCGAGGTCGATGATCGGCTCGCCGAGCGCTTCCTGGAACGGGGCCTCGACCTCGGGGTCGGCTTCGATCGTGTAGTCGTGCTGGCGGAGAGCGAGTTCGCGTTCGGGGTGCAGCGACTCGACGGTCGCGACGCCGTCGCGGAACTCGATGCCGAGGTCGCGCTGGCGGCCGAGCTGCGGGCGGGGGTGGGTGATGCGCATGGCGGCCTCCTCAGGCTGTCCGATGGGTACTGGTCGACACGGCAGGACTCGAACCTGCGCACCGTGGCTCTATCCGCTGAGCTACGTGTCGGTGGTGCTCCCCGCACGACCGTGGCCGTGCGGGGAGCTGCGACGTCACTTGACCGGGAGGTCTTCCTGGTCCTTGATCTCGTCGTCCTTCGGGTCGGTGCTGTCGTTGACGAGCCCCTTTCCCTCAGGAGTGGTGACGCCCTTGTAGGGTGTGCCACCCGGCTTGATCGCTCCCCAGATCTCGGGCTTGTTCTTCGCCTCGCCGATGTCGATCTTGCGATCGGCGGCGTACGCGAGGAGCTCGTCCTTGGTCCACTTGTCGGACGGGTCTCCGGCCGGGTACTTCCGGTCGGGATCGGTGGGGTCGTCGGCCGGATCGTCGCCGACCCCGTACCCCTGGCGCTCGAAGTAGGCGATCGCGGACTCGTCGTCGGTCTTGCCGACGCCTTCCACGAAGTGCACGCCTGCGACGAGGCCCGTGAACCCATCGACGGGGGTCTTGATCGTCTTCACGCTGGTCTTCGCCATGATCCGACTCTCCTTACTGGACGCGGACGTTGCGGAGGACCGCAGCGGCCTTGGTCTTCTTGAGGGCGACGGCGACGGGGCCCATCTCGACCTCGCCCTTCTTCACGGCGCCGGCCGTGGAGAAGTCGGGGAGCCAGGTCTGGATGATCTGGCCGCCGACCGTGGAGAGGCCGTGGAAGCCGTCGATCCCCACGCGGTAGGCGTAGAGGTCGGTGAGGCCGCTGGTGGAGACGGTCGCGACGGTGCGGGTGACGATCGGGATGATCGGGTTGTTCGAGCCGGGCTTCGTGCCCGGGTCGAGGAACGCGATGTTCCCGTACATCTCACGCGTGACCGGGACCTTCTGCTCGAGGTCTGCGAACAGGCCCTCGACGGGGTTCCGGGTGTACATGCCGGCGCGGCGGGCCGCGGCGCGCACGCGCGCGAGGGCGCGGGCGTTGCCGAGGATGACGGACGGGACGCCGTCGAGGTACGACAGGAAGTCGTCGATGGCGTCGAGCGCCTTGTGCTCGGCGCGGGTGTCCGAGTCGAAGTCACGCCAGTCGGTGACCTTGCCGGTGCCGACCTCGGTCGACGTGCCGGTGAGGGCCTTGTCCAGGCCGTCGAAGCCGTTGGCCTCGACAGCGGTGTCGCCGTTAATCACGGCGTCCTGGAACTTCGTGGTCGTTGCCTTCACGGTCTGCTGCATGTTCAGCGCGATGCTGCCCGATGCGGCGGGGCCGATCTTGGCGAGGACACGGTCGACCTCGAACGAGCCACCGAGGGGAGCCAGGGTGACGGAGTGCTTCGTGGTCGTGACGTGCTCGGGCGTGTACTCCGTGTTGTAGGCACGGAACGCGGCGCCGCGCTGCGTCTCGACGCGGCGGTAGCCGTAGTCGAGCGTCGCGCCGCCGCCAGCCGGGTTGACGACGTCCTCGAAGACGAGGCTGTCGAAGATCGCGGTCTCCTTGCGGAACTCGTCGATCGCCGCGACGTCCAGGTCCTCGGTGGCGTTCTTCTTGCTCTCAGCGAGGGTAACGGGCATGGTTCATCTCCCTTCCGGGGAGTTAGCCCTGCATGCGCGCCGCGATGGCGCTATCCAGGGTCGGGGTGGGTGTGGTCGCGGAACCGCCCTGATGCCCGCCGCCGCTTGCGCCGGGGAGTGTCGGTCCTGCCTTGAACGCCGAGTTCCTCTCGAGCGCGTCGGTGATCGCCTTGTCGACGGCCGCGGCATCCGCGAGGTCGACGGCGGCGAAAGCTGTGGTGAACTCCTTCGAGTCCAGGAGAGCGGCGGCCTTCGCTCCGAGCTCCTGCGAGCGGAGGATGACCGTGTTCTCGCGGCGGAGCTGGTCGCGCTCAGCGGCGAGGGTGGTGTTCTCCTGCGCGCGCTCGGCGGCGAGCGTCTCCGCGGCTTCCTTCGCCTCGCGGTGGGTGCGTGCCTCGCCTCGCAGTTCGCGCACGTACTCGTCGGGGTCGCCGCGGAACTGAACGGGGGCCGGTGCTGCGGGCGCCGCGGGGGCGGCCGGGGCCGCAGGCGCGGGAGCGGCCGGGGCTGGCTGGGCAGGCGCGGCGGGCGCTGCCGGAGCGGGTGCCGCGGGCGCCGGG